>JAUWNK010000092.1 GCA_030612685.1 Desulfobacteraceae bacterium
CTCGCATGGCGGGCAGGTCAGCCCTGTATCTCAATGGCAGAGCTAAAGCTCTGCACTACAAGTCCGCACCGAAGGTGCGTTATGTTCAGAGGGACTCTATCTTTTCCAGGCATGTTCTATCTCCATTTAAAAAGTTATTAAAATAGCATTTATTTTGCTCATTTTTTTATCAATCATCTACAATTTCCCTTCCAGTTCAATAAGAAACAGAAAGGGCAATTGCTCCGAAAACCTGTTCATCTTTTTGGGCTTTGAACTCCTTCGTCCGATAAACATAAGTATAGCTGATTTTGAAGCGATTGACTATCAGCGCTACCCCCGCCATAAAGTCGGTTACAAAAGGCTTCTTATCCACACTATGGCTATCCCGGAAGGTATTGCCATCGAGGAATATGTCTCGCAGGACAGCCCGCACATCCACGGCGGCAAAAACATGGATTCCAAACCGCTCATGGCTAAAAAAGCGAGGATCTCGTTCATCAAATGGGGCGTTACTATCGCAACCCGGGCCGATAAGAAAAGTGCCAAAATCATTAGGCAGATTCCACCCAAACCGAACCCCTGCTCCGGTATTGGCATAGGTATAGACATTCCCCAAACCACCTCCCAGGCGCGAAATCAAATCATAGCCAAAACCACTGCCGACCCCCGACTGCAGTAATTTCCATTTACGCTCATAGATGGCCTCCAAAGCAAGCTCATCCTCGAGTTGATTGTCCCAACCGTTAGGATGAGGCGAATTACTCCATTCATGCACTACTTTTTGACATGCCTCTGCATAGGAATGTGGACCAACAATACCCAGATCAAATTCCAGGGTATCCATACGGCTACTACTTTTGCTGTGAAACCCAATCGCAAAGTAGGCTATTCCAGCATAGGGACGATCTTTCTTGATTAGATCACTACGTTCGATATCTTCGGGTGTGTAGATATTTTGCCCGACGGATAGGGATATAGAGCGCTGAAATCCCGGCTTGTTAACGAAAGGCAGGCCCTTGATCAAAGGATAGCTCCATTTGGGCACTCCGGAGTTATTTTGGTAGTCCGTCAGGTCCGGTGAAATCCAGGTCAACTTTAATCCATTTGTATAATGACGGTCCCTATCAGCGAAGACATCATTTTCCAGGTAAAATGTGAATGTCTTAAAACCTTTAGCTTTTTTGACTTGAGCCATAGCTGTCAAGGGAAGTAATAATAACAAGATGGAGAGAAATACAGGTTTTAGTTTCATGTCACGGGATTCCTTTTCTAATTCATGAACTAAACTACAACATATTATGCTTGGGAGTCCAACATTGCCGATTGCTTGCCTTATACTTTTTAAAAAGTTACGATATGATTAGGAAATCAAAAAATCAATAACTTATTCCCTTTCTATTTCCTAACACCTCTCTATTTATCTTGATTTAATCAGTAAATTACCTTATAAGAAAGACGATTGCCAGTATATTTCGGGTACTTACATGATAGAGCGCTATACACTTCCAAAGATGGCGAAGATATGGGAGCCCCAAAATCGCTTTGCTAAATGGCTTCAAGTTGAAATACTTGTTTGCGAGGCAATGGCCAAAGAAGGGATGATTCCCAAGAAATCAGTAGAAAATATTAAGAAAAAAGCACAATTTTCTATTGATAGGATCCAAAAGATTGAGGAAGAGGTAAAACATGATGTTATTGCCTTTTTAACAAATGTGGAGGAGTATGTTGGCCCTGACGCCCGCTTCATCCACATGGGTCTCACATCATCTGATATCTTAGATACCGCCCTTGCCCTACAACTTAAAGAGGCAATGGAGATAATCATAGATGATGTTCGCAATCTTTTAGATGTTTTGAAAGAGAAGGCCTTTGAGCATAAGAATACTGTAATGATTGGTCGTTCCCATGGCATCCATGCCGAACCCATAACATTTGGTCTTAAGCTGGCAGTATGGTACAGCGAGATGAAAAGGAACCTGACAAGAGTTGAACAGGCATTGGATGTGATAAGCTACGGCAAGATATCCGGGGCAGTAGGGACATTTGCCAATATCCCTCCAGGAATCGAAAAATATGTCTGCAATAATTTAGGTCTTAAGCCGGCGGAGATCTCTACCCAGATTATTCAAAGGGACAGGCATGCACAATATTTTACTGCACTGGCCATCCTTGCAGGCTCAATTGAAAAGATAGCCGTAGAGATAAGACATCTCCAAAGAACAGAGGTCGGGGAGGTGGAAGAGGCCTTTACTCCGGGTCAAAAGGGCTCATCTGCTATGCCCCATAAAAAGAACCCTATTGGTTCGGAAAATCTCTCGGGACTGGCCCGGCTTGTTAGGTCCAATAGCATTGCTGCTATGGAAGATATGCCACTTTGGCACGAAAGGGATATCAGTCATTCGTCTGTGGAAAGGGTAATTGCGCCAGACAGCACTATCCTTATAGATTACATGCTCAATCGATTGACAAGGATGATGAAAAACCTGGTGGTAAACAAGGATACTATGGCCAGGAACATTGAAAAACTTAAGGGTTTGATATTTTCTCAGCAGGTATTACTGGCCTTGATAGCCAAAGAGTGCTCCCGTCAGCTTGCCTATTCTCTAACGCAGAGAATCTCTCTCCAGGCCTGGAATATTGGAGAGA
The DNA here is from genome assembly GCA_030612685.1 of Desulfobacteraceae bacterium. Lineage (GTDB taxonomy): Bacteria > Desulfobacterota > DSM-4660 > Desulfatiglandales > B25-G16 > JAUWNK01. Next base: position 2,629 of record JAUWNK010000092.1, read on the forward strand.
GTTTCAAGCAACTTCTTCTAAGCGATCCGGATGTCCAAAAGTATCTTGACAATAAGGAAATAGAGGAGATATTTTCCCTTAGTTATCATCTAAAGCATGTGGAGGAGATCTTTGACAGGGTATTCCAATAGCAGGGTTTCCTCTTCAAGAAGTAAAGATCAGCCTCAGCCTTCTAAATCATTAGAATTGATTCTTACAAGTCCACCAGGGTCTACTAAGCTTAAATGGGATCTTTGAAATTACATAGAAATTTGTTAATAAAATCCAACCTTTTAGCTGTCAAACTCTTTTTACTTTTAATTATTTATCCTCAAATAACAGGGGCTGCTCTAACAAAGCCGGTAGCTTTAGGTGCAAAAGCAAAAGGCCTTATACCAGATTCTCTACTTTCTTTCCCCCTTCAAAATCCTGGATATATTCTGCTTGTAGAAAAATACACCCAAAAGGCTTACCTCTACCAGTCTACCAATGTAGACTGTCCTTTAAAGGTCTATCCCTGTTCCACTGGCGAGAATAAGGGGCCTAAGTCTGACATGAATGATAAAAGGACCCCTGAGGGTATATATTTTGTTACCAATTTATTTAAAGAGAAGGAGCTTTCCTCTATTTATGGGGCCCGGGCCTTTCCAATTGACTATCCCAATCCAAGGGACCGCAAATTGGGGAGAAAAGGGTATGGGATATGGATTCATGGAACCACTGAGACACTTAAGCCACGGGATACCAATGGCTGCATTGTTTTTAGCAACGAGGACATAATTGAGCTTTCTAAATATATTGGCGGGATAAATACACCGATCATAATAACCCAACAGATAGACTTTATTGAGAAGAAAAAGCTCCAACAAAACAGGGCAGAAATCAGGGGATTTATTATGGACTGGTTGGAGGCATGGAAAGAAGGTCACATCGATCTCTATATGTCCTTTTATTGCAAAGAGTTTGCGGCAAAAGGGAAGAACTGGTATCAGTGGCGGGACTATAAGAGGCGTTTAAGTAGAAAATATGGTAAAATAGATATAAAAATAGATAACTTGCAGATATTAAAGGAAGATGGAATCATCTTGGCCATGTTTGGTCAGGTCTATAAGAGCAATGGATTTTTTAGTCTTGGACAGAAGAGGCTTTATTTAAAGAAAAGGGGTCCTGAATGGAAGATAATAGATGAATTCTTTAAGAAAAAAAAGGAGCTTGCTCAGGAAGTACCCTCAAGGCTACAAAGAGAGAAAGATTTTTTAGTTATAAAAGCTCTGATATCTACTTGGCAAAAGGCCTGGCAGGAGAAGGATCTTAAGAGGTACATGGCAATCTATTCAGAAGATTTTTTTTCTCTCGGACTCGACCGCAAGGGTTGGAAGAGGCACAAATCCGAAATCAATAAGAGATATGCTCAAATCAGGGTCACAATTAGCAATCTGAAGATAAAGATACTATCATCTGAAAGGGCAAAAGTATCCTTCGATCAAGAATACAGCTCCGATCAATACCATGATAGGGGGAAAAAAATGATTCAATTGATTAAGAGAGATGGGAAATGGAAAATCCAGAGAGAGACATGGGTCCCGGTAGGAAGAAAGAGAAGATAAGAAGGCGCCCTAAGAAGAAAGAGCGTCTAACAATCATAATTTTCAAGAAGGTAGGTAAGGTTAAGACATTTAAGATATCTTCCCGCCTTATATTATTGGCCTCCCTGTTCTTCCTTTTTTATATTATGGCTACCATTTTTCTGACTAATGCCTACTTTGATATCTATAGAATCAATAAAATTCAGGCAGATAGAATAGACGAACTCAGCAGAGAGCTTATCAAGACAACTAAAAATCTTGAGAGATCCAAACAACATATTGCCTTATTGGATGACTATATTAAGGAGGAGAAAGCCCAGAGCCCAGAGCCAATGTCAACAGTTGACTATACTGAATCATCTTTTCCCAAACTTGTGGATATAGATGAAATAAAGGTAAAAAGAGATAGATCGAAAATTAATATTAATTTCAGGATTATAAATAGGCAGTCAAATGAGGAACCTATAGGTGGATATATCTTTGTCCTTGCCAGCGTGAAAGATTCAGACCAATCTGAAGTTTGGGTTTATCCCAACTCATCGCTCAAAGATGGACTCCCAGCAAACTACAAGAATGGACAGCGGTTTTTAATACAGAGATTCAAATCGATCAGCAGCAAATATACACTGAGCAAATCAACAAATAAACCACTCATCTTAAAGATCCTGGTATATGATAGAAATGGTACATTGATTTTGAAGAAGGTAGTTGAGGTGTAGGATGAATCTTGATCATCCGAGATCTACTATTATACGTAATTTCTTCTTTTTGATTATTATCCAGTGTCTTCTTTTGATTTACCCTGAGAATACCCAGGGTAAAAGAGAAAATCTTGTTTATTTCCCAAACACGCCCTATGAATTAAACATATACAAGATTTATGGTAAGAAACCGGCGGAAACCTTAATGTTAATTGGTGGGATTCAGGGTAACGAACCCGGCGGGTTTCTCTCGGCTGATCTCTATGCAGACATGAGTCTATTAAAAGGCAATCTAATTGTCGTTCCCAGGTCCAATTTCTACTCCATCCTTTTGAATCACAGAGGCCCTCATGGGGATATGAATAGAAAATTTGCCAATAACCCTGAAAAGATGAGCATGGATGATAAAATTGTATCCATACTCAAGGAGCTAATTGCCGAGAGTGACTATCTCCTTAACCTCCACGATGGTTCCGGCTACTATTATCCTAAGTATATAAGCAGGTGGCGTAATCCAAGGGCATTCGGGCAGTCTATAATCGCAGATTGTGAAGAGTATACAATACCTGGCCAGAATAAGGTGCTAAAATTGGGAGATATGGCAAGAAAGGTAGTAAATGAGATCAATCAAGAGATTACTAATGATCTCCATAAATTCCACTTCAATAATACCCGCACGGATGAGCCAGATAGCAAACACCGAGAACAATTAAAATCAGCCACTTATTATGCCTTAACCAAGCATCATATCCCTGCATTCGGGATTGAGACATCTAAATTTCTACCATCTATTGATCTTAAGGTCAGATACCACAATCTGGCTATCAATGCATTTATGAAGCTTTTTGGTATTTTTCCGGAACAGCCCGGCTTATTTCTGGATAAACCAGAGTTGAAATATTTAGTCGTGTCTCTCAATGGTCAGATACCTATAGTTGTAAAAAATAAACAGACATTGAATATCATGGCAGGAGATAATATCAATATTGCTCATGTTGAGGCCAATTATAAGAGAGGGTTGAGTGTGGATATCCTTGGCTATGGAAGCCTGAATGACTTTCGAAAGGACTTCTCAATCTATAAGAATACAAGCTTGATTATCAGGAAGGACAACAATGTATTTGCCCAGATACCTATAAGAGTAAGCAAGAAGAGAACGGTTAGCCTAATTCGCCCCGGGCAGATTAATCAGCCTACGGCGAACCATTTTATTGTTGAAGTAAACGGCAGAAAACAACTCCTCAAAAATGGTGAAATTCTTGATGTCGTTAGAGGAGACCTTCTAAAGATAATAACTATCCTTCCTGAGAGTTTGGCAAGGGAACAAGATGTGTGTGTAAATTTCAAAGGGTTTGTTGGAAACTGGAAAAATAATACCGGTGAGGATAGAGGATATCTAATCGATACTGGCAGGGATCTTCTCGCTCGTTATTCTCTTTATGGACAGAGAAAAGTTTACAAGATTGTTGCATCCCAGGGGAAGGATATTTTAGGTGAAATGCCGGTAAGGATAACTGAACCGTCTTTAGAGTATTTAATCATAAAACTGAACAATCAGACTTATGCCTTAAAAGATAGAGAGACCATTTGTGCCTCTCTGAATGATTATCTGACAGTGGAGGCTATAAAGAGCAATATTAGTAAAGAAAACGAAATTAGCATAAGGGTTAACGGTGATCTTCTTATACTTGGCAGGACAAAAAGGATACGAGATATAGCCGGGACAGATATAAATACATTAAAGATTGATCTAACCAGGAAAAAGCTCTTTCTCGGGGAAATATATATTAAAATCGGATAAAGGAACGAGTTCCTTTAGTTTAATTAGCCAGTTCAAGGATGAGTATATCATCCCAGGGATCCGATTTTTTAACAACTACTTTTATCTCTTCCCCTGCTGACAGCTCAAGACCACTTGCTTTTGGAAGGTCAGCAACAAAAAGAAAATCAGTTAATATTATCAAATGCTTATATTTTAATTTCTGGAAAACAATAGCATTGAAATTACCATTGATATGTCCCGCAAGATATTTCAGTAGCCAATACCTGATCTGGTTTCTCTTGATCAAATCAATATCCCTTAATGTCTGCTGTATCAACATGTTCAGCTCTTTGAGCCTTGATTCCGTATAAACAGGCCTATTTTTGAGCAGGTATGAGTGGATTTGCCTTTGCACAAGCAGGTCCATATATCTTCTTAATGGGGAAGTTGCATTGGTGTAGGCATCAACCCCAAGACTACTATGTGGTTGTGGTATTGTATCTATCAGAAGAGGCTGAAGTTTGCGCCTTTGCTGAAATAAATAATAGATATATTTAGATGCATCGATAAATAATCTTTCTTGAGGTGGTTCCTGGCTCCTATTAAGGATAGGCAGGGCTTTCTCAGAGGCAAATTTTGCTGTTAGCCAGTTATATAGAATCATACATTCAGAGACAATAATCTTGGAAGGGGTGTCCTGTCTTATGAGTCTAACTTGTAACTTAGAGTTATTGCCAAATTTAAAATGGAGCTCTGGAAGAGGAATGAGCATGGCCCCGTTAGCAAGCCTCTTTTGTCTAAGGGCCTGGGCCAACTGGTAGAGGGCCGAAAAAATTGGCTCTTCTTTATATACTGCATTTACATGATCATATGTAAGCTGTTTTTCTATTCTTACAATAGTAGGCATAAAACGATAATTCTTAATGTTCCAATCCCTATCAAAATCTACAAATAGAGATATAGCCAACCTGTTAGAACCTTTTACCAAACTCAATGCATTGTTCGAAAGGCTTGAAGGCAACATGGGGATCTGATTAACCGGAAGATAGACCGAGCTTGCCCTTTCAGAGGCCTCCCTGTCTAAGTGGCCATCAACTTTGATGAAAGTAGTTAAATCGGTGATGTGGACACCGAGCACATAGCCTCCGTCAATAGGCTGCAGGCTTAATGCATCATCAAAATCCCTGGTATTTGGCCCATCAATGGTAAAGATAGATAGATCTGTCAAGTCTTCCCGACCCAAGGGGTCTGTCTCTTGTCTCATTACTATATCTGCCTCTTTAAGGGCGGGCTCACTGAAATCAGTCCTGATTTTAAACCTATGAAGATCAAGGTTCTCGTCTTTATGCCATATATCCAGCTTTACTAATAGGTGACGAGCCTGATCAATATCCTTGATTCCAGCCCCGGAAAAAATCTCTCTGCCCATCTTAAAATCCGGGGCATCCTTTCCATAAAGGGCGAGTTGAATGAGTATTTCAATAATCCTTTCCTTTAGGGGCGGGTCCTCAGGATGCCTATTATTGACCACCTCCTTAAGGAAGTTTGCTCCTTCTTTAATCTCTCTTTCTCTTATTGCGGCTTCATCTCTGGCCTTTCTTATCTGTTTTACCTTATCTGGGCTGTTGGGGATAAAATAGTCATCTTTCATTTTAAAGAAGACCCTGTCAGCAAAGATGGCCCTGACCAGAGCAGATATATGATCATCGGTGACATCGTTGCCAAAGGAAAGCTGGGCAAGATATTTATAGGTAAAAGACTCATTTTCCTCATGCGTGAGTTCCCATAGATCTCGAACAGAAACCTTTTTCATATAATCGGTGCGTCTTTTGTCAACTACTCTCAATTCCTGTACCAATTCCCCCCTTGATCTTGTAACATCCAAGGTGTTGGATGAAAAAAGGAGGACCCTTCTTGGAGAAATACTCACCTCCTGGTTCGATAGGGTTAAAAGCTGCAACTTATTTACCCTATCTTTTAGGCATACAGATAGTACAATCTCCCTCTGGTCAATGTATTCAATAATCTTTCCTTCAGTCATAAAAGATCCTCAATTCACCTTAGATAATAAAAGATTAGCTCCCTGGGGGAGGTCAAAATTTACTGACCACATTAGAATATCCCATGTGAGATTCTAATGGGATTTACTTATGGAAGGAAAGGATAGAGATTATAGCCAAAATGATGATAGTATAGCCCAGGCCTGCATATATCAGTATTTATATGTTAGGCCTTCAGTAGTTTTAAGTAAAAAAAATTCTATTATTAAAATGTGCAATATAAAAGACAAAGAGAAGTTACACAGGGAGCCCAAACTGTACCTAACTAAGCAGCATACATAATAGAAACTATTCAACCATATGAGATAACTATATAAAGGGGGTCACCGCTTTCCATTGGAGATAATATATCTACTGGATGCATAGCCACCCTTTCATCTCTATCCTATAAGTTCCCAACAATCCCTTAGAAAGGTGTCTGCAGCCGACTTTTTTCAAAGCCAGCCCCGTAGAGTAACTACTTTATTGGCACTACATTAGATACCAGGACCCACTTTGTTGAACTTAGCCATATGGATTGTAAGTTTTATACTCAACAGGGCCAGCCTTTTTTCTCTTTCTGCTTTTTTTCACCTCTTCCTTCCATCCGATTCTTTTTTTGGCCTTCTTTCGCCGTCTAAGATCAGGATCCCTATCCGCCCTTAAGATAAAGGATCCTGGGGCTATTTCTCTTTCTTTCTCTACGGTTTCTTTTTTGGGAGGTAGCTCTTTCGGCAATGGTGGACCGCTAATAAACTGGACTGGGACACTGTCTGCCAGATAGATAGATTCACCAAAAGGATAAAAGGTTATCCCATTCTCAATGGCTGCTTTTGCTCTTATCTCTAAGATAACGGGCTCTTGATCTAATCGGCGTGCAATCCGGACAGCAAGATCCCTATCTGTTGTCATCACTATATGCTCTTTCGATCCCGGGAATAGACCAGCCTTAAGAATATATGGGTATGCCTTTCTTTTAACTCCCTTAAATAGGATCTTTGGAGAAGGAGTAAGATATTCCTCCTTATTTACCATGCAAAAGTTCCGCTGAGTAGATCTGATCTTTTTCTCATCAATCTCAAAAATACCATCTCTATCATTTAACAGAACCTCTCTTAAATGGGATTCCCGAACATAGGCCATATTGGGCTCTTCATTAATGGCCTTTATAAACTCTTTAATGGTTATATACCCTTCTTTATCCGGAACAAGGCCAAATTCATCCGGCCTGTTTCCTGATATGTAACTCATTAAAAGAGTTAGATTTGCTACCTTTCTTTTATTTTTTTTAGCCACTAAGTTGCTTTGTTGAAGTTAGGAGCTTCGCCCCGATTGAAATATTGGCCCGCCCTGGCGCGATTTGCCTGGGATATGCTGTTGTCGCTGTAATATTTCAGGAGCTGAGTCCGTGGAACTAGGGCTATACAAGTCAGGTCTGGGCCAGGGAATAATGGAAAACTGGAATGATGGGTTAACTTATTTTATTTCCCAATATTCCACTATCCCAACATTCCATTATTCCATGTGGATGGCCTAAATAAAAAGGCCATTAAAAGGGCAATGATTTCAATAAGTTATAGAAATTCCCTAAGCTTATAATTCCACCTTGCTCAACTGCTGCAAAACAAATTCCCTGATCTGGGAAGGTTTAGGTAAGGGGTACTCTAAATGGCCTTTGGAAACAAATGGCACTAAAATTTCTTCCTCGACACCTCCACATGAACACCTTCCAGGCATTTCTTTAACAGGACAAACCCTTGTGTTAAAGCACTCCTTACATCGCAAAATACTTTTACTACCTGACATCTTTCCCCTTTTGGCCAGGGGATTACCATCTATCTCTATTATATCCATAGAAAAATCTACTACAGGAGCATGGCTTATTGCAGTTCCAACGCCATAGGCATCCGCGATCGGATTGTACCTTTCGATATTGTTTTCATTAATACCACCACTCAGAAAAATTTTTACCTCCCTATATCCCCTTAGATCAAGCTCCCATCGCACCTCTTTCATGATCTCCAGGAAATCCCCTCTTCTGCTTCTTGGTGTATCAAGCCGGACGGCATACAGTTTATCACCCAGCTCCCCTGCTACATTAAGGGCCTCTATCTTTTCATCATTAAAGGTATCTATCAGGCTTACCCTCCTAACTTTCGGTTCAATGACCTCATCAAATGCCTTTGTGGCCTTTACAGTATCACCCATAATCAAAATGAGTGAATGGGGCATTGTCCCTACCGGCTCTTTTCCAATGAGTTTGGCCCCGGGAACAGCAGACACACCGTCGCAGCCCCCTATGTATGCATTTCTCTCTATCAAGGGAACTATTGTCGGGTGCACTCTGCGAGCGCCAAAACTTATTACCTCTTTCTTGCCTGCTGCCTTTTTACACCTGGCAGCCATTGTAGCTATACCAGATGCCTGGCATATGAGACCAAGGAACGTTGTCTCATATTGGCCAAAATCAAGATACTTTCCACTGATCTCCATTGTAGGTTGTAGAGTATAAAATATGGACCCCTCTTTCATCATCCTGACATCAACTGGAAGATCTTTTAGGACCTCAGCACATTCCTCAACCCCTGCAAGAACTGCCCAGGGCCAATTTGATGGAAGAACATGGGCTATAAACTCTGCCCGAACATGCAAATCTATACCTTTGGCCTCCAAGATTTTTTTAGTCCTTTCAAAATAGATATCTGTAACCCGGCCCTCTTTTATCTCTTTCCAGGTGGCTGTATGCGGCAAGATCGGTCTGCCTCCTTTATAAAATCAATGCAATCCAAGGCTTTAAGGTTTATAAAATAACTTGATAGCTTAGGAAATTCTTTTTTTCAAACGTAGCGCAGGGCTCCCGCCCGCCTCGCCTTGCGTCTCGCATGGCGGGCAGGTCAGCCCTGCATCTCAATGGCAGAGCTAAAGCTCTGCACTACAAGTCCGCACCGAAGGTGTGTTATGTTCAGATTATTATACTATCGTGGGCTAAATTTAACATATATTTTACAAACTTTCCAAAAATAAATTTTTTCCCTTTCCGAGATTAATTT
>JAUWNK010000168.1 GCA_030612685.1 Desulfobacteraceae bacterium
TTATTGCACTTATCGCATCCATTGGCCCTATAAATGGTGAGATCATCTGTGTATGGAAATCCCAGGGCATCAAAATCTCCATCATAGGTCCGAACAAGGCTATCATATTCCTCCTGGCTGGGTTTATAGGGTTCTTTACAGGACTTGCATAGCGTTCTGGCAAGACGCTGCGCCAAGACACCCAGAAGAGCATCGGCGAAATTGAAGGGGTCCATGCCCATGTCCAGCAGCCTGGTGATGGTCTCCGGGGCACTGTTTGTATGAAGGGTGCTGAAGACCAGGTGGCCTGTCAGGGATGCCTCTATCCCAGTAGACACTGTCTCATGGTCTCTCATTTCCCCCACCATGATCACATCAGGGTCGGCCCTCAGAAAAGAGCGCATGGCTGCAGAAAAATCAAAACCTATTTTTGGCAGTACCTGGACCTGACGCAGTCCTCTTTGTGTGATCTCGACCGGATCTTCTGCCGTCCAGATCTTGGTCTCTGTTTTGTTGATATGGGCCAGTGCCGAATGCAAAGTTGTGGTTTTACCACTTCCTGTCGGTCCTACAACAAGAACTATACCGTAAGGTTTGGTGATCATGCTGAGCAAGAGGTTGTAATCTCTTTCATTAATTCCCATAGCATCAAGGGGAATTGGTTCCCCGGCTGCCAGAATACGCATAACTACATCCTCTTCCCCTCCTACCGTGGGGATGGTAGCCACCCTCAGTTCGATATCAATTGGAGAATATTTCTTGAATTTTATCTTGCCATCCTGAGGTTTTCTGCGTTCGGAGATGTCCAGATCGGCCATGATTTTTATCCTAGAAGACACAGCCTTCCTATAATTGTAAGGGACTGTCTGGTATTTCTGGCAGGCGCCGTCAATCCTGAACCTGATTTCCGCTCCCGATTTACCTGGATAGGGTTCAATATGAATATCTGAGCTATTCTTTTTATAGGCATCAGTAATGATCTTGTTGACGAGCTGAACGACGGCGCTATTGTCTTCTGTCAGCATTTCACTGGCAGAATCACCTTCCTCTTCATCTTCCATGTCAAGTTTACCAAGGATATCATCTATAGAACCTTCATCCTGAGCCTGCGGTGATCCATAAAAATAATCCAGGAATTGTAAAATATCCTCCTTTAGCCCTACGGCAAACTCGTGCTTCTCTGCATGGATTAAAGATTTTACACTATCAATCTTGTCCAGTCGTTGGGGATTATCTATAAGGATTTTGACCTTACCGTTCTCCCTGGCCAGAGGGACCCATAAGTTGCTTTTAAGGTAAACCTGTTTCAATTTGGCCAAGAGATCACCGGGGATAGGATAATTATTATCAAAAGGGATATATTCACAGTTATAATACTCTCCAAGGGATCTACCGACCTCATCTTTTTTCACCTTCATATCGTTTATGAGGATGGACTCCACTGAGGTCTTTTGCTCACGAGCCATCGCAATAGCCCTCTCCAGTTCCTTATCGGTTATAATGCTATTATTAATAAGGTAGTCAAATTTGGTACGCTTTTTCCCTTTCTGGGACAATTTTTGATGATTGAAAAAGGCGATACCCAGAACCTTTGCCATCTCTACTGCCGAATTTTGGTCTTCCAGGGTGAATCTGTCGCCATTTTTTTTGTTAACAAGCTGTAATACCCCTATGACATATTTTTTGTAAAAAATGGGTATGGTTAAAATCTGTTTTGTGACATAGCCTGACTCATCATCCCAACTCTTATCAAAAGAGAGATCCTTGTTGATCATGCTCAATTCGTGCTTATCGTAGGCATTGACGATGTTAGTTATTTGTGCGGTGTTGGCCGTATACCCAGAAATGCTATTATTATTAATAGAAACACGGATTTCTCTGGGAAAATCCCCTACCTTAAAGCGTGAATAGATCTCTTTCTTTTTACCATCCACAACATAGATGGTGTTTCGATCGGCATCAAATAAACTGAGGATTTGATCTTTAAGGTTAATAAGGATCTCGTTAATATCTCTCGCTGAGTGAATCTGGTTGGCTATATCATGGAGAGCTTTATAATAGGCTAATTTTTCCTTTTCCTGGCTTATGCCTTTATTTATCTCTTTATCCATCTCTTTACTCCTTTAAACCACATTACCCATGCAGGGAAAGGCTTTTTTCCGCGAATATAACATTATTACAGATTTTCATATTAATTTATTTGAAAATATTTTTAAAGATAAAATGTGAAAATACCAAAAATCCAATAAAAAACCCCACTTCTCTTAATGAGAAATGGGGTCCTCTTGTTCAATCTATGACACCCTCGATTAAGGGTTATTTTGAGGAAGATGACTTTTTACCCAATATGAGTATGGGTCAGGAAGGCATGAAGGTCAAGGGATATGGAACTAAAGCGGCCTTTCAAGACAGGCAAGGAGTGAAACCAGAAGTTGGCAATCTCACTATTTTTTGACTTTTCCCATATATTTCTATATGAAAAAACTTAATGTATAAGACATTCTTTAACAATGAATACATCCTATGATTAAATCCCCTATACCTATAGATCATTCCCTCTTATTATACCCTCAATCCCACATGACGAAACGGGAGTTCTTGAAGTTTTGTGGGACAGGTTTCTGTGTTATTTGCGCTGCTCACATCTTCGGTCTTCCGGAAACATTACGGGCACAAATGGCCACAAAAGGCCTCATCAAGACAAAGCTCTCCCCCTATTTCACTCCCCTGGATGGGGGAGAGATCCAGTGTGAACTTTGCCCCAGGCGGTGCCGTGTTGCCAAGGGGAAAAGGGGTTTTTGTAGAGTGCGTGAGAATCGGGGAGGGAAATATTACAGCCTGGTCTACGGGAACCCCTGCGTCATCCATTTAGACCCGATCGAAAAGGAACCATTTTTCCATGTTCTGCCTGGAACCACTTCTTTAACGCTATCAACGGCTGGATGCAATTTCCAGTGTAAGTTTTGCGAGAATTGGGAAATCTCCCAAGCCTTCCCAGAGGATGTGTACAGCTACGAGATTCCACCTAAAATTGTTGTGAAGAAGGCCAAAGAGATGGGAGCCCATTCTATTGCATACACCTACGCGGAACCTACCATATTTTATGAATATATGTCAGATGTTGCTTACTTTGCAAAGAAGGCAGGCCTTCTGAATGTTATCCACTCAAATGGCTTCATAAATCCGGGGCCACTTCGAAATCTGTCCAAGGTGTTAGACGCAGCCCATATTGATCTAAAGGGGTTTACCGAAGGCTTTTATCATGAATTGTGCAGCGGGGAACTCGTCCCAGTACTCGATACCTTGAAGACTCTTAAGCAGGAGAAAATACACGTGGAGATTACAAACCTCATGATTCCCACAAAGAATGATGAGATGTCGGTAGTAAGAGAAATGTGCCTGTGGGTGAAGAGAGAATTGGGCGCAGATACTCCTGTCCATTTTTCTCGGTTCTATCCCTTGCACAAGCTCAACAAACTCCCCTCAACGCCAATTGCGACACTGGAAAAGGCCCGGGCGTTGGCTTTGTCATCTGGCCTTGAATATGTCTATATCGGGAAGGTACCTGGTCACGAGGGTTGGAATACATTCTGTCCTAAGTGCAAAAAAACGGTAATCCAACGGATCGGATACATGATAGGAGAAATGCATCTAAAGGAAGGAAAGTGTGAATATTGTGGAAGTCCTATACCCGGTATTTGGGATTGATTGCATAAGCCATAATAATGCTTCGTAGAATAGGTTTCAGAACAGTATCAAACTCATTAAATCAGTCTTATGAAAATTCACCCTTATCTACGTTTATAGTAAAAGTTTCTGACCGCCACAGACTGAGGGTCAAGGTTAGTCAAGCCGTATTTTTCAGCCCACTCCATTGTTTCCAAGAATTCCTGCACGGTGATCCCACGGGCGATTTTTGGGTAGTCAAAGGCTTTATATTCCACACGGTATTGAGGCATGATATTCACATAGGTGGATTTAGGGAGGGTGTCAGCCACCCACCTGACGAATTTCTCTGTTCCTGCCACCCGATTGGGCATGACCAAGTGTCGGATCATCAGCCCGCGAAGAGCAATTCCTCGCTTATCGATCATGAGTTCTCCGACCTGCCGGTTCATTTCGGTTATTGCTTTCTTGGCCAATTCAGGGTAGTCTGAAGCCCCGGATGAATATTTCGCAGCATGATCAGCATCCATATATTTCATATCCGGCATATAAATATCCATTATGCCGTCTAAAATCTTCAATATCTCTAAGCGCTCGTAACCGCTGGTATTGTAAACTAAGGGAAGACGCAGCCCCTTCTTCAATGCGATCCGCGAGGCATTGATGATGTTAGGCATGACGTGGGTGGGCGTGACAAAGTTGATGTTATGGCAGCCGATTCTTTGCAGGTAAATCATCATGTCTGCCAAGTCTTCATCTTGAATTACCTTTCCTTTTCCCTCATGGGAGATAGGCCAGTTCTGGCAGAAGATACAGCGGAGATTACAGTTAGAGAAGAAGATGGTGCCAGACCCATTTTTGCCCACCAATGCTATCTCTTCACCAAAATGGGGATGAGCGCTGAAAATCATGGCCCTGGCCGGAGCACGGCAGAACCCTCTTTCGCCCTTTTGCCTATTCACCCCACACATCCGGGGACAGAGCTGGCAATCCTCAAAGATGGCGTAGGCCTGCTCGACCCTCTGTGCCAGTTTACCCTCTTTCTCCAGTTTTTCATAGGCTGGATGCCAGGCCTCTCCCCTTTTTTCTTCCGCCTTAAGGGATCCAGGAAAGAAGAGCAGTGAGCCGCCCAAGGTAAGTAAATCTTTGATAAAATCCCGGCGTGTGATCTCCATACCAGACACTCCATTAATCAAAGCCACAGGCCCTTTTCTTCAAACACATAAGATAATAAAGGTTAAACCCTAAGTTCTGAGCTGTTCGGGAGATACTGCTTTTAATCGAGGAAGGTCTCTTTAAATATTGTCTGCTGAGAGATAGAGCCGATGTCTTTACAAGTGATCTGATCAATAATTTTAACTAAACCACAAGATATATTGGAATACAATGGAAAAAATGCATGGGAAATTAGTTCCGCCCTTTCTTACAAATACCGTAACACTTTAGCTCTTTGAAACTAAATGTGGAATAGAGCATGGAGGTGCCTTTTTTTACCATGCCCCAGGCCCAGACCTGGCTTGCAAGATATGAGTTTGTATAGCTAAGCATAGAAATAATATAGCCATTGTACGCTATTCCAGAAACTTCGCGCCAGGGCGGGCCTCACAATGACAAGTCGGTAGGCCGCTTCAAACCAGCGCACACAGACAAAGGCCCTAGCAGACCATGACGAGTTGCTTGTGCGCAGAGTTTGAAGCGGCACGCTGAGGCCCCCTGTTATAGGGCATGATGTAAAAAAAGACACCTCCATGCTCAACGTAAAGTTTCTTTCATGAATAACCCTGAGGCGAAGCGCCGGGGTCAATTGCTGAG
>JAUWNK010000044.1 GCA_030612685.1 Desulfobacteraceae bacterium
CAAGTGGAAAAGGCCCGGGCTTCTTCAGTGAGGTCCTGGTGGAGCTGACCCGCACTGGGCAGGTAGATCTCAGGGCCTTGATTGTCAAAAAGAAAATCCGGGCCAGGCATGAGCAGCAGGTGACTGTAGATTACGAGTTTAAGTGTCTGGACACTAAGCCTATCTCTACCTTGTACGGATGTGAGTTCAACCTTACCCTCTATTCCGACCGGGATAAGGAAAGGTACTATTTAGCCCCTGAGTCCGGACGCCGGCGGGAGGTATCCGAGACTGGTAGCGAAAAAGATCTGACCCGCTTCGAGCTTGTCAATGGCCCGGACCGGTTGACAGCGGCCCTTACCTTCTCCCATACGGTCTCGGTATGGTTCTTCCCTCTCATGACGATCTCCCAGTCCGAAGAGGGATTTGAGCGCGCCTATCAGGGCTCGAGCCTGCTCTTCCTTTATCCCCTGGTCCTATCTCCGGGACAGAAGGCCCACCTTCAAATCAAACTTGAACTCATCGAATTATAGGTTCCACTAACCTCAGGCCAAAGATAGGCGTGTCCGATTTGGTGGATTACTCCCCTCTTGACTTGAGAAGAAGCATACCCAAGGGGGGCAGGTGAAGACTGAGGGAACAGGGTTGCCCGTGCCAGGGCTTGGCGTCAGCTATGGCGCCCCCTCCTAAGCCCAGGTTGGACCCACCGTAACAGTCCGCATCTGAGTTGATCAGCTCCTGATAGAATCCCGGCAGGGGGGCACCTACGCGGTAATCCATCCGTGGGACTGGGGTGAAGTTAAAGACAAAGATCAGGGTTTGATCCGGTGCTTTTCCCCTGCGTATGAAAGATACCACTGAGGAGTCAGCGTCCCGAAAATCAATCCACTCGAACCCTGCGGGATCGAAGTCGAGCTCGTACAAGGCTGGTTCAGAAACATAGACTCTGTTTAGGTCCTTGACAAACCTTTGCAGACCCTGGTGAGGCTCGTATTCGAGAAGGTGCCACTGGAGGGACTGGTCGTGGTCCCATTCCGACCATTGACCGAACTCGTCTCCCATGAACAAGGTCTTTTTGCCCGGTTCCCCATACATATATCCCAGAAGCAGACGTAGATTGGCAAACTTCTGCCAGTCATCCCCTGGCATCTTGGCCAGGAGGGAGGCCTTCCCGTGAACAACCTCATCGTGGGACAAGGGCAGGATGAAGTTTTCGTGAAATGCATATAGCAGGGCAAAGGTCAGATTGTCCGAGTGGTAACGGCGGTGGACCGAGTCCTTTGACATGAAGGTCAGCATGTCATGCATCCAGCCCATGTTCCACTTGAACATGAAACCCAGGCCCCCGAGATGGACCGGACGTGTGACCCCGGGCCAGGCTGTGGACTCCTCGGCAATGGTCACCACCCCGGGATAGCGTTCATAGATCTTGGAGTTTAGGGTCTTGATGAAGTCAATGGCCTCGAGGTTCTCCCTGCCGCCGTATGGGTTAGGAATCCACTCCCCATCCTTGCGGGAGTAATCCAGGTAGAGCATTGAGGCCACAGCATCTACACGCAGCCCATCTACATGGTATTTGTCCAACCAGAAGAGTGCATTAGCCACTAAGAAGTTCTTGATCTCGTTGCGGCCGTAATTGAAGATCAGGGTGTCCCAATCCTTATGGACGCCCTGGCGAGGGTCTGCGTGCTCGTATAAGTGAGTCCCATCGAAGTATTCCAGGGCATAGGCGTCTCTGGGGAAGTGGGCCGGGACCCAGTCGAGTATGACGCTTAGTCCTCCGGCATGGCAGCGATCCACCAGGTACATCAAATCATCTGGTGTCCCATAGCGAGAGGTTGCGGCATAGTAACCAGTAACCTGATAGCCCCATGAGCCATCAAATGGGTGCTCAGATAGGGGCAGGAACTCGATACAGTTGAAACCCATCTCCTTTACATAGGAAACAAGTTCATCTGCCGCTTCCCGGTATGTCAGCCAGCGATTGTCCTCCTCAACCCGGCGCCGCCATGAGCCGAGATGTACCTCATGGACAGCCAGAGGTCGGCTCAGAGGATCTTCCTTAGCTCGAGAGGTCATCCAGTCCTGATCGGTCCAGGGAAAACCGCTCAGGTCATGCACAATAGCCGCAGTCTTGGGTCGTTCTTCGAAGCGGAAGGCAAAGGGATCGGCCTTGATGAGAAGGATGCCTTCTTGGGTGCGAATTTCGAACTTATAAAGCAGGCCCGGCCCAAGGTGGGGAACAAAAAGTTCCCAAACCCCGGAAGCCCCCCGGCACCGCATCTGGTGGCGCCGGCCGTCCCACTGGTTGAAGTCACCCACAAGGCTTACCCGGGTTGCAGAGGGAGCCCAGACGCCAAAGAGTACGCCCGAGACTCCCTGGTGCTGCCAGGGATGCGCTCCCAGCTTCTCGTAGATCTCGTAGTGGTTGCCCTGGTTGAAAAGATAAAGATCGTACTCGGTCAGAACAGGCCAAAAGGAGTAGCAGTCGTAAAATGTGGCAATGGGTTCTGCACCAAAGTCCACTTTGAGACGGTAGGGTAAGATCTCTCTCTTACCGGGCAAGACCGCCTCGAAAAGCCCGTGCTTGTCCACCAGACGAGCCTTTACTTCTTGCTTAGGAACCAGGTCCAAGACAGTCACGGTCCTGGCCCCTGGCAGGAAGGCCCTGACAGCTACTGCCGGTCCTTTGCCAAGTGAGACCGGGTGAGCACCGAGCAAGGTAAAGGGATCTGCAAGCTCACCTGAAACAAGGTTCTTTATCTCTTCAGGACTTAGTGTGGTTGTCATTTGTTATTTTTCCTTGCTCCTTGAGCCTTTCATCAATCCGCAATCCCTGGCCCAGACCTGTCTTGATTGGCCATATTTCTACGCGCTGCTCTTCTGAAATATCACCTCAATAGATGCATTTTCCTATCAAGTCGCGCCAGGGCGGGCCCCATTCCGAAATCCAAAATCTTTTTATGCCCAGGTAACCAAACCCATGATAAAGCGGTTCTCAAGCCTCTTATGGCTGGGCGTAACGCGCACGGTGTAGCCAAAGCGGCCTGTCTTCCGGCAAGGAATCTGCCCGCGGAAGGTGTAAATCCCATCCACCGAGTCCACGACTTCCAAGGGGACTGTCTCCCGCTCGGCAAAGTCCCCCTGTTGGTCCAAAGGGCCGTAATAGGCATCCACGGTCACATCTTCTGATGACAGGGTCCCGAGCTTGACACGTGCCATTACATCTACTTGTTGGCCCACAGGCATTTCCAGACCATCACTGTAAGTAACCTCCTCCACAGAGACTTCTTGCCAGTTAGTCATCAGCTTCTGCCGCCAGGCAGCCAGGTCTTTGGCACCGGCAAACTCATCGCTGCACAAGGTATTGAAACGTTTCGAGCAGGTCAGATAATATCGGCTGACATACTCCTGCACCATTCGGTGGGCGTTAAAAATCGGGGCCAGGTGCCGGAGACCGGACCTCATCTTTTCCACCCAACCCAGGGGAATACCATCGGAACCGTGCTTATAAAAGAGTGGCACAACCTCCTTTTCTAGAATGTGGTAAAGGTCGCGGCTTTCAATGTCGTCCTGGGCTTCATGGTTCTGGTAGACTTCCCCATGACCCAGGGCCCATCCGAAGTCCCGATGATAACCCTCATCCCACCAGCCGTCAAGCGCACTGAGGTTCAGAGAACCGTTGGCCAGTGCCTTCATGCCGCTGGTTCCACAGGCTTCCATGGGACGGCGAGGCGTGTTCAGCCAGAGATCAGTTCCGGAGACCATATAATGAGCTATGTTTATGTTGTAGTCTTCCAGAAAGACGATGCGGCGGCGGAACCGCTCCTGCCGTGCTAAGTGAATGATCGCCTTTATGAGTTCCTTGCCCTCATTGTCTTGAGGGTGGGCCTTCCCTGCAATGATGATCTGTACCGGGTATTCCGGGTGGTTGACGATGCGCTCCAGCCGATCCGGGTCCCTGAAGAGGAGGGTAGCCCTCTTGTAAGTGGCAAAGCGGCGGGCAAAACCTATGGTCAAGGCCTCAGGGGTCAAGACTTCGTCTGCGGCCTGCACTTCAGCAGCGCAGGCCCCCCGGTTCTTGAGTTGTTCAGCCAGACGACGACGGGCAAAGCTAACCAGATATTCCCTGCACCGTTCGTGGGTCCGCCACAGCTCTGTGCTGGGTATCTGTTCTACATGTTCCCAGACACGCTCATTGTCCGGATCTTCTGCCCAGTCTGGACCCAGGTAGCGGTCAAAGAGCCTTGCCATGTCCCTCGAGATCCAGGTGGGAACATGGATGCCGTTGGTTATGTGGTCTATAGGTACATCTTCCACCGGGTGGTGGTGCCAGACCTTTTGCCACATAGTCCGGGAGACATGGCCGTGGAGCTGGCTGACCCCATTGGTGTGGGAGGAGAGTCGCAGCGCCAGAGTGCTCATGCCAAAGGGCTCATTTTCATCCCGGGGCTCAAGGCGGCCGTAACCCAACAGCACTCTAAAGTTGATCCCCATCCCCTTGGCATATTCCTCGAAGTAGGCCCGAACCAGCTCCGGGTCAAAGACGTCGTTGCCTGCCTGTACCGGGGTGTGGGTGGTAAAAACCGTACTGGCCAGGACAAACTCCCGTGCGGCGTCAAAAGATAGGCCCTTCTCCCTTCTCATGATATTGATTCGCTCCAAGGCAGAAAAGGCCGAGTGGCCTTCATTCAT
This sequence comes from Desulfobacteraceae bacterium, assembly GCA_030612685.1. Classification (GTDB taxonomy): domain Bacteria; phylum Desulfobacterota; class DSM-4660; order Desulfatiglandales; family B25-G16; genus JAUWNK01. The sequence goes on from JAUWNK010000044.1 coordinate 4,675, forward strand.
ATGTATGACAGTAGGCTCGATCCCCAAGGCTTTGAGAGCTCTAATACCACCGATCCCAAGAACGATTTCCTGTCTGAGCCGCATCTCCCGGTCCCCACCGTAAAGCTGGGCCGTGGTCTGGCGAAACTCGGGCGGATTGACCCCGGTATTAGTATCCAGCATGTATAGGGGCACTCTGCCCACGTTGATGCGCCAGATCAAAATCTGGACAGGCTGGCCTTTGAAGTCCACTGAGATGCTTAGAGGCTGGCCCTCCTGGTTTCTGACCAGACTGACAGGCATATTGGCGAAGTCGTTGGCCAGATAGGTCTCCATCTGCCATCCGTCGTAGCTGAGGTACTGGCTGAAGTAGCCCTCCTGATACAGGAGACCCACTCCAACCACAGGCATGTTCAAATCGCTGGCTGATTTAAGATGATCCCCTGCCAGGGCCCCCATACCCCCGGAGTAGATTGGGAGACACTCAGTCAAACCAAACTCGGCTGAGAAGTATGCTACCTGAAAGGGCACCTCGGGAAGGTAATCCATTGCCTGGATGCGGGGTTGAGACAGATAGCGGTCAAAATCCCGGCTCACCTGCTCTAATTGGGCCAGGAAGCCCTGGTCAGAGGATAACTCATCCAGCCGATCCTGACTGACCAGACCCAGCATCAGCACCGGGTTGTGTCCACACTCCTCCCATAGCCGCGGGTCTATGCGCTGAAAAAGATCCCGGATCTCTCCCTTCCAACTGAAGCAAAGGTTATAGGCCAAACGCCTCAAGCTCTCCAGTTTCGGAGGCAGGTTGGGTATAACGTTATATTTGATCTTGGCCTTCATAAACTTACCTTAAGCTTAGAGCAGGTCTTCTCCCACTCTAAGGCTGTTTTACAAATAAGGGCAAGGTTATTGAATCGAGGTGTCCAGTTTAGATGGCTTAAAATTTTATTATTGTCGGCTATTAGGATTGGAGGATCACCAGGCCTTCTTGCTGATTCCTTGACAGCAAAATCAATTCCACTAACCTTTTTCATTGTATCAATAACCTCTCTTACTGAGTAGCCCTTATCATATCCACAATTAAATATACCTGAGCTATTACCTTCCTTTAAATATTCAAGGGCAGACAGGTGGGCAGCAGCCAAATCTTCAACATGGATATAGTCCCTTACCCCTGTTCCGTCAGGTGTATCATAATCCGTTCCATAAATTTCTAAATACCCTTCTTTACCAATAACTGTTTGTGCAGCCTTTTTTATTAGGTGAGTAGCCTGGGGAAAGTTCTGGCCTATCTTCCCATCAGATGATGCCCCGGCAACATTAAAGTATCTTAATATAATATATTTGAAACCTTTATTAGCCTGGGCACTATCAATTAAAACCCTTTCACTCATAAGCTTGCTCATCCCATAGGGATTTATAGGATTAACTGGTGTTGTTTCTTTTATAGGGATTTCATAAGGGATTCCATAAACTGCAGCCGTGGAAGAAAAGATAAAATATTTGACCTTATACTTAAGTGCAGCACTAATCAGTTTAATAGTATTTATAGTATTATTTGAGTAGTATTTTAAGGGATCATTTACAGATTCAGGAACAATAATTGAGGCAGCAAAATGAATAACAGCATCAAATCTTTTTTCTGAAAGAATTTCAGAAATAACATTAAAATTTGATAAGTCCTCCTCTATCAAATCTCCATAAAGAACTGCCTCCTTTTTTCCAGTAGAAAGATTATCAATCACTGTAATGTTATAATCTGTGTTTTCACCTAACAGTTTTACCACATGACTTCCAATATAGCCTGCACCGCCAGTGATTAAAACCGATTTCATAGAATATAGACCCTTTTTAATTTTACTAAACTATTTTATCATTCAGTAAATAATTGGTAACTTCTCAATAAGTTCGGGTAATTCCGTGCCAATTCTATTTGCCGTCATAGCGAGGAGCGGAGCGACGTGGCAATCTCATTGCTATAATAGAGATTGCTTCGCTTTGCTCGCAATGACAGAACCCGAACTTATTGAGAATTTACGATAATTGAAATACCTTAAGGTTATAAGGATTAAAGCATTAACAAGAAAATAACATATTAATTTTTTAAAGTAAAAAATTCAATCTAATAAAACATCCATCAGCAAAGAATAGTTTTATACTGTCTGAATTACTTCAAATTGCTTGACAATTTCCTCCTTTTCCCTATATTCAAGACTTCATTTTGATTGTAAAAAATATGGAAAGATCAAACGGGTATTAGCTCAAGAATTTTTGAAAGGTTTTAAATATAAAAATTCTTCAGTCAGTAAAATACAGCCCTTCCGCAATTCAAGGAGGATATACAGACAGGATTCTCCATGTCGACCTGAGCTCTTATACTGCCTCAATTAATGTAGTTCAGGCTGCTTTCAGGGAAAAATACATTGGCGGCAGGGGTTATGCATTGAAACTAATCTGGGATGGGACTTCAAGGGAAACCAGATATAACAGCCAGGAAAATATCTTGGTTATGGCCAGCGGTCCACTTTGTAACGAGCCCATGTTTCCAGGCACCGGCAAATTCATTGTGGCTACTATATCTCCTCTGACAGATACTTTTATTGATTCTAATATTGGAGGACACTTTGGGCCCATATTAAAACTCTGTGGTTTCGACGCATTGGCTATTTCTGGCATCTCCAAAAAAGATTCTTTGCTTATAGTGGATGGAGACGAGGAATACATAAATATCATTGAAGCTCCTGTTTTTGGAGAAGACATTGATCATGGAAGCCTCTCCTACGGGAATGCCCTTATCAAATGGTTTAACAAAGATAGTCTTAATGAAAACATAGCAGCAGTGACAACAGGCATTGGGGCTTGTCATACAAGATTTGGAATCATAAACAGCATCTTTTATGATAAGAGAAGAAACCGGATCCGTTCCAAACAGGCCGGAAGAGGGGGCACGGGCACAGTTATGAGATATAAGGGATTAAGGGCAATAATTGTTCGCTCCAGCCTGAACAGGGTTAAGGCAAATAACCCTGTGGATAAAGACGGGGTCTCGCACGCGGGATCCAGTCTTAAAAAGGTGATAAGTGAAATGGATCCTCAGCAGCTCAAGCTCTCAAGTTGTGGTACCCCCAGCCTGGTTGAGTATATGAACAAGTTTCACATCCTACCAGTAAATAACTACCAATATGGAAATCATCCTGATGCCTCCGCTATTTTTGCGAATGTATTTCTGGATAACTACTTTAGCAAAAATACACCTGACGGCTGCTATTTCGGCTGCAATTTGGCCTGTGCCAAAGGAGCTGAGAATGTAAGCCTGGTAAGGGGCCCATATTCCGATAGACAAGTTGGTATTGATGGCCCCGAATATGAAACTGCCGGGGCCGTTACCTGTATGGGTATATTCGACCCCCAATTTGTAATGGAGTATAACTGGTACTGTGATGAGTATGGGTTGGATACCATATCCATGGGAGTAACCACGGCGTTTCTAATGGAGTGCATTCAAAGGGGATATCTGTCCGATGATGATATAGGCTACGATTTATCCTGGGGTAATATTGAAGGTGTTGACAGGCTTCTTCACGAGACAGCCAGGGGAGAGGGATTAGGAAAGATATGTGGCCAAGGAATAATGCGTGCCAAGAGCTGGGTTGCAGAGAGATATACAACTAAGAGAGGTATAAAAAAAGAAGATATAATAGAAGAGCTAAATAAGTTTGGAATGGAAACAAAAGGACTTGAGTTCTCCATGTATGTTACTAAGGAGACTCTTGCTCAACAGGGAGGATACGGATTTGCCCTCAAAGGACCCCAGCATGACGAGGCATGGCTGATCTTCATTGATCAGGTCTACAAAGAGATACCCTCATTCGAGATGAAGGCTGCCGCATTGAAATGGTTCCCTCTGATCAGAACCTGGTTCAATGCAGTCGGATTATGCAAGTTGCCCTGGATTGATGTGAGGCACCCAGAGGCCGCCAGCACCGATAACCCTTCGCAAAACCTGCCTACTCTGGAATATTATGTTAAATATTTCAATGCCACTGTAGGCAGCCAAAAAACCTTGCAGGATATTCTGGATGATAGTGAGAGACTACAGCTTCTACAAAAACTGATCAACCTGCGGCATGGCAAGGGAACGAGATCCAGCGATCAGATACCACTCAGGGCAATGGGGCCAGCATATTTTAACGAATATAAGGACAGGGCTGACTATTATGATTCTTGGCTGAAAGAGCAATTAGGAGAAAACGGGATCCCGGATGATCCTGATGTCAAACACCGGATGATCATAAAACTCCGGCAGGATGCCTATCAAAAGCTTTGTGATGCGGTTTACAGGGAAAAGGGATATACACGGAATGCCATTCCCCTTCCTCTGACCCTAAAAAAATTTGGTCTGCTTGACGATAAGGCATTGGCCATATTAGAAGATTTTGGCCTGAATAGAATCGAAAACTTGCCCCCAAGTGATAAGCTATAGGAGATCTAATAAAGTGGATCAGAAAAATCTGAAAATAATGAAAAGACCTAAGACTTATTTGATCCAGGAAGAAGGGATGGTCAAAGAGGTAAGGGGCAAAAAGGCACTTGTTATAACAGAGAGAAAAGAACAATGTGCTCAATGTATGGCAAAGGGTTTCTGTCAGATGCTTGGTGGTGGCAAAGAGATGCTTTCCGAGGCCCTAAACCCCGTTAGTGCTAAGGCTGAAGATATTGTGCTAATAGGCATACCTTCTGGCGCAATTACAAAGGCATCCATGGTTGTCTATATGATTCCTGCAATAGGTTTAGTGGGAGGGGCTGCCCTTGGAAATTATTTTGGTAAACTATATAGTTTAAATTTAGATTTATCTACACTCGTTGGTATCCTGGTCGGGATAGGGATTTCAATGATTTTCGTCAGGCTCTTAAGCAATTTATTAAGCAAAAGACCATCTTTTCAACTGGAGATCATTAAAATCATTAATCCTGATGAGCCTTAATGCACGACAGGGAGCCCTACTTAATAGTCTTTGTTATTGTCATGTTCAACAGCATTGATCAATAACTCAAATATATTTGGAACGGCGGAGAGTACCCTGTTCCAGTTAGGTAGTTGAGGAACTTCAAAAGGTGTTTCGAGAAACTGCTGGCCAGCACTAACGATACACCCGACAAATGCCTCAGCCGAACTACCTTCTTGATGCCTGTCATACATTAGTCCATTTATCTCAGAATCATATTCATACTGAGCGATAAGGTCCTGAGCAATCCTCAAATAGATCGACCTCAAGGTCACAAAAAACTCATTTGTAAGGGTGTATCCCATACTTGCCATAGTTCTAAATATGGATTTTGCAATGTCTGTTCCCATCTTTAATAAACCCTTATTGGGATCTTCCAGGGTTAAGGGTTGATGCTTGTGTTCATAGTTATCGGAAAGGTCAACCTGGCATATTCTGCGCAATGCACAATTTCTGTGAATCTCAGCAAGAACCCCGACCTCCAATCCCCAATCACCAGGGATTCTGATCTGTCGGGCCAAATCTACATCCATGGAAAATTCCCCGGCCAGGATGTATCTGAAACTATCGAGGTAATCTAAAAACCGATTAGATCCCAGGGTTTCTTTCAGGGCCCTTATAAGAGGTGTTACAAAGACCCGTGTTACCCTTCCGTGCATCCGATCCGAAACCCTGCTGTAGTATCCCTTGCAAAAGCTAAAGCCAATGTTTGGATGTGCAACTGGGTAACAGAGCCGAGCAAGGAGATCCCTATTGTAGGTGACAATATCGCAGTCATGCAATGCAATAACCTGACTATCTTCAAGCGCCAGGATATATCCGTAGGAGACCCATGCAGACCTTCCCTTGCCATCATCACCAACATTGATTCCGTTTTCAGCCAGTATTTTATATATATCTTCAATTGCCGGGCCTGTACACCAGACCAATTTTGGTTTCTGAGGAAGAGCAGAAAAAAATTTCTTTGCTTGTTTAAACTCCTCTGGATTTGCCCTTCCAACAGCAACAATGATATTTTTAAGGTATTTTACATTCCTGAGCTCCTCGACTATCTTAGGGAGACCAGGCCCCTGGAGTTCAATTGGAATGTATGGAAGAACAAGGGAAATAGGCCTATGTTTTGTGGCCTCTTCGAGTTCTCCCTCAATCTCATTGAGATCCCTGGATCTAAGCCTATGAAATGTTGCGATTTCACCATTTTGAAAAAAATCTGACATTATTCCTTCCTCCAATCTTCCCGCACAGAACAAACCTGAACTAAGCAAACAATAAGCTAATCACAAAAAAACTAAAATAATTGTTAAATAAATCCGAAATATTAATTTCGAAATCCCTGGCCCAGACCCGCCTGCCGGATGGCGGGCAGGCCTGGCAAAACCTGACTTAGCAAAGATAAATCAGGATTAGTGATATATCAGAATCAAGCGTATATTCAAATCATGTCGCACCTCCCGATCCCGTCTCGATCTCGGGACGGGGAGGGCGAGCTCACTTTAAGTACTTTAGGCCCGTCTGCCTCGCAAGGCCTTGGCGAGCGGGCAGGCACTTTATTTGTCATTGTTAGAAGTGGAATCAAATTTATAACCTGCCTTTTTATAATTTTCGAGGGCCCTCTCTTTTAGGAGTTTGTCTTTGGTCTTATCTGAGTGTTTGTCAGCCAACTCTGCGGCATGGCTATATAGACCTGCTTTCTCGTATTCGGTTATCTTTCTTTCTGTGCTGGTATATTCTGGTGATGGATCAATAACTGCAGCATGACACCATGAAATAATCCTTTTAACTCCTTTACCACAATGTGGACAATGAGAAAGGGGTTTTTCATCAACGCCCTGGATGTACTCAAAGCCTTCTCGGCAAACCTTGCAGCCTTTTTCAGGAATCTCTGCCTTATATTCATAAATTGGCATATAATAATATCCTTTTATAATATGCTATTTGTCAGCTAATAAACTAAATTACCACAAAATGTCATATTAGTCTACCACACATGAAAATCAGGATTGACATTTTTAGTATATAGCCTTATATAAATAACCTTTCTTATCAGCCCCTTTAAAGAGTAGCTTTTTTATTGACTTTGCTATGGGGTTAAGGTAATCTAAATTTATTCTGAAATATTGGAGGGTTAGAATGTATGCGGTCATCCAAACGGGCGGCAAACAACATAAGGTAAAACCAGGTGAAGATATAAAGGTTGAAAAATTGGATGGTCAGGTGGGAGATGATGTCTATTTTGATAAAGTGTTGCTTGTTTCCAAGGAAGGTAAGGTAACAATCGGCAAGCCTATTTTGGAAAATTCCAGGGTAGTAGCCAAGATTACAAGGCAGGGAAGAGGGCCAAAGATAATTGTATTTAAATATAAAAGAAGGAAGGGGTATAGAAAAAAACAAGGTCACAGGCAGGATTTCACAGGAGTAAAAATAATTGAGATTGAGGCATGAATCTCGTTATTTGTTATTAGTTATTAGTTTCCTGATAATGACCAACATATAACTAATAACTACTGACGAGAAAAGGAGATAAAGATGGCACACAAAAAAGCAGGTGGCAGTTCCAGGAATGGCAGAGATAGTCCAGGGAAGAGACTGGGGGTAAAAAGGTATGGTGGTCAGCCTGTTAAGGCTGGCTCAATCATTGTAAGACAAAGGGGAACTAGCATCCATCCAGGAAATAATGTAGGTGTTGGCAGAGACTACACGCTTTTTGCAAAGATTGATGGGGTAGTTACCTTTGAAAGATTGGGTAAGTACAGAAAACAAGCAAGTGTCTATACTCCTTAATAATTAGTCAGTAGTCCGTTGTTTATTGTTTGTTGCAACGGACTGCTAACAATGGCACACAAATATATGAGATTTATTGACGAGGCCGAGATCACCGTAAAATCAGGTGACGGGGGGCCTGGTTGTGCAAGTTTTAACAGAGAAAGATTTGTACCAAAAGGGGGTCCTGATGGTGGGAATGGAGGAAAGGGTGGAAATGTTTTAATCAAGGCCACCAGAAAGCTCTATTCCCTTTACGATTTTAGCTCCAAGCATCATTTTAAGGCCCAAAATGGCAGGTCCGGAAGAGGTAAAAACAGGTCAGGGAAAAGAGGAAGCGATATCGAAATACTGGTTCCGGTAGGGACCATGCTAAAAGACAGGGAAGCTGGGGAACTGCTGGCTGACTTAGTTCACGATAACCAACAGATATTATTAATTGAGGGTGGACAAGGTGGTAAAGGAAATAAGCATTTTGCTACCTCAACCAACAGGGCTCCCAGGTTTGCCCAGGAGGGCCAGAAAGGAAAAGAAAAAAGACTAAAACTGGAGCTCAAACTTATAGCTGATATAGGCATTATAGGTTTACCAAATGCCGGCAAATCTACACTTCTATCCCGCCTTTCCAATGCACATCCCCAGATAGCCGACTATCCATTTACAACTCTTGCCCCTAATTTAGGGGTTATTATTTATGATGACAAACAACCCCTTACCATTGCTGATATTCCGGGCTTGGTAGAAGGTGCAAGCAATGGCAGAGGCTTAGGGCATAGATTTTTACAACACATTGAGCGGACCAGTTCTCTTCTGCACGTGCTGGATATTTATAACCCAAGTTCTGGAGATGTTCTCAAAGATTTTTATATAGTACAAGAAGAACTAAAACTATCCCATCCATCCCTTATTCAAAAGGATCAGGTGGTACTGATAAACAAGATTGACTTAAGCTCTAACAATAATAAAAATATCGAGGCAATTTGTCGTTCCTTTAACGACCTGGGTTATGAGTGTCTGGCAATCTCTGCCCTTACCGGAGAAGGATTAGAGGAACTTGAACAGTTACTAAAGGATAAAGCTCTTCCATAAAAAAGTGCCTAAAGTCTAAAGTCTAAAGTTGTCAATTATCTTTTGTCCCTTGTGAACAAAAAATCCCGCCCGCCTCGTCCCGCAGAGCGGGATGGGCAGGCAAAAACACAATAAACACAACCAATGAAAAATTTAAGGAAAGATATACTCCAGCCTGTTAAGCGGGCAGTTATCAAGATTGGAAGTGGAGTGCTCACAACAAAAGAGGGTTTAAACCTAAATATCATAAACGCCCTTAGCGAGGATATTTGTCGCCTTATGGAAAAAAGAAGACTGGAGATTATTCTTGTATCTTCAGGTGCCATTGCCTCCGGCATAAAAAAGATGGGCCTTTCTCAAAGGCCACAATCCATTTCCCAACAGCAGGCAATTGCAGCAATAGGTCAAAGCACTTTAATGCTTGCCTATGAGAAGGCCTTCAAAAGGTACGGCCGGAAGGTAGCCCAGGTATTAGTTACAAGGGATGATCTCACCAATAGGATGAGATATCTAAATACACGAAATACCCTTTTTACACTTCTTAATTGGAAGGTTATCCCGATCATCAATGAAAATGACACTGTTGTAGTAGATGAGATAAAATTTGGTGACAACGATAATCTCAGTGCTATGATGGCCAATCTATCCGGGGCTAACATAGTTATTAACCTGACCAATATAGATGGCCTTTTTGATGATGACCCTCGACGAAATAAAGATGCCCAGCTTATTTCTTTAGTTGAAAGGGTAACAAACAGAATAGAAAAGATTGCAAGCTCCATTCCAGGTTCCTTAGGAAAAGGTGGTATGGAAAGCAAGGTTCAAGCAGCCAGGGATGTAGCCATATGCGGGATTCCTACCATTATTGCCAATGGTTTAAAAAGGAATATAATTGGCAAAATCTTTGGGGGGAAGGAGGAAGGGACTCTCTTTTTGCCTCAACCTACACCAATGCGAAGCCGCAAGCACTGGATTGCCTTTACAAAATCACCTAAAGGAAGGATAATGGTAGACAGGGGCGCGGAAGATGCCCTGATTAAAAAAGGAAAAAGCCTGCTTCCCTCAGGCATAGTTGCAGTTTATGGGAAATTTAACATTGGAGATTCTGTGATGATAATCAATAGGGAGGAAAGAAGCCTTGCGACCGGCCTTGTCAATTATCATTCAACCGATGCGGAAAAGATTATGGGGCTTCAAACTAAAGAGATAGAAAAGGCATTGGGCTACAAACATTACGATGAGGTCATTCATAAAGATAATCTTGTTCTGATGAATAATCCATAATCTGTGTTTTTTTAGTAAAAAATAAATTCGAAATTCGAATATCGAAATCCTAAACAATGACCAAGTTATCAAAATTCAAATGACATAAAAAACATATATCTAAAGGGAACCCATCCTGTTTTGAACATTTGGAAATTAGAATTTCCGATTTGTTTCGATTTTCGGATTTCGGATTTCGTATTTTCTGGCTTAGGAGGTATGCAGGAGTATGGATCTTAATGAAATGATAAGGATTATGGCAAGAGATGCCAAGCAATCTGGGAGACTTTTAAGGGTTGCTAAAAGACTTGAAAAAGACACTGCCTTGGAGGGCATGGCAGAGAATATTCTTTCCAGGAAAGAGGAGATAATTAAGATAAATACCAAGGATATCACGTTAGCCAGGGAAAAGGGGCTAAATCCAGCAATGATCGATAGATTGACCCTCGATGAAAAAACGATTAACTCAATGGTCGCCGGTTTACGGGAAGTGGCTGCCCTTCCTGATCCAGTAGGTGAAGTAACAGGTATGTGGAAAAGACCAAACGGATTGCAGGTGGGCCGTGTACGGATCCCCTTGGGAGTTATAGGCTTTATTTATGAATCCAGGCCTAATGTAACAGTTGATGCGGCTGCCCTTTGCCTCAAATCAGGTAATGCAGTTTTATTAAAGGGGGGATCTGAGGCAATAAATTCCAATTTAACCCTGAACGAGATCTTAACAGAGGCATTAAAGAAGGCCAATTTGCCAGAAAAATCGATCCAGGTGATCCCATCTACTGAACATGAGGCAGTTGGTATTCTTTTAGGTATGGATGATTATGTGGATGTGATTATTCCCAGGGGTGGCGAGGGCCTGATCAGGTTTGTTGCTGAAAATTCAAGGATCCCGGTATTAAAACATTTTAAAGGTGTTTGCCATGTCTATGTAGATGAATTCGCTGACTTAGATATGGCTCGAAAGATATGTTTTAATGCCAAGGTTCAAAGACCTGGGGTCTGCAATGCAATGGAAACGATGCTGGTGCATAATAAAATAGCCCCTTCTTTTCTGCCTGGCATGGTAGAAGAGTTCAAAAAGGCAGGAGTTGAAATAAGGGCCTGCGAGGATTCCCTCAGGCTGGTTTCTGGCCTGAAATTAGCCGACGATAGTGATTGGCCGGCAGAGTTTTTAGACCTTATCCTGGCGGTCAAGATTGTTAAGGATATGGATGAGGCGCTGGATCATATTGATAGATATGGCTCTAATCACACAGAGGCAATTGTTACAAATGACTATGAGAGATCTAAAGAATTTCTGGAAAAGGTGGATGCCTCGGTAGTGCTGGTAAATGCCTCAACCAGATTTAACGATGGCTTTGAGCTTGGTTTAGGTGCAGAGATTGGGATCAGTACATCAAAATTGCATGCCTATGGACCAATGAGCCTAAAGGAGCTGACCACCACAAAGTTCACTGTATTTGGATCGGGACAGGTAAGGACGTGAAATTAGGTATCCTGGGAGGGACCTTTAATCCGATTCATTTAGGTCACCTAAGGGTGGCTGAGGAGATAGGTGAGGATTTAGGTCTTAAAAAGGTCTATATAATACCATCTGGTATGCCACCACATAAACCTCAGAAACCCCTCGCTGATTTTTCTCATCGCCTCGAGATGGTAAGACTGGCAAGTAAAACTTCGCCTATACTTGAGGTGTGGGATATTGAGGGGAAAAGGCCTGGTTTATCCTACTCCATTGAAACACTACGATTGTTCCATTCCCATTTTGGATCTAAACTTGAGCTATTTTTTATTATTGGGGCAGATGCCTTTATAGAGATAAGGACCTGGAAGGAATACAAGAATCTCTTTAGGTATGCCTCTTTTGTTGTTATTAATAGACCAGGGTTTAATAAAGAAAATTTTTTAACATTTCTGGACTCTCTTGATGTTGGCTTTGTATGGGACCAGAAAAGAAAATGCTCTTGCCATCCATCGGGAAATATCTTAATTAATAAAGACACAACATTGATAGATATATCAGCGAGTAGAATCAGGGAAATGGTGGCCATGAAGAAATCTATTCGCTTTTTGGTCCCGGAGGCAGTAAGAGAGTATATAGAAAAGATAGGTTTGTACCTCAATTAATGAATCCACTCGATAAGGCTCTTCTATGTGTTGACATCATCCTTGAAAGGAAAGCAACAGAACCTGTCCTATTTGAGGTTGAGAAGCTAACCGCCATAACCGACTACTTCCTTATTGCCAGCGGTACATCCAGCAGGCAGGTCCAGGCCATTGCCCAACATTTACAGAGAAGGATGAAAGAAGAAGGCTTCAGACCTTTTGGAATAGAGGGCGAAAGAGATGGCCATTGGATCTTGTTGGACTATGGTGATATTGTAGTTCACCTCTTCTACCAGCCAGTAAGAGAATTCTATGACCTTGAAGGGTTATGGGTTGAAGCCCCAAGGGTAGATATAGACAAGAAAGTTTCTAAAAGTGAAAATTAAAAAATTCTTCATCCTTCTTACAACCATATTTATAATTGCCACCTTTTCGGTAGAGTCTTCTGCCGCATTTTTATCTCCAGGAGATGAAACCGTGCTTGGAGATAAGTTTCTTAAAAGCATCGGGTCCCAATATGAATTTGCCGACTATCCTTACATAGTTAAGTATATAAATGACCTCGGTCAATATTTAGGTCGTCAAATCGAGGTGCCTTATTTCTCTCTTAACTTTTATGTGATAAAGGACAATACCATTAACGCATTCGCTGCTCCTGCCGGTCATGTATTTTTCTTTTCAGGTCTGATTGGGATCATGGACAATGTGGATGAGTTGGCCTCTGTACTGGCTCACGAGCTTGGTCATGTGAGTGCCAGGCATCTTGCCTCAAGGATAGAAAGATCCAAGAAGATTGGGTTGGCTACTATGGCTGGTGTCTTAGCAGGGATTCTTATTGGAGGTGAGGCAGCAGGAGCCCTTATGACAGGCTCAATGGCTGCTGGAATCCAGGCCGAACTTGGCTACACCCGAGAGGATGAAAGGCAGGCCGATCATTTAGGCTATAAATACACTCATATGACAGGTTTTAACCCTGAGGGAATGATAACCACATTAAAGAAGATTCAAAGGGAAGGATGGTATGGAGGGGGAGGAGTACCGCCTTACCTCCTTACCCATCCAGGAACACCGGAGAGGATGGCTAATATAGAGACAATGTTACAAGGATATAAGAAGATGCCTGAGCCTGACAAGACAAAAGATCTGAGGTCCCGCTTTCCTCTCTTTCATGCTATGGTTATAGCGCTATGCAATGATAAGGAAGATGCAACAAGAGAATTCAAAAAAAGGCTTCTTAAGGATCCTGAATCTATTGTGGCCCATTATGGTCTTGGGCTTGGCCTGGAAAGAGAGGGGAAGATAAATGAAGCCATTAATCACTTCAAAATAGCATTAAAGAAAAAGGAAGATTCTATCCCTATTATGTTCGCCATGGGTAAGGCCTATCAGATGAACGGTCGATACGAAAATTCCGTATCTATCTTGCGGGAGGCACTTGAGATATCCCCCAAGGATAAGGAGATCATGTATCTTTTGGCCCTCTCTTTGCAGAATCTTGAACTATATGGCCAATCTTCCAAGATCTATGAAAGGCTGACCTTCCTTCCCCCGGTCAAAGATAGGGTTTATTATAACCTTGGTCTGGTCTACGGCAGGCAAGATAAATTAGCCCTGGCTCATTATAATTTAGGGATATATTTCCGCAAGCTAAAAAGGAGAGAAAAGGCCCTTTTCCATTTTAATAAGGCAAGAGAGCTTGCAGGGAGCAAACTAGCGCTCAAGGAAAAGATTGATAAGGCCTTAAAGGGGCTGGGTAATCGTTAATTGTTAATCGTTATCTGTTATTAGGGAACGAATAACGAGAATATTAACAACATGGTACATATATCGTAATGGATACGCTATTGTGTTAAGGATCTAATGTTAATAACCTCGTAAAAAGTCAGATTCGGCGAACCTGCCCGCCGTCTGGCAGGCGGGTCTGTCATTTCGACTGCAGGGAGAAATCTTGTGTTTTCAGCATGTTACGTTGGTAAGATTTCTCGCTTTGCTCGAAATGACATGTTGTTGAGACTTTCAAGTAACTTAAATCTGCAAATTCGCTATAAGTGGTTAATATTGCGAAATATTTGCCAGAAATAACGGATTTGTTAAAAACATAAGTTGCTTCCAATTATAATGCCGACGTGTCGGCATAGCGGAGC
>JAUWNK010000150.1 GCA_030612685.1 Desulfobacteraceae bacterium
GGTGATCCGGCTAAGGCCTTGGCTGTATCTAATAGGTCCTCCATGCTATTCACTTCCATTATGCCTGCCTGGCTAAATGCCCCTGAATAAATCTCCCCTCTTCCAGCCATAGATCCTGTATGGGAATGGGATGCCTTATCCCCTATATCTCCGACACCTGTTTTGTAGGCAATAATCGGTTTTTTACCCTTATAGGTCTTGGCCGTGTCTATTAGTTCCTTTGGATCATCAATACCCTCTATATAAAGGGCTATTACATATGTATCTGGGTCATGCATTAAATAATCAACCATCTGCACAAAATCTACATTCAGTCGATTTCCAATTCCTACTATCTTACTGAAGCCTATATCATCCCTCATGGCCATAAAAGAGAGAAGATGGCACATTCCCCCGCTCTGGCTGGCAAGCCCAATGCTACCCTTTCTTAACAAAGAAAACTCTGGCGTGAATGAGGCATTAAGGTTGGCGTGTAAATTTATCATACCAAATGTATTGGGTCCGATTACCGGCACATTGGGCCTGTTCACAATTTTGGCAAGCTGGTCATGAAGATCTGAACCAACTGGATCATCAATCTCCTTAAATCCGGCTGTAATAAGGACTATACCCTTAACGCCTTTAGCAAGGCATTTTTCAAAGATCGCGGGAACCATTTTTGCTGGTAGCACTACTATGGCCAGGTCAATATCATATGGAAGTTCCGTTATGGAGGGAAAAGTCTTCAGACCCATAATCTCTTTTGAACCAGGATTAATGGGTGTAATCTTACCCGGGAAGCCCCCCTTAGTCAGACTCTTCATTACATGAAACCCAAGCTTAGTTATCTTTTCCGATGCACCTATAACTGCAACTGACTTTGGGTTAAAGAGGATATTCATGCTACTTAATTTTATATCCATACCTTAATAATTCTTTCTATTGAATGCCCTTTTGATTTTTTATTAACCAGTTGATTCATTTTTCTTCCCTCTCCCGGTTATCAAGTATGAGCCTAAAATTTCGTCGACTACTGAATATGGGTCGTTTTTTCCTTCCAGTATGCTTTTAACGTATTTCTTCTTCTTCCCAGTCCCTTTAAGGCCCTTGAAAATGATCTTTTGCAGTTCATCTTTGAAGATTAGTCCAAGTTCTTGCTCTACTCTCTCAAATTTGACTCGTTCAAGGGCGTTACTGATGTGTAAATATTTCTGATGCTCTAATATTCCTGACACCAGTTCATCGATCCCCTGGATGTTTTCCGGTTTGCTGGCTACAGCAACTGTTGGTATCACTCGGGGTACCCATTGCCCTTCCTTTAAGGATGTAACAGATAGGGTTGCTTGCAAATTTTTGATGCATGTGTTTGCTCCATCTAAATCTGTCTTGTTGAGTACAATGATATCTGCGATCTCCATGAGCCCTGCCTTCATAGCCTGAATTTCATCGCCCATACCTGGTGTGGTCACTAATACGCAGGTCTGGGCAATATGAATCACGTCGATCTCGTCCTGGCCCGCACCCAGGGTTTCCACAATCACTATATCCCTTCCCATAGCTTCGATTATTCGAATAACATCATGTGTGGCCCGGGCCAAACCCCCAAGATAACCCCTGGAGGCCATACTACGAATATAAACACCATCGTCTGAAGAGTGGCTTTGAAGCCTGATGCGATCTCCCAAGAAGGCTCCTCCTGAAAAAGGGCTACTCGGGTCTACTACAACAACTCCTACTGTTTTTCCCTGCTGACGAAATTTTCGTATTAAGTGGTCTATTAAACAGCTCTTTCCGCTACCTGCTGAACCCGTTATTCCCACAATCACTGCCTGTCCGGTATAAGGGTATATCTGTTTCATTGCCTCATGGTTTTCTTCTGCTCCATCTTCCACCAAGGTGATTAATCGTGCTGCCATACGCCGATCACCTGCTAATAGTTTCTGTACCATTTCATTTATAATTTTTTTATTTTTCATAAATAATATCTATTTTTGTAACCGTTCACGGTTGAAAAAGGTTCAGCCCTGCCCGACGCCCGCCTGCCGTACTGCGGGCAGGGATGGCAGGCGGGGTTCTAGGTTGTCTGTTTACAAGTTTGTAGATTGTTATCAGCCCAGCCTTTAGGATGGCGGGCAGCTTCATCGGCTGTGAACACAGTGTGACAGTAACGATAAAGCCTATTGCGGTAAAACGCGAAAATGGGTTTGACAAGTTTCCGGGTGTTAGGTTTATGTAGTCCGATGCGCCGCCGTATTCGAGGAATATCGGCAAAGAGACTGAGGTCAAGACCAACTGAACCCCGCCTGCCGTCCGGCGGGCAGGCTTTGAACCCTGAACCATTGAACCTGTGAACTGGTATCTATCTTTTTTCACGTACATGTTCGCGTATATATTGAATGATCGGTTCGGTGAGGGAACCTGCTCCAAATACCTCATCAATTCCCATCTCTTTCATGACTGGTATATCCTCTACAGGGAATGTTCCTCCGGCAATAAGCAGAACATCATCAAGATCGTTCTTCTTCATCTCCTCGACAATCTTGGGTGTAAAGATGAGATGCTCTCCAGATAGATAACTAATTCCAATAACATCAACATCTTCGTCGATAGCGGCTTTTATGATGGCCTCTGGTGTTTGGTACATCCCTAAGTATATCACTTCCATGCCTGCCTCCTTAAGGAGGGAGGAGACCACTTTTGCTCCCCTGTCATGTCCATCAAGCCCCACCTTGGTTACCAATATTTTAATTTTTCTCTCCTTAGCCATTTAATCATCTCCCTAAGCGGTTCACTAATTTTCAGAAAGGAGATTCAATAATCTCCATTGGGTCATAGGAATAGACAAACACCTGCCGGACAGTACCTAAAAGCTCCCCAGTGGTGCCAAATGCCTTTGTAGCCTCCACCATCGCTGGGATAACATTTTTTCCTTCCTCTGCATCATCCCTGAGACGCTTGATGGCATCCTTGAGTTTATCCATATTCCTGGTACGTTTAAGTTTTTTAACATCCTCGACCTGCTCAACTGCCGATTGCTCCGGTACTCTCTGCACTCCCAAAGGTGTAGTTTTTTCCGGTTCAGAGGTAAAGATATTCACTCCAACAACCAATTTTTCACCACTGTCCAATTCCTTCTGTCTATCCACTGCCTCTGCTTCGAATTGGCGATCCAGCCATTCTGTTCGGATCGCCTCTTCCATCCCTCCCAACTCCTCCACCTGCTCCATGATTTTCAAGCTATCCTCCTCAATCTTATCGGTAAGCCCTTCTACATAATATGATCCACCCAGGGGATCTGCTACATTAGTAATACCTGTCTCATATGCCAGGATCTGTTGAGTTCTTAATGCCTGGAGATGTGCCTTTTCCGTGGGTAGACACATTGGCTCATCGTAGGAGCAGCAATGAAGAGACTGAACTCCCCCAAGAACAGCAGCCAGACCCTCATATGCGATACGAACAATGTTATTAAGCGGCTGTTGTGGAACAAGAGAGCATCCTGCTGTATGGACAGCAAACCGGAACTGCATTGATTTGGGATCTTTTGCCCCGTATTTCTCTTTTATTAATCTTGCCCACATTCTTCGGGCTGCTCGGATCTTGGCCACTTCCTCAAAAATATCTATATGGCAAGAGACATAAAAGGTGAAACGTGGGGCAAACTCATCAATGTCTAAACCCCTCCGGATAAGTTCATCTATGTAACACATGGCAATGCCAAAGCCGAATGCCACCTCCTGAGGGGCGGTAATCCCTTGTTCTCTTAAGTCATACATATTAACGGTGGTGTAGTACCATTTAGGTAACCTCCTGGTGCAGAACTCCATAACATCGGAGCCAAGCTTGATGGATAGGTCAAGGGGGCAGGCCGGTCTGAAGCCACAGTAACGGAAGTGGATTGGATCATTCTGGATAGAACCACGTAATTTAGTGAGATCAAAACCATTATTCTCAGCAACCGATACATACTGGGCCATGCTTACAGATGCCGCTGTAGATGCTGTAATCACAGACCAACTTACTTTATCTAATGGGATATCCTTGGTTAGGGTCTCCATGTCCCTGATGGAGGTAATATTTACACCGGTTAAGCCTACCTCATTGACTGCCCATGGGTGGTCGGCATCAAGACCCATCTCATAGGTGACATCAGCGATGGTGTTTAGCCCTGAACCTCCATGTTCTACCAAATACCTCACCCGTTTATGGGTGTCTGCGGGGGAACCTATCCCGATAACCTCTCTCTTGGTCCAGTAACGGCCCCTAAACATATTTTTATGAATTCCTCTGGTAAAGGGATAGGTGCCAGCATCTGCAACATCCTTCTCATAATTTTCTTCAGTCCTATCCTTGGGGGTGTAAATTTCCTTTAAATCATATCCAGACCAGCTTTTAACGCTCTGCGGCTTCTCATAATAGGCCTTGAGGTAATCATCCCAATTTACTTCAATCGTATTTTTTTCTGGTTGCTTAGTATCTTTGTTCATTATAATCTCCTTGTTAATTTCCAACATATTAATGAGAAAATAATATTGTTTACATTTTTCATTGTGCTTTATAACCCAGATAAGAATTAATTAATCAAAACTTCATGCCCATTCTGGGCACCACGAAGGATGAAAATTAATTGTAACAGATCAAAGGGGCCAGGGATCAAGCAGTAGAGGAAACCTTCAGGTTTCCAGAATGGAAGGCTAAAGCCTTCCGCTACGAGCCTTCCTCGACATGCTTTTGGCTTTAAATGCAAATACCTTAGTGAATTCAATCTATTTAATGATCCCTGTGAACTGAACACCATGAACTATTACAGTTAATTCTATTTTCGGATAAAACGTAGGGGCTTAATTTATTAAGCCCGCCCCGCCCCGATGTGACTGGATCGGGAAATAACGGTTCGACCTGCCCGCCATCGCTACGCTTAGGCGTTAGCGGGCAGGTAAATCGAACCCCTACATTTTTAAGTGGATAAAGTCATCTCGATCATCAACAATTAGATTTAAATGTTTCAATACTGTTCCTCAAAAAGGGGTGTTTTTTTGGTCACCCTACCAAGGGCCCCAGGAGATACAAAAACAATTTCCGAAGGGACACCAAAACGATCAGATATATCCTTAGCGATCTTCTTGGCCAGGTTATCAAGGGCATCCTTTTCAATACCTACTCCATGTTCAATTTTAACCAAAAGAGGTGGTTCTATTTTGGGTGGTGAGGACTTAAGCACGATTCTCATGGCACCGGTCACCATGGGGATATAAGATACAACCACATCCCTTATAGCAACCGGATAGATAGATTTTCCATTAATCACCAATCGGTCACTGAGTCGGCCGAGGATCCTGATCCTGTAACCGGAACCAGGGTAATTGCAAGAACATGGACCTGGCTCTATCTGGATAATATCCCCTAAGGCATATTTGATGAGAGGTGTTCCCTCCCTCTTCAGTGAGGTGAGCACACCTTCACCAATAGCCCCCTCTTGCACAGGGATTGGTTGTCGTGTCTTCGGATCAATGAGATCTGCCGCCCAGATTGTTAGGTCAGGAGCGACTTCGTGCATTCCCCTGTATTCCTGCTGATTGCAGGAACCAACATAGGCTTCACCGTTTGCCATAAAGACCTCATTCCAGCGACCTTCGTAAAGATCCTCTATGTGTTTTTTTACTGCTGGAATACCAACCCCCGGCTCCCCCGTAAGAAAAAGCTTCGTAATTCCAAGCTCTCTCACCTCATGGCCCGTAGCTTCCTGATACTCCTGGGCAAATTTCTCAGCGAATGATGGGGTTGCTATAATTACATTGGGCCTTGTCATGTTGGCAAACTCTATAATCCTTGAAGCAGGTGTTTCAGCGCCTACCTCAACTGTTGCAATATGCATATGAAAAAGGGGATCCTTTACAATTGATCCCGCCCAGCAACCACTTAAAGGAAAACAAAAGAGCACTCTATCTCCCTTTCTTAACCCGGCAAGATAGAAAAGTCTGGCTGTACCTTCGTTCCAGCGGGCCATATCATTGGCAGTAAAGGCATAACTAAAGGTAGGTAAACCTGTTGTTCCGCCTGTTGTCTTGATAACTAAAATCTCTTCTAAAGGCACACAGAGATGCATTCCAAAGGGATGACCAAACTTTTCCAGAGATTCATCCCGGCTTGCCTTTTCAGTTTCTTTATCCATGAACACAGGAAGGGATCTGAAATCCGCCCATGTCTTTATATCCTCTGGCGTTGCCCCTGCATCCATAAACTTTTTCTTATAAAAATCGTTTTTCTCATAGACGTACTTCAATTGTTCCTTTAAATTTTTCATGCGAAGGGCCTCGGCCTCATCTTTAGATAATGTTTCTATCTCCTTGTTCCAAACATCTGCCATATATAATCTCCTTAAGTTAAAAGTGCCTAAAGCACCTAAAGCCCGCCCTGGCTCTATGTACTCTAATTAGCCTACTAAACCTATAGGCCAGGACTGGGCCAGGGTTAAAAATGCCTAAAGTTATTAAACCACTCAATTCCTTAATGTTCGTGTCAATGTCCGCTGTAATCGTTACTTGTTGTTCGTTAGTAGACTGCCTACTGCCTGCTCCCTCCTATCTCTAATCCTTTAATTATTCTGGGTTTGCTGTGTTAACTTTAAGTACTTTAGTTCACTTTAGTTCACTTTAGGCACTTTAGGCATTTTAGGCACTTTAGGCAATTTAAACTTTAGGCACTTGTTTCAGCAAGGACAAAGACCATGCTGCTATCTCAAGGGTTGGATATGTCATTATCCTTTTTTTGGATTCAAATCTTTTACTAATCTCTCCTGGATTGGGCCC
>JAUWNK010000056.1 GCA_030612685.1 Desulfobacteraceae bacterium
TGCCCCCGCTCCATTTTCAACATAACAGATATAAGAGGAGGTGTACAGGTTTTACCGAATTTTCAAAGAACAGTTAAACAAAATTTGAGGCATAACATAGCCACAAATTTTTTACTTGACTTTCACCGGAATAACTTAGGAGTGTAGTTAAAAGATTATATAAACCTAAAAATAGATTTAATCTTGTAATTATTTGATATAATTGAATAAAATTAAAACATTATTTTGAAAAATGGGCTCCAATCAGGTATAATATCTTAAAAACAATAAAACACCAGAAAGGAGCCCAATAGTGACATTATAATGCCACGTACTAAGAGCACAAGAGAGAAAAAGACAAAAAGAACAGAAAAAGCTTGTCAAACAATTAGAACTCTCAGATTTTGCGTATGTGGCTGATGATAGTAACATGACCTTTTCCGCAATGGAGCCATATTTGATTGATTTCATGAAGGTTATTGGGCTTCCAAAGTTTTTGAAAGATCATCTACAGGTAGAAAAAAGACAGAGTTCCTATAGCCCAGATAAGCTCTCCCAGTTTTTGATAATGCAGAACATACTCGGCTATGACCGAATTGAAAGCAGCCGACCAATA
Organism: Desulfobacteraceae bacterium; assembly: GCA_030612685.1. Taxonomy (GTDB): domain Bacteria; phylum Desulfobacterota; class DSM-4660; order Desulfatiglandales; family B25-G16; genus JAUWNK01. The sequence continues at coordinate 596 of JAUWNK010000056.1, forward strand.
AATCAGGATGGTATCATAAAGCAAAAGCTTGCAATCAAGGACTATCCTGATCAGACTATATATGGTGCTTCCTTTTCTTTCTGTCTGGACTCATGGGAGAAGCCACGTAATTTTGTGTTGATCCGAAAATTAGTCAGTCATGAAGACAATGGCAAAGGGATACTATTTCTCCAAGTGGCAATATCAGGTCATCTGTCATAACCAGTTGGACATGAGCCATAAGGAAGTCTGGGAGCACTACAATCAATGGGCCAGAATTGAGCTGAACGTCCGGGATTTAGACTACGAGCATTTTATCACTAAGGTGCATACGGGGAAGTTCTTAAGCAACTTTGCCTACTTCTGGTATTGTGTGCTGTCCTATAATCTGGTTCTCATTCTTAAAAGATTTCTTAGGTCTTTTTTTTGAAAAAGATGGATTAAAATAGTAACTCCAGTGTTTGTGAATCATTCACTCGGGATTACGGTTGAGATAATTTTCCTATTAGAGTATTTTTAGAGTGTCTAAGAACTTTAAGAGCAGAAAAATCCGATCATTAATCGATGGTTATCCCTGGCAGAGGTTTCACTGCTTTACTAAGGACAACATTCAAAATAGAGAACCAATTGAATGGTTAGATATAATTAACTCGGCTGTAGAATCTCCCCTTGAAGTAATAAAGGCTGATGGTATGAAGCGGAGTCTAAAAGTAAATATTATTCCATGGGGAGTTCTTTACATGGAGGAATTCCAATGGAATTTAAGCAGGATTATTCTTTCGCCATTTCGTTTATCGAGAGCTAAAAGGATTTGGACTTTCTCTGATTATCTTATAAAAAATCAAGTTCTTGTTCCTGAACCTGTTATCTTTTTAGAGATTGAAAAATTAATTTTTGTAACCAAAACCTACATTGCTACAAGATGGATTGACCAAGGGTTTAATTTCGGGCAACTCATTTCTGGCAAAGATATAGCTTTTGATTACGACTTCCAATCAATTCTTTGCCATGGTGTAGATACGGCAATCAAACTTCATAATTTGGGTTTTATGCATGGTGACCTCAAGTGGTCTAACTTTTTTTATATCTTTGGCAAGGATTCCCGTATAATATTAATTGATCTTGACTCCTTGAGAAGATGTTCCTCCCCATATCAGCAAGGGAGAGATTTTGCAAGATATATCTTATCTGCTATTGAGCATCAATACGATGATAAATTTATCGAAAATTTAATAGATCGCTATCTCAAAGGGAGAGGATCTCGAAGGTCTTTGGTGGAAAGAAGCCTACGGAGTCGTATTGACAGAAAGAGAAATAGATATGAAGGGAGATCTAAAAGGAAGGTTTAAAAAATAACCTTAAGTGTGCTGCAAATGGGAAACTTAGATGGGAAAATGCGATTTTTGTTAATCACCGGATAAGAGAAGAAATAGCAGAATATTGAATTTGGGATAGTTCGAGAGGTGAGTGTTGATATGAAAGATATTGGTAGGCAATATTTGAATAAATTGATCGATAATTTCGGGAAAACAAGGATACTTGTTATCGGCGATATTATGTTAGATAGATTTATATGGGGAAAGGTTTCGAGGATTTCACCAGAGGCCCCTGTGCCCATAGTTGAGGTTGAACATGAAACCACCATGTTAGGTGGTGCGGCCAATGTTGTTAATAACATCGTCTCATTAGGGGGAAATGTGCTGTTGTCTGGAATTTTAGGTGATGATTTAGTGGGGAGAGAGATAATCTCAAAATTAAAGGAATTAGATGTTGATGTTAGTGGGATTTTTGTTGAAAATGATAGGCCTACAACAGTTAAAACAAGGATTATAGCCCATGCCCAACAGGTTGTTAGGTACGACCGGGAGAAAAGGATTTCTTTTAAATCACATACTATCAATCGCTTTCTAAATTTTATCCGGGAGAAGAAGGAAGGTCTTTCAGGTATTATACTCTCCGATTATGGGAAAGGAGTGGTTACTCGTGAACTTATGAACGGAGTTAAAAAGGTGATGTCAGACAGTAAAATTCCTTTAGCCGTGGATCCCAACGTTAAGAATTTTTCACTCTATAAAGATGTAACCATAATCACACCCAACCATCATCAGGCAGGAGAGGTTGCGGATATTGAAATAGTGGATAAAGAAAGTCTTAGAATAGTTGGGGAAAAAATATTGCACAATCAAGGATGCCAGGCTCTGTTAATTACCAGAGGCGAGGATGGTATGACACTCTTTGAGGAGGATGGTAAAATAACACATATAAAGTCAATGGCCAGAAAGGTATATGATGTGACTGGTGCTGGAGACACAGTCATTGCTACTCTTATGCTCGGTATAGGTTCGGGGCTTGATCTGAAATCAGCGGCCTATCTATCTAACCTGGCAGCAGGTATTGTGGTTGGTGAAGTAGGAACATCAACTGTAAGGATAGATAATCTCAAAGAATTAATTGGACGTCTCGAAATTTCTACAACCGACTGAAATTATGGCGCTCGAAAGGAGAAACCCAGATGAGCACTCCTCAGGAAGCAAAAAAGGTAAAGTTGATAAGTAGCCTCTTTTCTTCAGAAGAGGAGTTAATAGAGAAGGTTATTAAACAAATGGAGGGGTATTTTGATCCTGTTGACTGGATAAGTGAAAAGCTTCTTTTTAATAGGACAAGATATTATGCAAAAGAAATGGGATGGCCTCTATTCAGGCGATTAATATCCTTTTCCAAGCTTATCTCTCCAAATTCTATTGTAGATATAAAGCTGACGACCAATAAAATTGAAAATGAGCATCTTACTGACAAGCGAAGGAGGATTAATGTTGATCCGGGCTATATATCTTTAGAAAGGTTGGTTTTAGCCACTGGTAAAAATTATACCCATAGAATTTATTTAACAAAGGGAATATTTGTAGACCTCACCCTTGTCTTTCATGCCGGGACCTTTAAGCCTCTGGCATGGACATACCCTGATTATGCCGATGAAAAGGTTATTAGTTATTTTAATATAGTAAGGGATAGGTATTTTAAACATTTGAAAGAAGAGGCAAAAGCGTAATTATGCTTAGAAGTATGACCGGATATGGTAGGGCAGAGTCCTTAAAGGGGACCGTGGAATTTATTGTAGAAATAAGGTCGGGGAATAATCGCTACCGAGAAATTATTCTGAGGCTCCCTCAGGGCCTTCAACAACTTGAGGATAGGATCAGGTCTATAGTTTTTTCCAGGTTAAAAAGAGGAAGAATCGAGGCATTCATCCAGATGAAGGATAATAGCGACAAAGGTTTAAATTTGGAGCTAAACAGGCCGTTAGTAAAGGCTTATGTTAATGTTTTCAATGAACTAAATAAGGAACTTGGATGTCAGCAATCTATTGATCTGTCCTTTTTCTATCAGTTGAAAGATACTATTATTGTCAAGCAAGATAGTGTTGACTTAGAAAAGATATGGCCCGATTTAAAGGATGTTGTAGATAAGGCCTTGCTCTCACTGGATGCTATGAGAATAAATGAAGGCACTGCCCTGGAGAAGGATTTTTTAGAGCGATTAAACAGGATTGGAAGACATATTAATGAGATAATAAATAGGGCTAAAGTAACAGTTGAAGACTATAGAAATAAATTAAGACAAAGGATTCAGGAATTAATCGAATCTATTGAAATAAATGAGGATCGCTTGATGCAAGAAGTAGCTTTTATGTCAGAGAGGTCTGATATTACAGAGGAACTGATTCGGGTAGAAAGTCACTTAGGGCAGTTCAAAAAATACATGGCTCAAGATGATGTGATTGGAAGGAGACTGGATTTTTTATTACAAGAACTAAATAGAGAGGTCAATACGATTGGGTCTAAGGCCGCAGATTCCTTTATTTCACAAATTGTTGTAGAAATTAAGGCGGAATTGGAAAAGTTGAGGGAGCAGATTCAAAATGTGGAATAGGCGGTAAGAAGTGCCTAAAGTTGAAAGTGCCTAAAGTGCCTAAAGTTAGAAGAGGATTGTAATCAAACTTTAGCTCACTTTAAACTTTAGTCATTTTAGCTCACTTAAGTATAGGGGAGAGGGGTAATGGATCCAAATTTACTTAATATTGGCTTTGGGAATTTTCTTGTATCAAGAAGGGTTATAGCAATTATCTCGCCTTCTTCGGCACCAGCCAGACGACTTCGAGAAGAGGCAAGGGATGATAAAAGACTAATTGATGCAACACAGGGTAGAAGGACAAGATCAGTTATTATAACCGATAGCAATCATGTGATACTGTCTGCTGTTCAATCTGAGACAATAGCCCAAAGATTTTCTCCAGACGGTACAATAAGAGGGGAGGATTTGATAGAAGTCTGATCCCGATCAAAATTAAGGATTAATACTAATTAAAAATATGGAAGATCAAGGACAAGTTTTTGTAATCACTGCCCCTTCAGGCACTGGAAAAACAACAATAATAAATATTGTAAGAAAAAATGTGAGGGAGGTTGGTTATTCCATTTCTTATACCACTCGAAAGCCGAGAGAAGGCGAGATTAATGGATTACATTATTTCTTTGTTGATAGAGCAGATTTTGAAAAAATGATTGAGGCTCATGAATTTTCTGAATGGGCAGTTGTCTATGATCAGCTATATGGCACTTCAATTTCAAGTATAAACAAGGAATTATCCTCAGGCAAAGACGTCTTGATGGATCTTGATATCCAGGGGGCTAAAGAGATAAAAAGGCGATTTCCCGAGTCTATATCGATATTCATTCTCCCTCCATCAATGGAGATTCTTAAAGAGAGAGTGAAAAAAAGATCAGCAAATGACAAAATAGATATAGAACTACGGATGAAAAAGGCAGTTGAGGAAATCCAAAGATGTCCAGATTATGACTTCATTATTGTCAATGATGATCTAAATCAAGCAGTAAGGGAAATTGAAGCAATTATTATTACTCAGAGGGCCTTAAAAAAGAGGCGTTTTCCCTTAGTCAAAAAGTTATTTCCTATATAAAAAACATCTATAACTGCTAAGATAGGGAATTGGCCCCTTCTGAGCATGGTTGATTATGCCCCAGGTCATATCTGGCATAAATGCAGTTAAGGAAAACCTCAGGGAAGATAAAGGTATAGTTGAACTTTTAATTGCCAGGGGGAGGAAGATTGAACGGCTGAGGGAAATTATGGATATAGCCAGAGAGAAAAGGATACCAGTTAGATTTAAAGATAGACTCTATTTGGATAAAATATCCCCTGATTTTTCCCACCAGGGTGTAATAGCTATTTTAAGTAATTATAGCTACTTCCATTTAGAGGATCTGGTGAAGATTTCCCTTGATAGTAAAAAAATGGGGCTTCTCCTTGTTGCTGATCATATTACTGACACAGGGAATCTTGGGTCTCTGATCAGAACCGCTGAATTTTTTGGGGTGCAAGGTCTTATTTTGCCGAAGGACAGGTCTGCTTCAATAACCGATATTGTTCACAAAAGATCAGCGGGTGGATCTGCCTATCTCCCCGTAGCAAGGGTTGTTAATGTAGCAAGAACTCTTGAACAATTGGCAGATAAAGGACTCTGGATAGTAGGGTCTGCAGGGGAAAGTAAAACAAATATTTATGAGTTTGACTGGAATAGGGATCTTGTTCTGGTATTAGGTAGTGAAGGTAAAGGATTAAGTAGGGTTGTCAGGGATCATTGTCATCATCTGGTTAGTATACCAAGATTTGGGAATCTCGATTCCCTCAATGTATCTGTAGCGGCAGGGATTATCCTCTCTGAAATAGTAAGGCAGAGGGGGAATTGAGAGGGAATTCTTTGAGACCGCCGCATTTAACAAGAGCATTTACAACCTCACAAACAGGTAACCCAACCACATTCGTATAAGAGCCATTGATATATTCGACCATAAAAGAGCCGATCCCTTGGATGGCATAACCACCTGCCTTGTCAAAAGGTTCACCTGTTTTGATATAGGCCCTGATCTCACTTTCACTTATTTCCTTTATTTTTACCTTTGTTATAACTGCCTCGAGATGTGCTTGTTTGCCTCCTGGATGAAAAATACAGAATCCTGTAATAACCCTGTGATTTTTTCCCATCAAACGAAGAAGCATATCATAGCACCCACGAGCATCTTTTGGTTTACCGAATACCCTCTTGTTCATCACAACTATGGTGTCTGCACCAAGTATCCAGCGATTTTTATAGGCAAGCTGAACCGATTCAACCTTATGTATTGCTATCTGACAGGCCATGTCTGCCGGCTGCATCTCTTCATAAAGGGTTTCCTCAATCATGCTTCCAACTGCCTCGAAGGGGATTCCAATCTGTTTTAGAATAGCTTTTCGTCTCGCCGATATTGAGGCAAGTACAAGAGGATTATTTTTGTTTATAGGATAATAGCTCATCATTTAAGGAAGGGAAGGTTAAATAATTGGCAAGTATTTTTGCTCGTCTGCCTGGCTACTTCTTCAAAAGAGATTCCCCTTAGTTCTGCAACTTTTTGTGCTGTATGGATAACAAGGCATGGTTCATTTCTTTTCCCTCTATAAGGGACTGGAGCAAGAAAAGGGGCATCTGTCTCCAGAAGCATTCTATTTAAAGGAACTCTAACAGCAACATCTTGCATCTCGTTCGCATTTTTGAATGTTACAGTACCTGGAATGGAAATATAAAAACCCATGTCAATAAATGTTTTTGCCAGATTGTAATCCCCGGAAAAACAATGAATCACTCCTTTGAATCCATTCCTGTTGAAGGAGAACAGTATATTCAGTACCTCTTCGTGGGCTTCCCTGTCATGTATTACAACAGGTAGATCAAGGGAGATTGCAATATCAATCTGTTGTTTAAAAAGCTCTATTTGATTTTGTCTGGATGAGAGATTGCGATAAAAATCAAGACCTGTTTCGCCAATGGCAACAACTTTTTCTTGAGTTGCCATAAAGGGTATTTGCTTGAGATCGTTTTTGTCGGCATTATCAGCATTGTGGGGGTGAATACCTACAGAGGCGAAAACTGAGGAGTAGCTTTTAGTTAATGCAGCAGCCCTAATTGAGCTCCTGATATCTATACCTACTGTTATTATCTGTCTAACATCAGCAGATAAGGCCCTATCAATTACCTGATCCCTGCCTGCATCAAATTCTTCCATATCTAAATGTGCATGAGAATCAATCAGCATGACAACAAAATAAGGTATAAGTGAGCTAAAGGTATAAGTGAGCTAAAGTTAAAATGATTTACTTCCTTAACTTTAGGCACTTTAGGCACTTATAACTTTAGACACTTATATTTCTAAGTGATCAAGCCTATTTTTTCAAATAAAAAATAAGATTAAATGTTGTGGAAAAAATCTAAAATATATGTTAAATTTTCATAGTAAAGGTGTTTAATTGATAAGGCGAACATAATGGTACTTCCTAAAATAGACAACGCAAAGGTAGATGCGAATGACGTCGAGGCTCTACAGAAGGAGCTTCAATTCAGTAAAAATCTTAATTTTATCACAAATAAGATAAATTCTTCCAAAAACATTGACGACATATTGATCAATTTGAGGGAAAGTATCCTTAGTCTATTTGATGCAGATCGTTTAACCATCTATATAGTGGATGGGATTAATAAAGAAATCGTTTCAAGATTTATAACAGGCAATGAAGTAAACGAAATAAGGGTTCCGATTAATAATAAAAGTATTGCAGGTTATTGTAGTAAGTCCGGAAAAATAGCTAATATTATAAATTCCTATGATGATAACGAATTGAAACGGATAAACTCTGAATTGACATTTGACAGGAGCTGGGACGAAAAAACTGGCTTTAGAACAAAGCAAGTTTTAGTTGCACCTATTAAGTTTAGCAAATATCTATTGGGCGTGATTCAGCTTATTAACAAGGTCAATGGGAAACACTTTACATTGGAAGACCAGAAGTCTGTTGTGGAAATAGCTAAAGTTTTAGGAATTGCCTTCTACAACCACCAGAGGATAAAACAACACACAAAACGGACAAAATTCGATTATCTTATTAGTAATAATATTGTTACCCGGAAAGATCTGGAACAGGCTATGGTTCTGGCAAGGAAGACAAAGAGCAGTGTAGAGAGTATTTTAATGAATGACTATCATGTAACTAAAGAAGATATAGGAAAGTCTTTAGGTGCGTTTTATAATACACGATTTATACCCTTTGATGAAAGGATGGTCATTCCTGGGAACCTGATCCAAGGTCTTAGGCCAAATTTCTTAAAAAATAACCTCTTTGTGCCAGTGGCTCAATCGGGCTCAAAAGTTATAATAGCAATGGAAAATCCAGATTATCTACCCGGACAAGACATGATAAAGGGTCTAATCCGTGGCAAGGAATTTGAGTTTTGCGTGTCTTTAAAGGAAGACATTATCAAGATGATTGAACATTTCTTTAATGTCAAGTCATCCGATCTTATGGGTGATCGAGGGAGTATTGAGGATATCCTGGGGCAGTTAGTGAGCGGAGAAGAGGAAACAGATGAGGATCTTGAAAGGGTTAGTGAGGATGATGGTGCTATAGTCCAGTTGGTAAATAAGATGATTGTTGATGCATATAATATGGGTGCCTCTGATATCCATGTAGAGCCCAAGATGGGTAAGACAGATGCTCTGATCAGGTTCAGGATTGATGGAGCTTGCCAGGCATACCAGACCATACCTTATACCTATAAGAGTGCTATAAGTTCACGGATAAAGATCATGAGTGCTTTGGACATAGCTGAAAAACGTCTTCCCCAGGACGGCAAGATACAATTCAAAAAATATGCCCCATTGGATATCGAATTGAGGGTGGCTACAATCCCGACCACAGGGGGAAATGAAGATGTTGTTATGAGGTTGCTGGCTGCAGGTGAACCTCTACCCTTGGATAAGATGGGCATGAATGAGAGAAACTATGAGGCATTTCTTGACATGATACAAAAGCCTTATGGTATCGTCCTTGTGGTCGGTCCTACCGGAAGTGGTAAAACCACTACACTCCATTCAGCCTTGCATTATATAAATAAGGTTGAGACAAAGATATGGACTGCAGAGGACCCTGTGGAGATTACACAGGATGGTCTTCGGCAGGTTCAGATGCTGCCAAGGATAGGACTTAATTTTGCATCGGCCATGAGGGCATTCTTACGGGCGGATCCGGATGTAATCATGGTTGGGGAGATGAGGGATGAGGAAACGGTGTCTACTGGAATTGAAGCCTCTCTTACAGGCCATCTGGTTTTTTCAACACTTCACACCAATAGTGCATCTGAGACAATCACACGATTGCTGGATATGGGGATGGACCCTTTTAATTTTTCAGATGCCCTTTTGGGTATTCTTGCCCAGAGACTGGTAAGAACCTTGTGCAAGGATTGCAAAGAGTCATACCATCCCTCTCAAGAAGAGTTTGACTCATTGGTTAGGGCATATAGTGGGGATTTTGATGCCCTGAATATCTCTTACAATGATGATTTAGTTATTTACAGGCCCAAAGGATGCAAAAAATGTCAGAATACTGGATATAAAGGAAGAACAGCACTTGTTGAAATACTGGTTGGTACTCTGAAAATGCAGTCCATGATTCAAAGGAAGGCTAAGATGGAGGAGATCAGGGAACAAGCCATAGCCGATGGAATGACAACCTTGATGCAAGATGGGGTAAGAAAGGTATTTCTTGGTCAAACCGATCTTAAACAGGTAAGAAAGGTTTGTATGTAAGATTTTAAGTGACTAAAGTTAAAAACGCTCATTGGTTCTCACGGTCAATCAGCAACAAGTAATGAGTGTTGAGTTTAGGGAAAACTTCCGGGATACATCAGGCCAGTAGTTTCCTCGATTTGCATCATAATATTCATATTCTGCAAGGCATTGCCCGCTTGACCTTTAACTAAATTATCAATCAAGCTAATAGCGATCAGCTTTCCGGTTCTTGAATCTATATTAAGTGAAATATTACAGAAGTTGCTGCCCCTGACATCAGTAGTATTTAGAATCTCTCCATGGCTAAAAACCCTGATAAACGGCTCTTCACTATACATACTACTATAGGCATTTCTTAAACTGTCCAAATTTACCTTTGGGAGAAGGTTCGCATAAATAGTTGTAATAATCCCCCTGCTAACAGGAATAACGTGAGGTGTGAATGTAATCTTGATTTCTTTACTCTGTCGCAAGCCGGCTAATTCTCTCTCGATTTCATATACATGTTGATGACCGGTAACCTTATAGGCATTTACAGCCTCATATCTGGCAGGGAAATGAAACATTGGAGACGGGGTTTTTCCGGCACCAGAGACGCCGCTTTTTGCATCAAATATTATGTCCTTACTATCTATAAGTCCGAATTTTAGAGCAGGTGCAAGCCCGAGGATACAGCTTACCGCAAAACATCCTGGATTTCCAACCAGATCTGAGCTGGCTATTTCTCTCCTGTGTAGCTCGGGAAGGCCATAGATAGAGTTGGGGAGAATATCAGGATCAGCATGTTCCTTTGCCTTTCCAATTCTTGCAGCGTAAGAAGCGTAGCTATCCTTGTCATTGAATCGGAAGTCCCCACTGTAGTCAATTACCTTAACTCCATTATTTAGCCATTTGCTTGCCTCTTTTTGACCAACGCCATCAGGAGTGGCGTAGAAAACAATATCAAAGTCATCTGGGCAATCAGGGTCAGATGGATCAAAAACCAGTAGATCGCAGAATCCCTTCAGGTGGGGATAAATTGCACTGATTGGCTTATTAATATCGTGCTTTGCCATGAGAGCGCCTATGGTAACATAGGGATGATTTATCAGGAGCTCAATTAAACCAACTCCACCATAACCTGTTGCACCTATCAATCCGACTCTTATCTTTTTCATTTGCATTTTCTTTTATGTTGTAATTGCTCAAAATATTGCTTGCCCTGTTAAATGCCGCCTCTGGCGGCCCCTTACAGGGATTTAACAGGGTGAAATTTCAAATTGCTGTTTCTTTGGAGCATGGATGTCTTTTTTTTGGCGACGAAAGTGCTTATACTGTTATGCAGGCTAAACCCGCCTGAGGCGGGTAAAGATGCAGATAAAGGCGGGCGATCTACCATAGAGGAAATGCCCTATTCACTGAATCTGGCAATCTCTACCTGAGATGGCAGCCCGCCTGGATCATCGGGAAAGAGCCAGCTCTAAGCGTTTGCCTAGTTCGTTCGCAAAAAAAAGATATCCATGCTCCTCCATAAGATATTGAGCATATACGATTGAACTTGGGGAGAGGTTCTTAAGGAAAAAAGAACCTGCCCTTTTTTTGCTTTAAGACCTTCTCCCCTATCATGTTAAGCAATCATGCCCTTCAATAGATTCCCCGTGTACTCTGAGGGCTCAAGCGAATGAAATGAGCGGGCGAGATAATATCATGAACTTTGTCCATCTCAATGTCCATTCTCACTATTCCCGGGGCTGGGGTATGGGCTCTATTGAAGAGCTCTGCCGGTCCGCTAAAGAGCAGGGTATGGATAGATTGGCCATGACCGATATCAACGGATTGTATGGATTGATCTATTTTATCCATACAGCCAGGGAAGTGGGTATCCAGCCCATTGTGGGTAGCGAACTTACAGCCGATGAGCACCGGGCTGTCTTGCTGGTCCGAAACCATGAGGGGTATGCTAACCTCTGCCGTATCATCTCAGACCGCCAATGCCACCAGGATTTCGACCTGATAAGATCTCTGAGGGAGAGACGTGAGGGGCTCATCATCTTTTCTGACGACTTCACCCTGCTCAAGGCCCTTAAAAGAGATTCAGAAGAAGGCCTTTTTGTGGAAATGTCCCCTGGCTACAACATGGCAGGCTGCTATGCCTTTTCCCGCAAAAGCAGTATCCCCCCTCTGGGCACCAACCGGGTTTATCTGATCAGGGAGGATCAGTTTCCGCTTCACCGGATACTTAGGGCCGTAGACCTGAACAGCAAGCTTTCCCGTCTAAGGTGCGAGGATACCTGCAGAGAGCATAATTTTTTGAATGCCCCCCAGCCCATGATCGATCAGTTTCCCCATGCCCCCAGGGCGATCCTTAATACCTTTGAGGTGGCCGAAAGATGTCTTATGGGTTGGGATTTTGACCGCACCATATTTCCCTGTTTCGAGCAGATGACAGACAGGGAGGCCTATGAGACTCTCTACCGGGCTACTCTTGAGGGTTGCAGGCGGCGGTACGGAAAGCTTACCCAGGAAATCAAGGAACGAATAGCCTATGAAATGAAGATCATCCGGGAGAAAAACTTCGCCCACTATTTTCTGGTGGTAGCCGATATTACCAGAAAGACTCCTCGATCATGCGGCCGGGGAAGCGCTGCTGCATCCATCGTCTCCTACGCGTTGGGGATCACCCATGTGGATCCCATAAAACACCACCTCTTCTTTGAGCGCTTTTTAAACCCGGGACGGATGGATCCCCCGGACATTGATGTGGACTTTGCATGGGACGAACGGGATCAGGTGATTGACTACATCTTCGCCAAGTACGGAAACCAAAGGACCGCCATGGTCGCCAATCATAACACCTATGGAGCCAGATCTGCTATCAGGGAGGTGGCAAAGGTCTTCGGCCTCACCGAGGCAGAGATCAGCCGGGTCACCAGCAAAATCGGTTTTGGCCGGCGCCTGAAGAATATCTGGAGGAAACTGGCAGAGCATCCCAGGATGAGAGGGATCGAGTTCAAGAAACCCTGGGATGAGATTTTACATGCTGCGGTCCAACTTGAGGATCACCTCAATCACCTCTCCGTCCACTGCGGCGGTCTGGTGATCGTGCCCGATGAAATTCGCCGCTACTGCCCGGTGGAAATCTCCGCAAGCGGGGTACAGGTGCTTCAGTGGGAAAAGGATTCAGTGGAAGAGGCAGGGCTTGTAAAGATAGATATCTTGGGCAACCGGAGTCTTGCCGTTATCCGGGATGCCCTTGATCTGGTGGAGAAAAATTATGGCCAACACATTGACTATGCAAGCTGGAACCCCATCAATGACCCCAAAACGGTGGAAATTTTTTACCAAGGCGACACCTTTGGAGTCTTCTATTTTGAGAGCCCCGCCACAAGGCAGGTGCTCAAAAAGGTCAGCTCCGGTTTTACCTTTGAGCAGTACTCCCGGCTGGATCACTTTCATCTCAATGTGGTGGTCACTTCCATCATCAGGCCAGCCTCAAACCAGAGCATACACACATGGGTATCCAGGCTCCATGGCCAGCCATGGGATACAGCCCACCCATTTTTAAGGCCGGTCTTAGAGGAGACCTTAGGGGTCATGGTCTTTCAGGAGCAGTTGAGCCAGGCGGCCATACACCTGGCCGGATTTAATCCTGCGGAGGCGGATACCCTGAGAAAGGTTGTCAGCAAAAAGCATAAGGAGAAGAAGCTTCGTGGTTTTTATGCCAGATTCGTCCTGGGGGCTTGCGAGCGGGGTGTCAGTATGGAGGTGATAGAGGATGTCTGGCATATGATGATGGGTTTTGACGGTTACAGCTTCTGTAAACCCCACTCGGCCAGCTATACTTTGGTGGCTTACAAATCCGCCTATCTCAGGGCCCATTATCCGGCCGAGTTCATGGCATCTGTGATTTCCAACGGCGGTGGCTATTACTCCACATTTGGATATCTGTCGGAAGCAAGGCGAATGGGGCTCAAGATCCTGCCTCCTGATATCAACCAGAGTGAGACCAAATATACTGGAAAGAACAGAGAGATCCAGGTTGGCCTCATGCAGTTAAAGGCCCTATCCCAGGAGGGTAGGGAGCTCATCATTCATGAGCGTTACAAGAATGGTCCCTTCACTGGCTTTGAGGATTTTCTGCTCAGAGTTGGCCGCTATCTCCATCTCCAAGATGTGAGGATCTTGATTAAGGCGGGCTGCTTTGACAGCATCGCCTGTGGCATAAATAGGCCCTCTCTGATGTGGCAGGCCCTTCGATTCTTTGGCAGGAAACATCAGGAAGAAAAACTCCCTACCCTGTTCTCCACCCCTACTATTCTCTCTCCCTTAAAACAACCTCCTTACCCAAAAAGTCTCATGCTGAAACATGAGTTGGAAACCCTGGGCCTTCTACTTTCCCTCCATCCCCTCGAGCGATACGAGAATATTTTAAAAGGTTTGGATTTTGTCAGGGCTCGGGACCTCCGTGCCCATATAGGGAAAAGAGTGACCACCATCGGCTGGCTGGTGACTGGCAAGACAGTGCATACCAAGGATGGGGAGCCCATGAAATTCGTATCCTTTGAGGATACCACCGGCCTTTATGAAACCGTGTTTTTTCCGGAAGTCTATAATCAATTCTGCCACATACTGAATGAGATGCGCCCCTATATCCTCAAAGGCAAGGTGGAGGAGGATTTCGGCTCCATAACCCTGACGGTGAGCTGGATAGGATTTCTGGATAAATACAAACGAGGGATTTGAAGTCCAAGGCGCCACCCAAGAGAGCCAATTCTCCACCAGCACATATCCACTCAGATTACTCAGGTTCTCAGGTCCCACCATGTGAGGATTATCTCTATATAGAGCCTGATTATTCCATTGAGACTTATGTCTCCTAATTTAAAAGGAGCAATGGGGTCGAAGGGACCTGGTTGCTTGAATTCTGTGGAAAAGACACAATCTCAGCTGCTTCTCATTTCTCCGCCCCTGTATATCACTAGCCATCACAGTCTCCCGTAAGCCTTCCAATGACCTAATGAATCCCACATACCAGATCTTGCGATACTTTTTTTGCCTGACACCCAAGTCTCTCCCCCCTATGATCCACCCAAACAAAAGCGAGGTATTGTCAGCCAGGTGTATCCCTTTTCTGGAAAACTGAGGCCCATATTCCTTTATCTATTTTTCAGGCAGAGACGGTAATCGTCAATTTCTGTTGACAAGTATATTTATCTATTTTAAATTAATTTCATTAACTGTGGCAAGAAGCTGCAAAAAAGATACAAATTTAAGAAAGCCAGAAAGGCTTAAATAAATGAAATGATTGAAACTCCTTTCTGGTTTTTTTTTAAAATTTTTTGATCTTAGCTCTTATTTCAATTAAAAGGAGGGAAAAATGTGTGAGGCCAATGCATATATCATAAAAGATGGGGAAGAAAAACTCATTATGGAAAGTGTGGACACGCTAAGACCTGAGAAAGATGGTATATATCTTCTGGACATTTTTGGTGGACAGCGCACAATTAAAGCAAGGATCAAGGAGTTGAATCTTGTTGATCACAGGATTTTGCTGGAAGAAGAATAAAACCTGTTAATTTCCCGCCCCCAGGCGAGAACCCCCTTTCGGCGATTTAACGGGGTAAATGTTTAAAAAGTTGATAGGAGAAGGCTTTAAATGAATCACCATCATCACCATGACGATGCACACATTGAGGGTCAAGGTAAATTATCAGAAAGGGAAAAACTTGGCAAGCTGTTAGAATATTGGATTAAGCACAATATAGAGCATACCAAAACCTACCTTGAATGGTCAAAGAAGGCGGATATAGAAGGTTTAAAGGATGTTGTTAGGCTTCTAAAAGAGGCATCCGAGATAACTATGTCCATTAATGAGCTATTTGAAAAGGCTATAAAAAAGCTTTAAGCGCTCGGTCCCGCCTACCTCGCAAGGCCATGCCCGCTCGTGCCTGTCCGCTTTGTCCCTGGGCAGGACGGTGGGCCTCCCTTCCTGCAGCGCTCTCGCTTGATCCCTGCCCCCAAAAATATCCAATAAACCCTGATCATCCATATGTTAAAGAGTATATGCCAATATTGATAAATAAATTTTTAATTGCTTATATTGACAACTATGATAAACTATTTAGATTAATATTATTTTCAATTTCCTACCAAGAAGTTGTGCAAATAGAATGAAAAAACTAATAACTTCTTTCATCAGATATATCCGGACAGAAAGGGGATATTCAGTACATACAATAAGGAACTATGAAAGCGATCTGAACCAATTTAGCAAATTTGTTTCAACCAAAAGGGGAATAAAAAAAGGCGATCCAGAAATTGACCTTGTAGACTACATGCTCATCAGATCATATTTAGGAAATCTCTTTGATAAATGCCGGAGAACAACAATTGCCCGGAAGCTTTCGGCATTAAAATCCTTTTTCAAGTATTTAGAATTTAGAGGACTTTCCCATCTAAATCCGGCAGCAGAGATAATGACCCCCAAACAAGAAAAGTATATCCCTACTTACCTCCCTATAGACGATATGTTCGCCGTGCTGGCGCAACCTGACAGGGAAAAAGAGGTGGGGCTCAGGGATTTGGCTATTTTGGAGCTACTTTATTCATCCGGCCTCAGGGTCAGCGAACTTGTCACC
>JAUWNK010000155.1 GCA_030612685.1 Desulfobacteraceae bacterium
GGAGGTCAGCACTTTGGCACAAGGAACAGTAAAGTGGTTTAGTGATAAAAAGGGATATGGCTTCATTGAGCGGGAAGACGGTCCGGACTTATTTGTTCACTACTCCTCCATTGATACGCCTGGTTTTAAGAGCATCAATGAAGGTGACCAGGTAAGCTTTGATGTGGAAGAGAGCGACCGGGGTCCTGAGGCCAAGAACGTCAAAAAATTATAGTTTACTGCAATACGGCAATAAAGGGCATCTTGTCGGGGCGAGATAAGATGCCCTTTTATTTGAACAAGTCTATTAGGAGCGTTTTTGAGCATTGAGTGTAGTCACAAGGATCTTTTGATATTCTCATTCAAAATCCATCACTTTTGTTTACGCTATATTGAGAAGTAGCAAATGACGGCCATAGTAATTGGCACTGCATTCTTTTTTAGTACACTTGAGCTCCATATAGTGACATCATTTTGCAAAAAAAGGGCATTAAATTTTGGGTCATGATTAGTAAATTAACTGTTTGACGGTTTATATTTGAAATGATAATTTATAATGTTAAAAACAAGGACTGATTAGAGGCTCAACTATAGGGAGGAGATCGTTAATGATAGATAAAGTGCCAATCACAAGAGAAGGATTGGAAAAATTAAAGCAGGAATTGCAAAATATTCTTACTGTTAAGCGGCCAAAGAATATAAAGGCCATTGAAGAGGCTAGATCTCATGGTGATTTAGCTGAGAACGCAGAGTACCATGCAGCCAAGGAAAGACAGTCCTTTTTAGAGGCCAAAATAAATGAGCTAGAGATGGCAATTAGCAGATCAGATGTAATTGAGATAGATGAAGTGCCAACTGAGAGGATTGTCTTTGGCACAACAGTAGAGCTGAGAAACATTGCCAACAACCAGAATGTAATATACCAGCTAGTTGGGCAATATGAGTCTGACCCTGAGGATGGCAAGATATCGGTTTCTTCTCCTTTAGGCAAAGCCCTCATTGGCAATGAGGAAGGGGATTCTATCAAGATAAAAACCCCTGGCGGTATCCAGGAATTCGAAATTCTGGAAATAAAATGAATCCTAAATATCGAAACTTCTACGGCACTTTGGAATCATATGTCTTTTAATAGTAGTCGTTTAATTCCATCCAGATGGAATAATGGAGTCTTGGAATAATGGAATAATGGAAAAACGGAAAAGATTAAATTTAATCTTTTTCCTTCCTTTAAACCCATCATTCCAACTTTCCATTCTTCCCTGGCCCAGACCTGGCTTATAAATCAGGATTTGCACGAACTCAGTTCCTGAAATATTGCAGCGACAAAAGCGTATTCCAGAAAAGTCGCGACAGGGCGGGCCAATATTCCAATTGGGGCGAAGCCCTTAAGTTCCTAATTGCTGGCCTTTGATTCCCTTTTCTGTTACACCTTCCGCACTTAACTTTACAATTTTATTTTTAATAAGACTTTTGGAAGGAAAGGTAAACCTAACATAATTATCGCTCAAGCCCCTGATAAGATTTCCATCTCCAGGTACCCATCCCTCAGTTAGAACCGAAAAGGTTTCGCCCTTTAAACTGCTCCAGAAGATCTTTCTCTTTTTTTTATCAAGAACCCTTAAGAGAAAGGCCCTATCTTTGATCCTTTTGTGATCAAGTTGACCAGACAAGTCTGCTGCAGCAGTCCCCTCTCTTCTTGAGTAGGGGAAAACGTGAAGATAACTTATAGGCATATTTTTTATGAGATCAAAGGTATTATTGAATGCTCTGTCAGTTTCTCCAGGAAAGCCAACCAAAACATCAACTCCAATGGAAACATCAGGAACAAGGCGATTTATATCACTTACTACCCTGGTGAACATCCTGGATGTATAGTGCCTATTCATCCTCTTTAAGACCGCATCATCACCGCTTTGTAAAGATATATGAAAGTGATTGCAAAGCCATTTATGGCTCGCCATCAATTCAATCAACCCTATTTCTATCTCTGTTGGCTCAAGTGAGCTGAGCCTTATCCTCAGTGAAAATTTATTCTTGCCAATCTCAATTAGTAGCTTAGTTAAGTTTATATTATTCCTAAAATCTGAGCCATATCTCCCAAGGTGAATGCCTGTCAGCACAACTTCTTTATAGCCACTTCTTTCTAAGCCTTTAAGTATTCTGAGAACTTTATCAGGCTCAAGGCTCCTAAGAGGACCCCGGGCCATAGGGACAATACAATAAGAGCAGAAGGATTCGCATCCATCCTGTATCTTCAAGAAGGCCCTGGTTCTATCTGAAAATCTTTTGATAGGAATCGATTCAAAAGGGGTAGAGGCTCCGAAGTCCTCTTTTAAAATAAGGGGCGGATTATGGTGACTGGCATTAAATAAAAGCTCAGGAAGAAAGCTCTTTCCTTTATTTCCTGTAATTAAATCTAATCCATTAATTTTAGATAATTCACCGGGAAAAACCTGCCCATAGCATCCGATAACAGAAATAATAGCCTCAGGATTTTCTCTTATAGCCCTTCTTATAGTCTGCCTTGATTGATAACTTGCCTTGGCGGTAACGATACAGCCATTGATGACTACAAGCTTTGCCTCCCTATCTTGATTGGCCTTTTGGCAGCCCATATTTATCAATGATTCTTCAATAAAGGCAGATTCGTACTGGTTTACCTTGCAACCGAGAGTTATTATCTTGAAGGATTTCGACATCTTATCAAATCAAGTGAACTAAAGTGAGCTAAAGTTAAAAATTAAAATCTGATTAAATTTTAGGCATTTTAGGCACTTCAAAATTTAGGCACTTTTTACTTTCTTATCCATCCTCCCCCAAGAACCTTTTCTCTGTCATAGCACACGAGGGCCTGGCCAGGGGTTATTGCCCATTGGGGATGATCAAATTCAAACTTGACAAGGTTGGGTGAAATAATAGTGAGGGTACCATCAGCTGCCTTGTGTCTGTATCTTATCTGTGCCTGCACCCTTACCCTCTTTTTACCTGGTTGAGCTACTATCCAGCTAAAATCTTCTGCTGTGAGGGTTTTGGTAAACAATGCTTCCCTCGGACCCACTAAAACCTCATTTGTATCCGGTCTGATCTGATATACATAAAGAGGCTCTCGAGAAGCTATGCCAAGCCCATGTCTTTGCCCGATAGTATATGTATAGGTACCGGGGTGAACACCAAGTACATTTCCTTCAAGGTCAATTATATTACCAGATGATAATATCTTTTTATTTACCTGTCTTTTAAAAAATGACCTATAATTGTTATCAGGAATAAAGCATATCTCCTGGCTTTCAGGATAAATTGGCTGTGATATCCCCCTTTCCTTTTCTAAAAGGTATATCTCTGCCTTTGTTATATCCCCTAATGGAAATATTGTCCTTGATAGGTGAGATTGGTTCAGCCTGTGTAAAAAATAGGATTGATCCTTTTGTTTATCTTTTCCTCTAAGTAATTCTATATATCTTCCATTTAAAGCCTTCCTTAACCTGGCGTAATGGCCTGTGGCCAGATAATCAATACTATTACTATCGATCCATTTGATAATCTGTTCAAACTTGATCAAATAATTACAAACAACACAGGGGTTAGGTGTTAGCCCCAGATAGTAAGAGTTGATAAAATAATCGATGACCTTTTTTTGGAAAAAATCTTTTACATCCAAAAGGTGTAAGGGGATATTTAGCCTATCAGCGAGTAACTTTGTTATCCTTACCTTTTCTGCCCTTTCTTTGGGTGAAATGGGAAGAAGAAGATGAATCCCTATAATATTCCACCCTTCATCCTTCAAAATATATGCAGCATAAGAACTATCCACCCCACCACTAAGAGCTATAGCAATTGTCTTTTTTCTCGATATCATTTAACCTTTAACAGCTTTACCCGGATTAGTTTTTTTGTAACATTTTAGCTCTTTGAAAACTATTCCTGGTCTTTATTAAAGGCTACATAGTTATCCTTGGTGAGACGCATGAGCATGGGGATGTCTTTTTTTACATCATGCCCTCTAACAGGGGGCCACAGCGTGCCGCTTCAAACCGTGTGCACGAGCAACTCGTCATTGTCTTCTAGGAACTTTGTCCGTCTGCACTGGATTGAAGCGGCCTACCGACTAGTTCTTGTGAGGGCATGGTAAAAAAAGACATCCCCATGCTCATTCACCAGGTAATTTCAAAGGGCTAAAATGTTACGTTTTTTGGACAACCGATTCGAGTTTAGCAGATATGGTATTGGTTTATCAAAGGAATATATACCATTGAGTTGAACAGGGAATCTTTACGCAGGGAGATAAAGGGGTACTATCCTTAAGGCAGACCTCAACAGATCTCTATCCCGTAAAAGCTATGGTTTATTTTACACATGGAGAACCTGGGTGATGAAATATCTTGCTTCACTGGACACAAATAATCCCCCTAAAGAAGATGGGGTATGGCTCAGTATTTAAGAATTACTCGAGCAGGCCTCTGTCGAAGTTGACTTCCATGGCCTTGGCAGGACAAGCTATTACGCATAGTTCGCAGGCACTGCACCTTTCTTTGTCAAAGGCAACAGTCATCTCTGGCCTTTCAATGTATAGAGCCCCTGTAGGACAAACTGCTGTGCAGGCACCACAATGAAAACATGCTTCCTCATTTCTCTTGATATCCTGACTTATGCTTTCTACCTTGACACCAAGATCTTTCAGATATCTGACACCGGATTTGTAGTTTTTTCTATTGCCGGTTAGTTCCATAACCATGAGGCCTTCTTTTCTGGGATAGATGGTAGCCTTTAATATATTAAAGGTGAGGTCAAATCTTTTTACTAAATTGACCACAATAGCCTCATTGACAATCTCTCGAGGGAACCTGAGAAGAAGTACCTTCGAATACATAATAACGTACCTATCTATATTTTTCCATTACCCGGGCAAAACCAGGGAGGGCCTTTTCAATTGTCTCATCCTCTACACAGTAAGCGATCCTGAAATGCCCAGGGCCGCCAAAACCAATTCCAGGCACTGTAAGAATATTCTCCTCTTGTAGAGACCTAACAAACGCTACATCATCTGGAATAGGGGTCTCAGGAAAAAGGTAAAAAGTACCTCCTGGCGTTATAAAACTATAACCAGCCTCTTCCAGTCCTTTACAAAGCATATCTCTTTTTTGTTTATAGAGAGTTACATCAATACTATGCCCCAACAGAAACGGTATCAACCGTTGCATCAATGCCGGCGCATTCACATATCCAAGGATTCTGTTACATAGAACGAGTGCATCTATAATGATATCTTTATCAGCAATTAGGGGATGAAAAGCTATATATCCTATCCTTTCCCCAGGAAGCGATATATCTTTCGAAAATGAGGTTACTAAAAAACTCTCTTTATATATATCAAATATAGAAGGACATATCAAACCATTATAGATAATCTTACTATATGGTTCATCAGATATCAGATAGATTGGATCGCCATATTTTTGGCTGTATTGGGTCAATAGCTCCCCTAATTGACTCAGTTCATCCTTCCTATAAACCCTTCCTGTTGGATTATTTGGGTTGGTTATTAATACTGCTTTAGTATTGGACCTTAGAGCCCTTTCTATTGCAAGAAGATCAAGGGAAAAGTCAGAGTTGGTATTGACCGTTTTGGAAATACCACCATAATTGTCTATATAAAAACTGTATTCCATAAAATAGGGAGACGGGATAATTACCTCATCCCCTTGATTGAGGATAGATTTCAGAACCACATTCAATGCCCCAGCTGCTCCCACCGTCATGACAATATCCTCAGGGCCAAAGGATAACTTATTGAGATTACTCAAATAATCAGCTACTGCCTTCCGTGTTTCAACAAATCCGGCATTAGGCATATATCTATGTTTGCCTAAAGAATCATCTGAAGCTAATTCCTTTAATACCTCTTTAAACTTGGCTGGGGGTTCAATATTTGGGTTTCCTAAGCTAAAATCAAAGACGTTCTCAGGGCCATATCTTTCCTTTCGAAGGGCACCCTCTTCAAACATCTTCCTTACCCATGACGCATTCTCTATTGAGCCTCGAATTTTTTTAGAAACAGACATCTACTATCCTCTCTCTTATTAATTTAATGATAAAAAAAGGCCGTGGAATTTTTCCACGGCCTGATAATCATTTTATTTCCACATTCAATCAGGGCCGCGGACAAAGATAAAGCAAAAAAAGTAATAAACAAAATATTTATTGATTGAAAAGTATAATTTTTTTGCCATATCCTTTGCCTTTGAAAAATTTTCAGAGAAGTATAAATAAACCAAAAAGGATTGTCAATAAAAAAACGCTTAATGCAGCTTTTATAATATTGGCAAGATCTTAATAAGTCAGTTTATATTATAATAATTCCTATACCAACTAAGGAATTTCCTAATTCCTGTCCTGATTGAGATTTTGGGATTAAAGCCCAGCATCTTTTTTGTCTTTTCTATATCTGCATAAGTTTCAGGGACATCACCAGGCTGAATTGGAAGGAA
>JAUWNK010000076.1 GCA_030612685.1 Desulfobacteraceae bacterium
AAAGATCCTTAAGGCCGCAAAAGGATATAGAGGCGGCAGAAGCAAGCTCTTAAAGACCGCCACAGTAGCTGTAATGAGATCCAGACAATATGCCTACAGAGACAGGAAAAGGAGAAAAGGTGATTTCAGAAGACTCTGGATTGTGAGGATTAATGCAGCTGCTCGAGAAAACGGGCTTTCTTATAGCAAACTTATTATGGGACTTAAAAAGACAGGTATTGAATTAGACAGAAAGATCCTGGCTGAAATGGCTGTCAGCGATCCTCAAGGCTTCTCAGAGGTAGCCCGGATGGCAGGGTGATTAATCCTGCTATATAAATTATTCAATTCCTCCACAGCGGACCCAGATACCAAAAAACACAATAAACACAACAAACTCAACAAACACGGATGGCTGAATACTTGTAAATCTAAGAGGGATCTTTACATTGAAGGATGAACTCCTTGAATTAAAAACCAGGGTCTTAAAAAAGTTGGAATCAGTTGCTGAAAGGTCTGATTTAGAAAAATTAAGGCAGAGTTATCTTGGCAGGAAAGGTTTCCTTACCCTACTTTTAAAGAGATTAGAAGAATTACCAAAAGAGCAAAGGCCTGCCATAGGAAGGCTTGCCAACCAGGTAAAAGAGGAGCTAACTGAAGAATTCCAGTCAGTATCGGATTCTCTGACTAGGAAAGATGCCAAAGAGGTATCAGCTCTTGATATAACCCTCCCTGGTAGACGAACCCCAACAGGTCACTTACATCCTATTACCCAGATAACGGAAGAGATATGCACAATCTTTGTAAAGTTGGGTTTTCAGGTCGTACAAGGGCCTGAAGTCGAACTCGATTATTACAACTTCGAGGCCCTAAACATGCCTAAAGATCATCCTGCCAGGGATATGCAGGATACTTTCTATATCTCTGATAATGTTGTCTTAAGAACCCATACCTCCCCAATGCAGATTAGGATAATGGAAAACACATCACCACCAGTGAGCATAGTGGCCCCAGGAAAGGTTTATCGCCCTGATTCAGATATAAGTCATACCCCAATGTTCCATCAGGTAGAAGGGCTATTGGTAGATAAAGGGGTTTCCTTTGGAGATCTAAAGGGGACACTTACAACCTTTGCCCACCAGATGTTTGGTCCTGACACAGACCTTAGATTTAGACCCAGTTTCTTTCCCTTTACTGAACCGAGCGCAGAGGTGGATATTAGGTGCGTTGTCTGTCAGGGTAAAGGTTGCAGGGTTTGCTCCCATACCGGCTGGCTTGAGATACTTGGCTCCGGTATGGTAGATCCGGAGGTATTCAAGATCGTTGGTTATGACGTAGAAAGTATCTCTGGCTTTGCATTTGGTATGGGAGTTGAAAGGATAGCCATGCTTAAATCCGGCCTGGATGACATCAGGCTCTTTTTTGAGAATGACATTAGGTTCTTACAGCAGTTTTAAAAAATAGTTAATCGTTATTAGTTATTAGATACTCGTTTAAACCAGACATTTTAAACCACTTTAGGCCTGCTCGTCTCGCTCTGCGGGACAAGGCGGGCACTTATAATTTTAGGAACTTTTCTAATGAAAGTTAGCCTTAATTGGCTGAAAGAATTTGTAGATATTGATCAAACACCTGCTGAGCTGGCAGAATCGCTCACTATGGCAGGCCTTGAGGTTGAAGGCCTTGAGCATAAGGCCCAAAACCTTAACGACCTTACCGTAGCTAGGATCCTGGATATTAAACTACATCCCCGTGCCGATAGGCTATCCATCTGTCAATTAGATGTAGGAAAAGGGGAGGTATCTGTAGTCTGTGGAGCTAAAAACATGAGTAAAGGCGATCTTGTGCCCCTGGCCTTGCCAGGGACAAGCCTTCCTGATGGCATGCTCATCAAAGAGAGCAAGATAAGAGATGAAATATCTCAGGGAATGCTCTTGGCAGAAGATGAGATGGGTCTAACAGATGATCATACAGGCATTATGATCCTCCCTGATAACCTCAGACCTGGCCAGCCCCTTTCCGATGCCATGGATCTGGAAGACTGGATCCTGGATATTACCCTGACTCCCAACCGGATTGACTGTGCATCTATAGTGGGTATTGCACGAGATATAGGAGCCCTGACTAACAAAAAGATTTCGATGCCAGAGATCCACATTGAAGAAAGTGATACGCTGATTGAGGACTTAGCTTCTGTGACCATCCTCGATAGCCAGGGTTGTCCTCGGTACACAGTCGGTCTGGTGGAAGGTGTGAAAATTGGCCCGTCTCCCTTTTGGATGAGGTACAGGCTCCATGTCTCAGGAATCAGATCAATAAATAATGTAGTCGATATAACCAACTATGTCCTTATGGAGTTGGGACAACCCTTACATGCCTTTGATTACAACCTATTGGCGGACAGACAAATAGTGGTCAAAAGGGCAGAAAATGGTCAGATCTTTACCACCTTAGATGAACAACCCAGAGATCTGGATGATCAGACATTGATGATATGTGACGGAGAAGGGCCTGTAGCCTTAGCAGGGATAATGGGTGGTCTTAATTCAGAGATAACAGAAAAATCTGGTACTGTATTGATAGAGAGCGCTTACTTTAATCCCACCATGATCCGCCGTTCCTCAAAGAGACTTTCCCTTAGCACAGAAGCCTCAT
Organism: Desulfobacteraceae bacterium; assembly: GCA_030612685.1. Taxonomy (GTDB): domain Bacteria; phylum Desulfobacterota; class DSM-4660; order Desulfatiglandales; family B25-G16; genus JAUWNK01. Next base: position 2,635 of record JAUWNK010000076.1, read on the forward strand.
ATCGCTTTGAAAGGGGTATTGATATCGGAGGAGTTGATTTTGCCTTAAAGAGGTCGCTTATGCTTATTAAACAATTGGCTGGAGGAAATATCGCCAGGGGAATTATAGATTGTTATCCAGAGCCATGGTCTACCCCAAAGATTATCTTGCGTGCTAATAGAGCTAATGAAATTCTTGGAACAAGTATTGGTATAAAACAGATGGCCGATTATCTCTTCTCCCTTACCATGGCTGTAAAGGTAGTTGATCAAAACAGAATGGAGGTCAGTCCACCGTCTTTCAGGGTGGATATAACCAGAGAGGCTGATCTGGTTGAGGAAATCGCTCGCTTATTTGGTTACAATAATATACCGATTACCCTTCCAGCCATCAGGCCAACAGAAGAGGATATTTCTGAACTTGTTCTTAGGGATCGGATCAAGGCCATTTTGGTAGGTATGGGCTTTTCAGAAATCATTACTTATAGTTTCATCTCCCCAAAATCTGCGGATATACTCGGAGCAGGAGTGAACAGTAACCTGCGATCCTTTGTAAAACTCTTAAATCCACTCTCTAAAGATCAATCTGTTATGAGGACCTCCCTCATTCCCGGATTGCTTTCTACTGTTCGGTTAAATTCATTAAGGGGCCAGAATGATCTGCGGATCTTTGAATGGGGAAAGACATATATTAAAGAGGAAGAGGAGCTTCCACAGGAAAAGCAGGTTCTTGCTGCCTTGATCACTGGGATGGTGTCCACACAAAAGTGGTATCAAGAAGCCCGAGATGCTGATCTTTTTGATATCAAAGGCATGGCAGAAAATATCCTGGGGGAGCTTGGTATTGACAAGGCAGAGTACAAAAGAAATAGCCTTAAAGAAGGGCTTGATCCAAATGAATATGCCCGAATTTCCTCCTCCGGCTCTGATATAGGTGCTATTGGCAAGGTTTCAAAAGAGGTTATGGAGGGCTACGGACTTGAAAAGAAAGCCTATGTCCTGGAAATCTATATTGAACCCCTTTTACCATTAGTTTCCCGGGTAAAACAATTTACACCTCTGGCCAAATTTCCATCAGTCAGGAGAGATATCTCTATTATAGTTAATCGCTCTATAGAGAGTGCCATGCTCATAAGTATTGTAAAGGGGATAGGAAAAGGCCTGGTTGAATCCGTGGATATATTTGATATTTACCAGGGAAAACAGATTGTCCCCCAGGAAAAGGCCCTGGCTTTAGGGATTAGTTACAGGTCAAAGGAAAGGACATTGACAGACAATGAGGTAAATAATATTCATGAGGAGATAATAGAGGAAATTCGCCGGCAGACAGGCGGAAGGCTTAGAGAGGGTCCGAAAAATGGAAATCCCAGATAACAAACGCTTTTTCAGGATCGGTGAGGTGAGCAGAATAGTTGGCGTAAGACCTTATGTTCTTCGCTACTGGGAGGCGGAGTTTCCCACCCTTAGGCCTAAAAGGGCAGATTCAAGACAGAGGATCTATCAACGTGAAGACATTGAAGCCCTCGGAGAGATAAAAAAACTCCTCTATGAAGAGAAACTAACAATAGAAGGTGTAAGGAGAAGGCTCAAGTCTGTTAAGAAAGGTAGCGCTCCGCCACCTGATACTTTTTTAAAGGAAATCAAAGAAGAACTCGCACAAGTCCTGAAAATCCTTCAATGATTAGTAAAGTTCACAGGGGTCAGTCCGCCCAAGGCGGATCAGCCATTTTTTTATAACTTCCCAAAACCTTTAAGTATCCGCCCAACTTTAAAATGTTAATAAAATTTACTTTCTTTTCCTGAACCCTGTTCCACTTGCGGCGGAAACCCCGTGAACTATTACAAAGAGGAAGATTTTATATGAAAAGATTAATCAGAGAATGCATTGAAAACCTGACTCCTTATCCACCAGGAAAACCAATAGAAGAACTTGAGCGAGAATTAGGAATAGTTGGTTCTATAAAACTGGCCTCAAATGAGAATCCCTTAGGCCCCTCACCTAAAGCTATCAGGGCTATCAAAGAAAACATCAACAATATCCATAGATATCCTGATGGCAGCAGTTATTATTTGAGGCAGAAACTGGCAAAGAAGTTCGGATTGCCTATGAGCAAGATTATTTTAGGCAATGGATCAAATGAGCTAATAAAGGTAATTGTACATACCTTTCTTTCACCTGATGATGAGGTTATACTTTCTCTGCCTACTTTCTTATTATATGAAAAGGTTGTCCAAAGTTTTGAGGGAAAAATAGTGACAGTGCCCTTATCAAATTTTTGGATTGATTTGCCAGCTATACTTACGGCAGTATCCTCAAAAACCAAGATCATTTTTATAAATAACCCGAACAATCCAACAGGAAAGGCTTTAAAGAAGAAGGAGATCTCCCATTTTTTAAATTCCCTTTCCCCAGATGTAGTAGTCGTTTTAGATGAGGCCTATATTGAATTTGCCACAGATCCAAAGGTTGTAAGCGCAGTAGAATTATTAGAGTCATATCCACTACTTGTGGTTCTGAGAACATTTTCAAAGGTCTATGGGTTGGCCGGGCTCAGGATTGGTTTCGGTTTTACCTCTGAGTCGGTAATAGAAGGTATGAATCTTGTCAGACAGCCCTTTAATGTAAATTATCTAGCCCAGGTTGGAGCCTTGGCCGCCCTTGATGATGATAAGTTTGTGGAAAAAACACTTACCCTTACAAGGGATGGTCTTGAATTCCTTTATTCACAGTTAGATCGAATAGGTCTTAAATATGTACCTACACAAACAAATTTTTTCCTGATTAAGACTCCACTCGGCGCAGGAGAAACATACCAGCGTATGCTCAGGGAGGGGGTTATTGTTAGATCTATGGAAAGCTTTGGATTGAGTGATTATATCAGGATAAATGTAGGTCTACCGGAAGAGAATAAGAGGTTTGTAAAAACCCTCGAGAAGATCCTCTCTTAAATTGAGCCCTATAATAACCATAGATGGACCAACAGGGTCAGGAAAGAGCACTGTTAGCCGCCTCCTGGCTAAAAGACTAAATTATCCCTATCTTGATACAGGAGCAATGTACAGGGTAGTTGGACTTGCCATCCAGAGGGCAGGTATAGGTTTAAAAAATGAAAAGGAAATAGCCAAAATCTGTAATAGCCTCGATATAAAGTTTATCCATGAAGGTGATACAAACAAGATTTATATGGGAAATGATGATGTTACTGAGGCTATCAGAGAGCCTGTTATAGATTTAATGGCATCGAATGTATCGGCACTTGATACAGTCAGGAAGGTAATGGTTAAGCTTCAGAGGAAAATCGGATCTAAAGGTCTATTAGTGGCAGAAGGCCGAGACATGGGAACAGTTGTCTTTCCAGAAGCCAAGCACAAATTTTATCTCGATGCGTCATCAGATGTACGGGTGAAACGGAGATTCCAGGAGAGACAAAAAAAGGGAGAATCTATTTCAAGGGAAAAGGTAAAGGAATATCTCATCAAGAGAGATTATCAGGATATGAATCGAAGACTATCTCCACTTAAACCAGCCAAAGATGCAAAGATAATTGACACCACGAAATTAAATCCTGATCAGGTGGTCGAAAAAATAATTAAGGAGATGGCTAAAGATAATAATTGAGCAATTCTTTTTCGCTCAGAGGAAGTGGGTAGTAGATGTGGAGATGATTGCCAGCATCAAATCTGCCGCTTCCAGAAATCCCCTTGTCCTTTCAATTTCAAGAAGAGAATTGTTTATCTTGTTTGTTATAGAAAATTTGGGTTCAAATATCTTCAATTATACCTGCCATACACAATTGCAATGGATTTTTTTAATAATCCATATCCAATTTTTCCCGCATCAGCTTTGTCTCATTACAAAGAGCTACCTTAGAATAATTGTATTTTTTAGATAGATTAGAAATGATTTTTTCACACTAATATCTTTGATTTACTATTCTCCGTGCAATCTCAAAGGCAGCAGCAATCCTTATGGTTTTCACATATCCAAGCCCTTTAATCTTAAGGGATTTTTGTAATGGCTGGTTCGCCATTCCTTTGAATGAGCCGAATTTGGCAAGAATCTATTTAGCAATCTTTTCAGCAGGCTTGCCTTTTATACCAGAGGAAATCAAAATGGCCGGAAGTTCAGTATCTGTTAGGCTTTCTGGCCCGAGTTCTCGTAGTTTACCCCCGGGATGTTGCCACTTTTGAGATCGTGCACTCATTTTTAACCTCATAGTTTAATCTTCCTCTGTTTTTCAACCCAGCTGTTTATATCCTCATTTTTGAAACGCCATTGGTTGGCTATCTTCAGGGCCGGGATTTTACCCTTCTCAACCATTTTATACAAGGTGGGTTTGCTTATTTTCAGATACTTTGAAAGCTCTTTTAGGGTAAGGAGTTCTTCCATATTAAGAATATCAAAAAGTTATTTTCTATGTTTTTTATTAATCATAGTTAGTAAATATTAATATTTATTAGAAGTCAACCAGAATTTTTAATCCATCGGGGCAACCTGGCCTTATTTATCAGGGTAATAGAAATGACAGGAAAAATTTTGACGGGGTTTTTATTATGTGCTATAAAAATAAGGCATTGGAGGGATGTCCGAGTGGTTTAAGGAGGCGGTCTTGAAAACCGTTGTCCGCTTAAGGTGGACCGTGGGTTCGAATCCTACTCCCTCCGCCAGGAAATTTAACATTGTTAAATTTCACCAGTGGCTTATAGCTATTAGCTTTTAGCAAAGAGGTTTTCCACAACACGTTGATGCTGCAAGCAAAAACATAACAGCAAATAGTAATCCCGCTGGTAGCTTAATTGTGTCAAATTTCATTATTGGCTTGTGGTCTTTGGCTTGTGTCTGGAAAACTATGATGCCATAGGCTGCGAGCTAAAGGTAATCTCGTAAGGGATTCTATGAAATTTAGATTCAAAAATTTTAGAGTTTATAAAGACACTAAAGATTATTGTAAGTTTTCCCGAGATATCATTAAGAAATACATTAAAAAACATGATAAAGGCCTTACAGATCAAATAGAGAGGGCTCTAAATTCTATCGTGCTCAACATTGCCGAGGGATCTGCTGACAATTCTGATGCTGAATTTGCCCGATTTTTGGGTATATCAATAAGATCTGTCTATGAAACTGTTGCAGGATTTGATTTAGCAGCTCTTTATGAATATATTGATGAGGATTTAAATCAGAGCATTGAGGACAAGGCATACGCTCTGGTAAAACAATTAGCATCATTTCGTAACAAGCTTAAAACATAATGCTACAAGCCAAAAGCTAGTGGCAAATTGTAATCCACCAGGAAATTTAGCCTTGCTAAATTTCACCAGTAGCTTATAGCAATTGGTTTTTAGCAGGAAGGTTTTGTACTAATTTATTGCTACAAGCCAAAAGCTAGTGGCAAATTGTAATCTCGCTATAGCGGGATTTGCGGAGAGATGGCCGAGTTGGCTGAAGGCGCTCGCCTGCTAAGTGAGTGTGGGGCGAAAGCTCTACCGAGGGTTCGAATCCCTCTCTCTCCGCCAAGAAATTTAACCTTGTTAAATTTCATGATTGGCTTATAGCAATTAGCATTAGTGGCGAGGATTCTAATGATGCCGCAGGTTGATAAATTTTGTGAAAATCACGAGTTATGTTAAGTTCTCATTAAATATTTCGCCAGGTTGTGCCATCTCTCGTGTCAATAACCTCAACCCCTAATTCCTTCAGTTCATTTCTTATGTTATCAGCCTTTGCCCAATCCTTTTTTTGACGGGCATAGGTCCTTTCTTTTATTAATTCCTCTATCTGTTTAGAAGATTCTGCCCCTGTCAGATCCATGACCATTAGCACTGAGTTGAGCCTGGAGAGAGCATGTTCAATCTTATCTCGATCGGATGGGTCTAAGCCTTTGGAATCCATTACACTATTGATATGATGTATAAATTCAAAAAGTGCAGCCAGGGCATGTGCAATATTCAGATCATCATCCATTTCCTGTATAAACTTATGCCTAAGATCATAGATTAATTGATCAATTTCTATATTAACCGGGCCCTTTTGGCAGGAGCGGAGTTTATGGACGAATCTATCTAAACGGGAGACTGTATTTTTAGCTATAGTTAGCTTTGACCATGAAAAATCAATAGCTTTCCTGTAATGCATGTTGATAAGCCAGTATCGAATCTCCCTTCCTGTATAACCTTTATTTAGTGCATCTCTAAGGGTGATGGTTTTTTCTTTTACTAGTTCATTATGAATCCAGTAATTAGTTATTGGCTTGCCAGTAAGGGCTTCCGATATAGCTATCTCGTTTTCATGATGTGGAAAGATCAGGTCCATGCTTCCGGTATGAATATCAAAGGTTTCACCCAGATATTTCATTGCCATGGCAGCACATTCTATGTGCCAGCCTGGGCGGAGATTTCCCCATTTGGTGGAAAAGAAGATCCCTCTTTTAAGTTCATTCAGTGTTGATCTCTTAAGCAAGGTAAAGTCCCTTGGATTGTCTTTTTCATACTGATCAAGGTCAACCGTTTTACCCATCCTGATTTTATTTAAATCTACCCTTGAGAGTTTACCATAGTCCTTAAAACGGGAGATATCGAAATAGACAGAGCGTAATCTTTCATAGGCAAAACCTTTTTCTAAGAGTTTTTGAGTAATATCTATCATCTCTTCCACATGTTGACTGGCCAAGGGGTAATTGGTTGCCCTTTTGATATTGAGGGTGTCCATATCTTTAAGGAATTCATGATAATATCTTTGAGTGAACGTAGTCACTTCTTCACCTGCAGCCTCTGCTCCCTGAATTGTTTTATCATCCAGATCAGTAATATTTATTATATGCTTTACTGTAAAACCCTTAAACTCAAGGTAACGTCTCAGGAGGTCAGCGACGACATACCTCCTGCAATCGGTAAGATCAATTAATTTTGATACTGTGGGTCCGCAGGAATATATAGAGACCTCGTTTTCCTTTATGGGAATGAAGACATCTTTTTGCCTGTTCAATGTATTATAGAATTTGATGTCAGTCTTTTTTCTGTCCATAAATAGATTGGTACTCAGGTATCGTTCACCACCATCTGGAAATATAACTACAAGGAAACCTTCTTTTATCTCTTGGGCTACCTTAAGAGCAGCGGCCATGGTTGCCCCCGAACTCATACCAACAAAGATGCCTTCTTCTTTGGCAAGTCTCCTTGTCATCTGGAAGGTCTCTTCATCTTCAATATGGACAATGCGATCCAGGGAATCTTTGTTAAATATTCCAGGTCGATAGGATTCCTTCATATTTTTCATTCCCTGGATATTATGGCCCAGATAAGGCTCGACGCCAACTATCTTGATTTTTGGGTTGTACTCCTTTAATCTGTTAGAAAGACCCATTACCGTACCTGTAGTACCCATAGCGGCTAACACCATGGTAACTTTTCCACCAGTCTGTTCCCAAATTTCAACGGCAGTTCCATAGTAATGGGATTTCCAGTTGCTTTCATTATTAAATTGGTCTGCTAACCAGTATTTGTCTGGCTCTTTTCTGACCAGATTATATGCCTCTTCAATAGCACCATCGGTGCCAAGACGTGATGGGGTATACATAAGATCTGCACCTAATGCCTTCAGTATCTTCCTCCTTTCCTCACTAACTGAATCGGACATGGTAAGCATTAACCGGTAACCCTTAATAGCAGCAACAAGGGCGAGCCCTATTCCAGTGTTGCCGCTTGTGGCCTCTACAATTATTTTATCCTTGGTTAATTGACCATTTCTCTCTGCCTCTTCAATCATGGAAAGGGCTATTCTATCTTTAATAGATCCGCCGGGATTAAAAGACTCAAGTTTGGCAAATATCTTGATCTTATCGTTTTTGTTAAGATGCCTTATAGGAACGATAGGTGTATTTCCAATCGTATCTAATATGTTGTTGTATTTCTTGGTCACTATTTTTTCTGTGCCTTAAAAGAGTGTTATTGTTGGGTGTCTTTAATATAAAAGATGTATTATAGCAATAAAATAAAGGCCTTAACGTCCAAAGGGGCAGACCTTGATACAGATCCCGCAAATTGGGGCATCCACATTGGGAAGCTTTGAAAATTCACCAACAAGTTTATCTACACAACGTGAAAAGTAAAGTGCCTCTTCTCTGCTTTTGTAATTATCTTTTGTGCCAACACCCTTTATAGCTCCTGCTGGACAGGCCTCCCTGCATAGGTTACATTCTCCACAGCGATTCTTTATAGGACTATCTACATTTAGGGGGGCATCAGTAAGGATCGTGGCGAGTCTGATACGAGGACCATAGTCGGGGTTCACCAGAAGCAGGCTTTTTCCTTGCCATCCCAACCCGGCCACCCTGCCCACAGCCTTATGGGTGATGGCACCATACCAATTTTCTCTATCCAAAACCTGAGATGCAGGAATAGGTAGACTTTTAAACCCATCTCTTTGAAGGAGGTTGGTGGCGTGAAAGGCAATTTGGTCAAGGATCCTGTTAGCAGAATGGTAAACAGAAGAGTAAAGAGGAGTAGGCTGGTCGATTATCTGTTCAAATACAGCGGTGGGAAGCCTGAGAGCAATAGAAATTGCCCTAGGAAAGGAATCTAATAGATTTGGCGGGTCTAATGTAAGCTTTGTTAAAGGCTCAGTATCTGCTATACCAACAAGATTTGCACCTAACTCTATGATATTGGCTTTTATCTTTTCGGTGTAATCATGGTCCATATTATCTGCTCTCATTTTCAAAAACCTCTATTTAGGGTATAAATGATTTAACATTATTTTCCAGGAATGTATGAAGATTAATATATCCTAGCCTCGCAGCCAGCAGCTATAACCTTTCCCAGTTCCTCACATTGAGCTAAAATAGTCTCATCAATTTCTCCTTTGGCTATGACCGGATCATAAACTTTTTTAAACTGATAGCCTATACAGATCCTTTCAATGCTTCTCAAGGCCCCTTGCCCGTCATTGCCAGCAGAGATGAATATTACGTAGGGTTTTTTAAATATTTCTTTCCTGCCCCGAGCCTGATAATAAGTCCGGTCAAAGAAATCCTTTATAGCGCCAGCCATGTAACCGAAATACTCAGGGGAGCCAATAGCCAACCCATCACAACCAAGAAGATCATCAAGGGTCGTTTCCATTGCCTCTTTAAGGGTGGCCCTTACATTTTCTATAGAGTTTGCCCCTCTGGCTACGGCCTCGGCCATTTTTTTTGTCTTGCCTGTTTGAGAGCGATAAACAATTAAAATGTTGACCACAAAGAAAACCCCCTCATATATTTCAATCAGGTAACATCATTTCTTGCCCATATGTCATTACTGTGATGGGCTTTTTAATGAAATACCTCTTTAAATACCTCCTGATATTTATTATAAACCTCTCTACCAAAACATACAAAGATAACCTTTTTGATAGATTGGTTGTTTTGAAGGAAGAATTTAGTTTCTCTTAAGGCAATATTTACTGCCCTTTCCATAGGAAACCGGTAGGCACCAGTACTTATGGATGGAAAGGCGATCGTAGTGGCACCTATCTCCAAAGCTGCCTCAAGGGAATTTCTATAGCAACTTGTCAGCAATTCATCCTCATCCCCAAACCCACCGGACCAGATTGGACCGACTGTATGGATAACCCATTTAGCAGGTAATCGATATCCCTCTGTTACACGTGCCTCACCAGTTGGGCAACCACCTATCTTTCTCGTTTCAGCAAGAAGTTCCGGACCAGCTGCCCTGTGTATAGCCCCATCAACACCCCCACCGCCTAAAAGTGAAGTATTGGCAGCATTAACGATGGCATCCACATCTATCTTTGTAATATCTCCCTCAACAAACCCTATTCTTTCCCTTAAATTAGTCTCCATTGGCTTCCCCCTAATTCATTGGACTTTTGTTTACAAGACGAAAATATTTTAAAATATCTGTAAAGTCAAGGTGTTAGGTTTATTGAGAGTAACTTCTCAATAAGTTCGGGTTCTGTCATTGCGAGCAAAGCGAAGCAATCTCTATTATAGCAATGAGATTGCCACGTCGCTCCGCTCCTCGCAATGACGGCAAATAGAATTGGCACGGAATTACCCGAACTTATTGAGAAGTAACAGTTTTTCAAATGGAATTATGAAAATTCTATTTAATACAAATATTCTGTTGTTTTAGTCCACTGACTCCTTTTAAATATAAAAGATAAAAAGCCAAATTACTTTATAAAAACATTATTTTTAGGCACAAAAAAGACCCCTGGAACCTTAATTCCAGGAGCCTCGGGATTGTCGTTTTATTGGGATGAAATAGGGTGTCCTGTCAAGTTAGGGGGCCTAACCGGAAGATGGCGGGTTCACTCCTCCAGAATTACCTGTCGGCCCAGCTATTATGCTGTCTGGATTGAAGACTACAAACTGTATTGGAAAGTTTTCTAGAGGCAGTCTATCTTATGACTTATAGCAGAATCATTTAGTCTCAACCTAAATAGCACACATACAATATATAAATTTATCAGCTTGAATGAAAAGAGTCATTCAAGCCTATTTTGTCGTGTTGATACGAAGAAGGCTTGCAGCCTTTTCATTAAGGGTTAACCCCTCCTCAAAGATATCCTCTTCAACTGGTTGATGCCTTTCATCAATGTAGCCATGTGCTACCTCCTCAATCAAAACACGCATTCAGCTCATAAAGTTGACCTAACCACTCAACAGAACAAAGAGGCCGCCACCGGCAGTATAGCTCAGCCTTAACAGCAATCGCTGTTTTAGCAAGTAATAGCCTGGTCGAAAGATCGCCAGAATTTCCAGAACTATGATGGCGGCTACCAGCAAGGCGGGGAGCAGGCTGAAAGCCTCCCACCAGCCGGCAAAAAGGAGAAGACCGGCAGCTGCCAGGACCAGGCCCAGCCGCAGCCACCAGACAGCCCGGATCCCCAGGCGAACCGCAGTCGTCCCTATGTTATATTCGCGGTCCGACTCGTAGTCCCGGATGAGATTGGTGGTATCGCTCTTGGCCGAGATCAGGCATACCCAG
>JAUWNK010000084.1 GCA_030612685.1 Desulfobacteraceae bacterium
TGTAATGCTTCGGGTGTATAATCCATAGAACTCAGCCCTTGCATGCCAGGTCTGGGCCAGGGATTGCTTCATCCGCTAGAGAACTTTGGCGGATTCGCAATGACAGAGCGGCCATTTTTCAAAGGTCTCAAGTGGTAAAGAAGGATTATACTTATTGATAACAAATAATTTAAGAAAAGGAGACGGATATGTATTACGGATATTACCCATATGCAGATTGGCCTTCTCCCTGGGGACCCCCCATGGGAATGGGTTATCCTATGGAAGGACCCCGGGGTTATCCCTATGGAGGTATGGGGCAGATGCCCTATTATCCACCACCGGGAGCGTATGGAACACCAGAAATGTCGCCCTATGGACAACCTAATTACCCACCACCAGGAGGGTATGGGGCACCAGGAATGTCACCCTATGGTCAACCTAATTATCCACCACCTGGGGGATTTGGGGCACCAGGTATGTCACCTTTTGGTCCACCTATGGCACCAGAGCAGGAGATAGGATTTTTAAGGGACCAGGCCCAGATGCTAAAGCAGCAGATGGATCAGATCGATGCAAGGATTAAGGAATTAGAGAAAGCGGCTAAGTAGAATACTTAATAGAACTAAGGCCTGTCGAGCAGATAAAAAGACCTTTATATTTGGCAGGAAGAGACCATGCGAGGATCTAATAGAACTTAGCCGCCTGCGGCGGAATCTTTTTTGACAGGATTAATCCGCCAGAAGTATGGCGGATTAACAAGTCCGCCCTGGCGCATGTTCGATGTATGCAAGCATATAGCCAAATAATCAGCTCTAGGCCAGGGGCGCGATTTACTCGGATTAAACTTATATCCCAGTAATATTTTAGAAGTAACGTCCCCTGAAATACGGCCATCAAAATAAGGTCTGGGCCAGGGATTAACATGATCTTCTTATATTCTTTTTATCCTGAAGATCCTGCCTAAAAAAGGAAATTCCCATACTATCGAGTTAGCCGAAAAGAGGGTAGAAATATAAAATGAATAATCAAGATGAAAGAAGAGTAAGAATATGAAAATTGCATTAGCTACAGACGACGATAGGGGATTGGAGGCAGTTTTAAGCCACCATTTTGGTAGGTGTCCATACTATGTAGTTGTGGATGTTGATGACATGGAGATCAAAGAGGTCAAGGCTCTACAAAGCCCCTTCTACGGAAGCCATGGCGAACCAGGCGAGGTGCCTACTTTTATAAAGGGTATAGGCGCCCAGGTAATCATTGCCGGTGGTATGGGACCTAAGGCCATCGGTTTTTTTGAGCAGTTCGGTATTCAAGCGGTTACCGGGATTTCTGGTATGGTGAGGGAAGTGATAAAAGCTTACCTGAATGGCCAGACCGAGGGGGCGAGTCCATGCAGTGAGCATGATTTGCCACAGGATATCTATGCCCCTGAACATGATGAGGCATCTCGATTGCGAGAAGAGATGGTTGCCTTAAGAAAGGAGTTAGCTAAGGCCACAGAAAGACTCAAAAGGGTAGAGAAAGAAAAGGCAAAATAGATACAGTGAATATGCCTGTGGAGCAGTCATGTAAATGAAAATAATACACATTGTTATGCGTGATATCTCTTTGTAGATTTGGTATAAGGCCATGCCAAAAGTGGAACCCTTTGAGAAACATATGGACAAGTACGAAGAATGGTTTGAGAAAAATATGTTTGCCTACAAATCCGAACTTCAGGCAGTAAGACTTCTATTGCCGAAAAGAGGAGCGGGAGTTGAAATTGGTGTAGGGACAGGACGTTTCGCTGCACCTTTGGGGATTAGAGTCGGGGTCGAACCATCGAAAGCGATGAGGGAAGTGGCTCAGAAAAGAGGTATTGAAGTGATTGATGGAGTGGCAGAAGCGCTCCCCTTTGAAGATAATCTATTTGATTTCGCTCTTATGGTTACAACTATCTGCTTTGTAGATGACATAGAGGCATCTTTTAAAGAAGCCTCCCGTATAATAAAATCCAGTGGGTTTTTCATCAATGGATTCGTGGATCGAAATAGCTCTCTTGGAAAAACATATCAAAAGCATAAAGAAGAAAATGTGTTCTATAAGATAGCTACATTCTATTCAGTGGATGAGGTTATTTCTTATCTGAAAAAAGTAGGCTTTCGAAACCTTACCTTTACTCAAACTATCTTTCATAACTTGGACGAGATAAAAGAAGTTAAACCCATAAAGGAAGGATATGGTGAAGGCTCTTTCGTTGTAGTGAGGGGAATGAAACCAGGTGTCACAAACTAAAGCGCATAACCGGTCAATTTAGCTGAGCTGGGAACCCGCTACAAGCTTTCCAGACATTCGGTCTCCAGCATTGTACTTCTATTTACCAGGTTGGTTACTGGCTTTGCAAGTGGACCGTCTTTGCGGGGCCTTCATCATGAACCCAGTAAAAGATTACGGCAGGCTGAACTGAAAAGGAGTTGGGATATGTATAATATAGAGGTTGATAAGGAAAAATGTATAGGATGCGAGGAGTGTGTTGATGTTTGTCCATCAGATGTATTTGAGATGCAGGATGAAAAGTCAGTACCTGTTAATGCAGAGGAATGTATCGGATGCGAAAGCTGTATAGAGATCTGTGAACAAGAGGCTATCACCGTTACTGAAGTTGACTGACAGTTACAGAGAGAGGTATCAAGGTTGAAAATAGGATTAGAGTGTGTTCCCTGTTTTGTGAGGCAGGCATTTGAGGCTGCGAGTTTGGTTACCAATGATCAAAAGATCAAGGAAAGGATATTAAGACAGGTTCTATTCAGGCTGGCCAATGTATCTTTTGATAATACTCCTCCATTTATAGGGAGAAATATTCACAGGATTGTTAGGCTCTTAAGTGGAAATAATGATCCCTATCTTGAGATTAAAAAAGATTCAAATAAATTAGCCCTTAAGCTGATGCCATCCCTTAAGAAGCTTATAAAAAGCTCGGCAGATCCCTTTGAAACTGCGGTGAGAATGGCTATTGCTGGCAACATCATTGATTGCGGGCAGGGGGATCATATAGGCGAGGAGAAGATAAAAAAGACAATTTCCCAATGCCTTGACCAGCCGATTACCAAAGAGAATTTCAATGAGCTAAAAGAGGAAATCGAGAATGCATCAAATATACTCTACTTAGGAGATAATGCTGGCGAGGTTTTCTTTGATAGATTGCTCATAGAGGAATTACAAGGATATCCTATAACATATGTTGTTAGAGGTGCACCCACTATAAATGATGCACTAATAGATGACGCCAGAATAGCAGGCCTTGATAAACTGGTAGAGGTAGTAGATAATGGATCAGATGTCCCAGGGACCATCTTGGAGGAATGTTCAGATGAGTTTAAAAGGCTTTTTTTTGAGGCCGATCTGGTAATCGCTAAAGGGCAGGGGAATTACGAGACCCTAAGCAATGAACAAAAAAAGATATTTTTTCTTTTGAAGGTAAAATGTCCTATCATTGCGGAGCATATCGGATGTCAGGACGGGGATATGGTTATTGCTAAAAGAGGTTAAATATGGAATTTTGGATTTTAGATTGCGGATTTGGGAATAAATCAAAGGTTCACCGTCCTCCGTTTTCTGAAAGACAACGTGCAACAAACTTAAAGGAGGAGAAGATACCATAATGCAACAAGACGAAGAGATGAAACGCAAAAAGGCTATGATGGAAACCCAGGATGCAGAGATAAGAGAAAAACTTAAGGACTTTAAAAACAAGCTTTTGGTAATGAGTGGAAAAGGCGGTGTTGGTAAAAGCACTATTGCTGCCTATCTTTCAGTTGGGCTTGCTAAGAAAGGCTTCCAGGTAGGGCTGATGGATGTGGACTTACATGGCCCAAGTATTCCAAGGATGCTTGGCTTAAAAGGGAGCATTCAATCATCGGCTGAAAGCAAGAAAGGGATTCCCCTCAAATATCTACCAAACATGGAGGTTATGTCAATTGAGTCCCTTCTTGGAGACAAGGACGCAGCAACTATCTGGAGAGGGCCTTTAAAAATAGGGGTTATTAAGCAGTTTATCAATGACATTGATTGGAGTAATTCGGATTATCTTTTAATTGATTGTCCTCCTGGCACAGGAGATGAGCCTTTAACTATAGCCCAGATCATACCGGACACCAAGGCAGTTATTGTAACAACACCACAGGAGATCTCCCTGGCTGATGTTCGAAAATCAATCAATTTTTGCAAACAGGTCAATATGAAGATCCTTGGTCTGGTTGAAAATATGAGTGGCTTAATATGTCCTCATTGTGGGAAAACTATTGATCTCTTTAAGACAGATGGTGGAATGATAACTGCCAAAAAGGCAGGCCTTACATTGCTTGGAAGCCTCCCATTAGAGCCTGAAATTGTCCTTGAGGGTGATAGTGGTAGTGTGGCATGGATGGATAAAGTGGATATGCCCTATACAAAGAGTTTTAGCGAGATTGTAGATAAAGTTGCTGATTTTACGAGGTAACAATTCTCTGCTAAGGGGGCAGAGAGTAAACTGAAAGTTGAACGCTAACAGAATAGGAAGGTTACTATGATTATAAGCATTGCAAGCGGAAAGGGTGGAACGGGAAAAACAACAATAGCTACCAACCTGGCTGTGGCCCTTAGCACTGAAGTCAAACTCCTGGATTGTGATGTAGAAGAGCCAAATGACCATATCTTTATTCAGCCAGAGATTACTCACACCGAAAGAGTGAGCCTAAAAGTCCCCCAGGTGGATATGAACAAATGTACCCTGTGTGGCCTATGTCAGGAGATCTGCCAGTTCCAGGCCATTGTAGTGGTAGGCAAAACTGTCTTAACCTTTCCCGAGTTGTGCCACAGTTGTGGCGGATGTATGGAGGTCTGTTCTGAGGATGCAATTACTGAAGTAGATAGAGAAATTGGGGTCTTTGAAAGTGGCTATAGGAATAGTATTGAATTTGCCTATGGACGTATCTTTGTAGGCCAGGTAATGGCTGTTCCTGTGATTGAAAGGGTCAAGGCCGCTGTTCAGCCAGGCAAAATAAATATAATTGATGCTCCTCCGGGCACCTCATGCCCGGTGATCAGTTCGGTAAAAAACACCGATTTTGTTATCCTAGTAACCGAGCCCACTCCATTTGGCCTCAACGATCTCAAGCTTGCCGTTGGCATGGTGAAGATTCTCAACATTCCCCATGGTATTATAATAAATCGCTCGGATCTGGGTGATGATAAGGTGAAAGAATATGCCAAAGAGGAGAATATCCCTATCCTCATGGAGATATCGTTCAGTCGCCAGATCGCAGAGACCTATTCGAGGGGTAAACTCCTGATAGAGGAGTTACCTGATTGGAAAGAGAAATTTATTCACCTTTATGAGGATATAGTAGATTATGCAAGAAAAAGCTAATTTGAAAGAACTGATTGTGATAAGCGGCAAGGGTGGAACCGGAAAGACCAGTTTGCTTGGTGCCTTTGCCTCTCTGGCTAAAGATAAGGTACTTTGTGATGCCGATGTGGATGCGGCTGATCTATATCTGATCCTGGAGCCGGAGATAAAAGAAAGGCAGGATTTCCAAGAGGGGCATAAGGCGATAATAAACCTGGATAAGTGTACTGAATGTGGCCTGTGCAGGGATCTCTGCCGCTGGAATGCAATCAGTTCTGAGTTTATAGTAGATCCAATCGACTGCGAAGGATGCGGGGTATGTGTCTATTTTTGTCCAGAAGATGCCATAGATTTCCCTATTAAGACCTGTGGTGAATTATTTATATCAGAGACCCGCTGTGGGCCAATGGTGCATGCAAGGCTTGGTATTGCCGAGGATAATTCTGGAAAGCTCGTTACATTAACCCGGAAGCATGCCAAGGAACTGGCACATAAAAGAAATCTCAACCTTATCCTCACTGATGGTCCACCAGGATTGGCCTGTCCCGTGATTGCATCTATCGCCGGTGCTACTGGGGTGCTGATTGTGACTGAACCGAGCCTCTCTGGCCACCATGATATGGATAGAGTAGTTGAGTTAGCTAACCATTTTCAGATTCCCGCCTACGTGTGTATAAATAAATTTGATCTTAATTTAGAAATGACAGAAACCATAGAAGAATATGCCCAAAATAAGGGATTGCCCATCATGGGAAGGATCCCCTTTGATCCCTTATTCACCAAGGCCATGGTCCAAAAGCAGACCATCATTGAGTATGATGGTAGCTCTAATGCATCTCAGGCAGTAAAGGAGATGTGGGAGAGGCTGAGCTCAAGCTTATAGATAGAACCAATGATTTGTTAACTCATCAAGAGTTGTCCTACTGATACACCTCCCTGCTCAACTGGAGGTATTTGCAGGAGAGATCAATAAAGGAGGGGAATCGATAAATGTCAGAAGATTTTAATAAGGCAATGGATGAATTACAGGCATCTATTATAGAAGATGCCCGGAAGGTATATTCAGAAAAGGTGATCCAGAGGTGGCTTAACCCCAAATATATGGGAGAGATGGAGGGCCCTCAGGGGTATGGAAAGGTTAAAGGGTCATGTGGAGATACCGTGAAGATTTTTCTAAGGGTTGATAATGACAAGATCATAGATGCCCGGTTTATTACCGATGGATGTGCCACCACTATTGCTGCAGGCTCTATGGCCTGTGAACTCGCCATAGGAAAGACCTTCAGGGAGGCATTTAAGATCACCAAGGAGGTAATCTTAGAAGAATTGGGCGGCCTACCAGAAGAAAGCATCCACTGTGCGCTTTTGTCATCCAATACTCTGAGAGCGGCCCTGACTGATTACCTTACCTCCAGGAATGAACCCTGGAGAAAACTCTACAAAAAACATTAGAGAGATGGAAGGATACAAGGTTCAGTATAAAAATTCTAACTTTTCCGGAAAAAGGATAGAGCTTGATGGCAAATACTTCAATCATTGTAGATTCAAGGATTGTATTATTGTCCTGGAGAAAGGCGATACCGATATTTCCGGTAGTAGTTTTGAGAACTGTAAATTGTTGCTAAAAGGCAATGCTTACATAATTGGGAAAATTATAAAGCTATTTACCGGGAAAAGCCCTTTAAAGGTGCTGGATTTTGATGAACCATTGTTTGAGAAGACAAGTACAAACGGGATTTCCCGTAAGGGAGTATCGGTAAAAAAGCATGAATAATAAGAAGGACTACTATAGCATATTGGGATTGGATCGGGATGCCACCCAGGAGGAGATCAAGAAGGCCTATCGAAGGCTTGCTTTCGAGTATCATCCGGACAGAAACCCTAAGGACAAAGAAGCAGAGGATATATTCAAGGAGATAGGTGAGGCTTATGCGGTATTGGGCGACCAGGAGAAAAGAAGGATGTATGACCGGTTTGGTCCCAGTCAATTCTGGCAAAGGTATCAACCAGAAGACATCTTCAGAACTTTCAATTTCAAGGGCCTTTTCCGTGAATTTGATTTAAGATTTGATGAGGAAATTTCTCGTCGGTTCTTCTGTGGGTCCCGAAGTAGAGGTTGCGGTCGGAGGAAAGCAAGGTTTTCCCAGAGAGGCTTCTTTCAGGATTATGCTGATGGTCTCTGGGGAAACGGCACCACTGCCTTCGATATCCATCTAAACCCTACCGAGGCTCTCTGGGGAACGGAAAAAGAGATATTATTTAAGATGGGGTGGGAAACCGAAAGGGTTACAATCAAGATACCCCCTGGGGTGAAAAACGATACTCTACTTTCCCTTTCCCTGAATGGGAATGAGGGGAGTCATCGAGAGAATAAATTTTACCTTAGGGTAAAGGTAGTAGAGGGCTGAGATGATCCGGAAAAGGGTAGATGCCCCCGAAATTATCCTAAGACTCATCGAGGCAATCCATTTTCCCTGGAAAACTAAAAAGAAGAGATACCATGCCAGGGCTGTAGTTTCAATACCTCTCCGGTGCTTGGTAATTGATAGGTTAGATTCACCTTTCTCTGCTTCTATGATGCTCACCCTATTTAACCTTTTTTCTAAGGCAAGGTTCTTTTGGCACGGTTTTTTGGCCAACAAGATTTCTCCTATCTGCTGGAATTGGAATAAATAATATCTGGCCTATCCTTAATAAATCTCGTCAGATGAGATAGTTTCAAAATTGGAAGCCGAATCAGGTAAGAGGGATATAAATTTTAAAATTGATAACAAATAAGAACTTAAATTGGGTAAGGAGGCGAGATGGTAATAGAAGTTACGGATAAGAATTTCAAGGAAGAGGTTTTGGAATCAGATGTTCCCGCTGAGGTTGATTTCTGGGCACCCTGGTGTGGTCCTTGTAATATGGTTTCACCCATATATGATAAACTTTCAGAGGAATATGAAGATTTCAAATTCTGCAAGATTAATGTGGATGAGAATCCTCAAACGTCAATGAAATACCAGATCAGGAGTATCCCTATGCAGATGTTTTTCGCTAATGGTGATAAGGTTGATGAGATCCTCGGTGCAGTTCCTGAGAATGTGATACAGTCAAAGGTTGAGGAAATCCTCAACAGATTCCCGGCTGATGAAAATGGAAGGCTCAAAGTTATCCTGGGCTCTTGGATCGACCATAACAAAAACCATGCTGAGAAAATTAGGAAATGGGAGGAGAAAGCAAAGGACACAGGAGGTGTTGCAGATTATAGTCAAATATTACAAGCAGTAAGACAGATGGAGGAGGCAAATGAGCAATTAGCCAAGGTTTTGATAGAATTATAGAATAGTGGATAAATCCAGTTAGCTAAACATCAAATCCTTTAGGGTACAGATTTACTGAATAAACTGATTATTTCTCTTCGAAAATCGGATCAAATAAAGGTCTAAAAAATGGCAGTAGCTAATAAGGATAAGATAAAACAGATTTATGCTACGTTACCCCAGTTAAATTGTGGGCTTTGTGGGTATGAGAATTGTGGGCAATTTGCTAAAGCTGTAGCAGAGGGGATGGTATCACCTTTTGGTTGCCGGCAGAATCCGTGGGTGGGCTACAATATAAGCGAGATTATTGGGATGAGAGTTCCAGTTTTTGGATACCAACAAAGATTCTATCAACCTATTTTCGCCCCAAGATCAGGACCACTTCCTTCTTTGGAATCATTGGGAAAAGAAGTAGGAGAATTATTAAAGGGAATAGATAATATCTTAAATAGAATCGAAAATTTAGGGAAAAAGAAAGCCTAAACTTTCAGTACTTCCCAATGAGATGAGAGAAAGTTATGAATCAGCTCTAAGATGAAATATTTTCTTTTCGCGACTACAACTCAATTAAAAATAATCAAGAAAGGAGGCGATTTAGATGCCAAGAGGAGATGGAAAAGGACCAGCCGGAAGAGGCCCAGGAACTGGAAGAGGCCTTGGACAGGGAGGTGGTCGTGGCAGGATGGGCGGCTCTGGACTCGGAATAGGTGGAGAATGCGTATGCCCCAATTGTGGTCACAGAGCAACCCATCAGAGAGGCACCCCCTGCTATCAGGTGAAGTGCCCCAAATGTGGGTCACCAATGACAAGGTAATTACAGATCATTTTCGGGGAGGTAATCAAATCGAACAATACATCCGAGGAAGAGGATGAGGGCAGAGGAGATGGCTTTAGAGGAGAATGGTCAAAGCAAAACACTCAGAGAAAGAATGGCAGAAGAGGAGACGGTGAGAGAAAGCGTAGATGGGCAGGGAAACAAATGGAGAAAGGCATACTTTGGGGGCGGGGAGCATTTCAAGAACTGGTTGGCCCAGTGCAAAGAGTTAGGAGAGGTTATGGTGGAGGAAGTGGATGCTACAGGATACAAGTGCTTTGAGGAGGGCGGCGAGAAATTATTCAGGATCTGGTTGACAATGGATGGAGAAAAAGAAGACCACTTTTTTAGCTGAAAGGTATTCGTTATGGGAATAGAGCAAGAACTGGAACAAGAGATAAAGGCCCTTGAGGCACAATTGATGGACCGAGAAGCCTCGCTTCCTGCCCATTCCGTGCGACCTCAACAGATATTGGTCATCGAGGAGTTAGAAACAGCTATAGAGGGGAAAAAGAAGGAATTAGAGGAATTGAGAAGAAAGCGCGAATCGGGCTCTCAAGTGGATTGAGTTCGATATGTTTATATTCCCGGATTATTAGGGGGCATTGCCGAAGAGGCGATTGATAGTAAAACTGTGGGCAATCAAATAGATAAGTAAGTGGCGATGGTAATCTAAGGATGAAATGTATTAAAAATGTGTAATCTTTATCTTGGCCAAATACGAAGCAGTAGAAAAACCTTAAAATAGGAACAAAATGTGTCTTATAGACTTTTGATTTTCACCTGCTACGGCGGATGTGCTACAGGCGTTGCTGCATCCAAGGCTTGTATCAGGATATGGGAAGAAAACCCGAATGAAGTGAAAATTGGATGCCTTCCTGCTGTTATAGTGCCGTGGAAGTTTAAGGAAATTGTGAAGAATTCGGAGAAGCGGATTTTGATAGATGCTTGTGCTGTTCAATGTGGCAAGAAGCTTTTCGAGAGGGAGGGAATGTCGGTAGATAGTTACATCGAGCTAATTTCACTTCTTGGTATCAGAAAGGAAAAGAAATTACCTTTGAAGGATTTAGAAGAGAAAGTTTACAAAATCATTCAGAAAGAGGTGAATCTCATTTTAAGTAAGGCTTGTTAGACAATAAGATGGGCGGAGAGAAGATTAAAGAGCTTTGAAACAGAGTTTGGCCTAAATTTTGTCAATTAGAAGGAATGAGTGGCAATGATCGAATGGATAGAAGACCATAAGCATCTTGGAGAGGTACAAGAGAAGCATAAGGAGTTTTTGATTGTGCTATTTTACGCGAATTTTTCCTCTGCTTCAAAGCGTGCCCTTGCTGAACTTGAACAATTCAGCAGAGAAGATGAACAGGTACCCGTTTACGTTATTGATGTGGAAAGAGTAAAAGGAGTACATAAACAGTTTGGAGTTGAAAATGTTCCCACAGTTTTGGCACTTCGGAAAGGGAAAGTGTCTCAGCGGTTAGAAGGAGTTGAGAGCGCGCAGTTTTATGGTCGCATTTTTTCCGGGGCACATTCTTCACATTATAAAACAGGTAAAAGCACAGTTTCTCATCGGGTAATCGTATATAGCGGCCCTGGTTGTCCAGCGTGTGGAACTGCGAAGGCTTACTTGCGGCGTCTGGGTGTTAGTTTTAGGGAAGTAGATATAGCTCGTGACCAGCATGCAGCCCAAAGCTTAGTCCGACGTAGCGGTCAAATGGCTGTGCCTCAGATTGATATTGATGGGCATCTGGTAGTGGGTTTTGACCAGGCAAAGATTGATAGAATCCTTTCAAGTTAGACAGGAGGTGTTACTATGAAATTACAACCAATGCATGGACGTATTTTAGTGGAACCTTTTGAGGCCAAAGATAAGACATCAGGCGGCATATATATTCCTGATACTGCAAAAGAAAAACTTCAGGAAGGTGAGGTTATTGCTGTAGCAGAAGATGCAACTGATGAAGTTGCGGTGGGTGATCATGTAATCTATAAGGAATTTGCAGGAACAGAGGTTAAAATAGAAAGACAAGATTATGTTTTGCTTGCTGAGGATGACCTTCTGGCAAAATATGTAGCAGTAGATAAGATTCCGGAATAAAGCTTGATAAAAAGAACGGATCTGCATGGAATAGCATAATTGTGCATAAGTATTAAAATTTTATATTCAGGTATACTGCCAGGAATGCCTGGATAATTGTGAGGCATGCACAGATCCCTGTATGTATTGTAAGTTCAGGCAATCGTGCATAATATGGGAGCTTTGCCGAAGTAGTGAGAAAAGGTATCATCTGGAGAAAGCAGCCAGTGACGGAATGGAAAAATAATTAAAAAATGGAGCAAGGGAATCATGGGGTTACCGGGCTGCTCTCAGGTAAAAGGAAAAAGAAAAATCTATCGGAAAAGAGCTACTCATGGAAACTATGTTCTAGGAATTCACGCTTGGCACGGTAAGGCTTGTAAACCATTTTGTGTTCCCACCGATCCCGTAGATGCTCTGATAGCATCTGGTATCGGATGAACATTGTTTAGGAGGTATAGTAATGCATCATGCATCTTTTTCCGATATCGCCATTGTCTCCTGCGGCACCTTGACTCTGGAGCTGAACCATTTAAAAGAGACCGGGTTTTTGGACTCCCGGCAGATCCTGTTTACTACCCCAGGGCTACATGAGAGACCAAAAGAACTGGAAAGGCAGCTCGTCAAGCGGGTAGAGAAAGCCAAAGAAAAAGCATCCAAGGTCATTGTGGTCTATGGGGGCAAGTTCTGTTACGTAAACGGCGATGAACCAACACGGACCATGAAGACCATCATTGAGGAACTAGGGCCTGAGGTCGTGAGGATTCAGGCCACACACTGTATGGACATGCTGGCAAGCGAGGAGGAGCGAGAGAAGATTGCTCAGGAAATGGCCGGAGGCGAGAAGGTCTGGTGGATGACGCCGGGCTGGATCAAGTT
>JAUWNK010000127.1 GCA_030612685.1 Desulfobacteraceae bacterium
GTACCCGGAATTCCGGGTAAAAGCCCTATGCCGAACCAGATGGATAAAATTAGGGCAATTTTGTCTAAAAAATTAACCTTCTTGATTAATTTAATTATATTTAAATTATCAGATTGATTAATAGACATCAAGTAGGAATAATTAAAATTTAAACTGGATAACCTCCTATGGCCTTTCGTTCACAACGAAGCATGAAAGTGTAGCGCCCGTTCCCTGAACGGGCCGATGAGGGCATCGGCCCCTACACTTTCATATAAACATAATAAACACAACCAGTATCCATTATTAAGTAAATTACCTATAGTTGATAAACTACTCAACCAGCCAACTATTTTACCACTCAACCAACAAGCCCAATTTAACAGGGTAATAGGTGATTAGTCAAAAGGTTTCTCCAGGTCATTTCCGATACATAACCTGAGGATATTTTTCTTTACGCGGGATCAGGCGTCTACAGTTCCTCTTGTGCCTGGGCCCTAACCAATGCTCGAAACTGTTTAAGAAGGAGTGGGTGGAAGAGTGCCCCTGCCCTTCGATCCATCCAATCGAGAGTATCGGTCAAAGATAGGGCGTCTTGTTCGGGACGGTTCCGGCGGAGATTGTCGTAGCTATTGGTGATGCAGGTGATCATGCTGGCTAAATTTAGCTGTCTCGGCCGTTCTTGTCTGGGATATCCTCCTCCATCGTAATGGAGGTGATGCTCATAGGCGACCATGGGAACCAAATCGGGCATGCCGGGAGTTGCAAGCAGAATCTCAGCGCCTCGAATAGGGTGTTCCCACTGGCGTTTCTTTTCATCTAATGTAATAGCCGCGGTTTTTGTGAAGGAAACTGAAGTAGATAGATGTAAACCGGTGTCGTGGAGGAGGCCGCCAAGGCCCACCTCTTGAATGATTGACTCCTTGAGGTCAAGTTGCTGGGATAGAGCCATGGACAGTGCAGAGACGTTGATGGCATGTATGTAAGGGTCGGGATCGCTACTCCGCCGATAGATGAGTATTTTCAGAGGCATTTCCCCGGTAACAACCATCCTGTGGATAGTCTCCGTGGTCTCCTTTGCT
This sequence comes from Desulfobacteraceae bacterium, assembly GCA_030612685.1. Lineage (GTDB taxonomy): Bacteria > Desulfobacterota > DSM-4660 > Desulfatiglandales > B25-G16 > JAUWNK01. The sequence goes on from JAUWNK010000127.1 coordinate 1,062, forward strand.
AGGGACACCTTGGTCTTTGAAAGAGGCCCTTCTAGATCTGAGAACAAATCCTTGAGCTGGCCAGAGAAGGAGAGCACAGATTGACGGGCAGTCTGAAGAACACCAGAGATCTCCTTAAAGGAAAGTTCAGATCCAGCCTCGAATGGTAAGGTCCCAGCGAGAATATGGGGTAACCGCTCCAGGTTTTTGGTGAGGACCAGATCAGCACCGCTCGGATTTTTCAACATAGGCAGCAATAGTTGCAAAAAGAGGATAAGTTCCTCTGAGCTCAGGCCCCGGCGAAACACGAGACGCTGTAACTTCATAGCCTCCAGCTGTTGAATGATTTGCTCAAGAGGCCCGCTTAGCTCTGGAAGAGGTGTATTTTCCACCACCACCTCACCATTAATAAAGAGCAGTGTGAGATTAGGCCGATGATCTAAAAATTTAGCCAACCGTAAAAAAAGATTACTTATTTTTTTCTCAGTTTCTGGGTGGTCCTGAGGATAGAGGGACAAAGCCCGTATGCTGCCAACAAAGCTGACACAGAGGTTGCGATAAAACTCTTGTAGCTTCACATTTTTGGCCAGTGCTGCCATACCTGTCTCCTGTGTGATTACACCAGTTCCTGACACAGTGCCTGGAGGTCACCTGATCCCTGGCTGACTACCTGTTGCAGGACCTCCCGTGCCTTATCTGTGCCGATCTCAGCCAGGGAGCGTGCAGCAGCCATTTGCAGTGACTTCATCTTTTTGGTCCTCACCCAGGATTTTTGCAAAACAATTTGGGCCAGACGAGGCACTACTCGCTCTACATGCAGTTTTCCCAGGGTGCTGATTGCCTTCAAGCGGATTTCATGGTCTCGATGGTCAAGCAACTGTTCCACAGCAGTGGCGAGATGCCTATCTTTCGATATGGCAGCTAAGGCAAGAAGCTGTGGGAGCGTGTGGTCCGGGGCATCTTGCAGGCTGCGGCTCAGTATGCTGCTCAGTCTTGGACCAAAACTTGCCAGCGTTGTTGAGATCCAGCGTGCTTGAGGACTATCATCATCCTTCAGCTCTATTAGAACATCCAGGAGAAGACCCCCGGCCTTTTCCTGATAAAGCTGACAGATGGCATCTATTACAGTTGTCTCCCTGGGCTCATAGGTGAGGCATTTTTTTAAAAGATGTTGTAGCAGTTCTCGAATATCTTCAGTATTGAACCTGGAATTCACAGTTTTCCTCACCACGTCTTCTTGGGGATGATCGTTTAGAGCAAGAAAAACCGCACGCAGCAGCTTGCCAACGGTCAGAAAGGCCTTCTCATTGAAATAATAACGCAAAATTTCCCCAAGGGGCTCGAGCAAGGAAGGGAGAAATGTTTCTGCCTGGGTGATATGAGACTGGTTTATAAGATCGACGATCAACTGAGCCCTGGCAGGCCTTAAGGAATCAGGGGCAAGGCTCTTGAGGAGACGACCTATTTCCTCTTCTTCTGCCATGGGCACTTGCATTTGGATAGAGGTGGCAAGGGCATCGATCTCCTTGTGATATTGTTCATTAAATTCTTCCGTTTCCTGTTTCTGTATAAGGAGCTGTTCCAATTGCTGCCAATGGCTAAGGGGACCAGGTTCTCCTTCCTGTGTGGTCCGATTCATTTCCTGCTGAATCAATGTCAACAACTCAGCCGGATCCCTATATTTGGCCAGGACCCTGTCGAAAAGATTGTTAAAAGAGCGTGACTTCACACCTACTTCTCTTATTGCGTCACCAAGCAGGTAAACAAGTTGGTTGTCAGGCATTGCCTGAAGAATTTCATAGAATACATCATTCTCTTCTTCCCTAATAGCATCACGCGCTACAGCCCCAAGGATCTCAATCTTTATACGGGGTTCAAAGGAATCGAGTACGTCATCTACTTGCCGAGCAAACAGTTTCCTTTTTATCGGGGCAATGCCAGAGAGTATGTCACCTAAGTTCTGAATAAAGTTGCCCAAAAGAATACCTCGATGCGCGATGCTAACTCCCTGTTTCTCTGCCATATCTGTATCTATCTGCAAGAACAGCTTCTTTAATTCCTCCACATCTTCACACAGACTTACTAAATGTTTGGTTTGCTCAGGGTTAAGATTAAAGGCCCCGGCTCCTGCAGGTTGGAGAATAAGCTGTCGCCAGATTGCTTCATCCTCGCTGGCTTGGGTGAGATTAGTCACAAGCGTTTGAACAGTGGAAAAGATAGTATAGTCCAGGAGGCTGAGCCTCACATGCTTGATATTTTCCCGAGGCAGAGCGGAGGAAACCTCCTCTCCCTGCCCCTGCTGCGCTCCGGCCAGAAGTCCGATGAAAGATTCAAACTCCTCTGTGGTGATTTCCTTGTCAAGGAGCATATGAGAGATTCTCAGGGAGTGGAAGAACTTCAAGAACTTGCTGAGATTGGCGTCCTTGGCCTGATAAAAGGTGCCTTCAAGAAAAAAGGTATCCCTCGCGCATCCGAGAAAAAGGAAATCGCGTTCGGCCATGGCCTCGTTAAGCATGGTATAAAGCTGTTGAGTGTGCTTTTTAAAGAGGTCATGTCCGCTGGCGTAAAGGCGTGCGGTATTAAGGGCCCGCATGAAGGCAGTGATGAAATCAGTGATGTCGTTGGGCAGGGGATTTTGCTCTGAGGATTTGGCAGTTGGCATCGTCATGAGTGAGTGATAAAAAAGTGATATAATTGGCTTTTAAGTGAAGGAAGTATAGGATAAAACTGGTTTTGTGTCAATGTAAAAGCCACTGCAAGGAAGCAAATAGACACACACTTTTCCATGAATTCTATATAACCCAGTCGCCTTTTTGTCAATGCTGCATTGCGTATAACAACTGCATGTTCATCTTATTGACAAAAGCTTATATAATGATTTCTCTTTTCTTTGGTCAGCCAATCTAAAAGAGTCAAAACCCCGTCTTTGTCTCTATTTATTCTAATTAATCCTTTTCAATGCCTCGTATAGTGATAAAAAATCATTCCCAAGGTTTTTCTTATGGCCTGATACAAATCTGATAAATGAGTTTTAGCTATATATTCGAACCTCGGCTCAGCAAAAGTCTACGACTGTTTGTTTCTAAAATATTCCTTTACCGCCTTTAAAGATATCCTCTTAAAGGGATGAAGAAAGTGCTTTTTATATTTGATAATCCTGTCTAAGGATTTCTCCAATCTTTCATAGGGAATCTCTCCCTTTATCACCTTATCCCTTATGAACTCCATGCTGTCAAGGAGGAGGGCCTGGCTTTTACAGATAAGCAATAGATCAATGCCAGCATCAAAGGCATCTGCTGCCCCTTCCGGCAGCCCCCTTTCTTTCGCTATCGCCCCCATCTCCAGATCATCTGAGATAATCAGTCCATCAAAGCTCATTTTTTCTCTCAAAAGATCGGTTATAATTTTAATTGAAAGGGTTGCTGGCCTCCCTGGTTCCAGGGCTGGATAAACGGCATGAGAGCTCATTATAGCCGAGACATTAGCCTCTATGGCACCGGCAAAGGGTAATAGATGGACGGATTCCATCTCTTGAGAAGTGGCATTGACGGTGGGGAGGTGTAAGTGTGGATCGAGATCAGACTTTCCTAAGCCGGGAAAGTGCTTAGCAACAGCCATTATACCGCCTTGCTGTAGAGTATTGATAACTATTTTCCCTAATTTGGTTACAATTAAAGGATCCCGTGAAAAAGACCGACCCACTAAGTGAGAGTCCATATCTACTTGAGCCACATCCATAACAGGGGCCAAATTCATATTAAGCCCAACCAGAGCCATTTCCCTGGCAGTAGTGCTGGCAAAATGAAGGGCACTCTGTTCCGGATCGGAGTCTTCCCCTATAGCTGCATTCCCCGGGAACTGAGTAAAAGGTTCTTTAAGTCTGGCTACCCTACCACCTTCCTGATCAATTGCCAGAAATAGGGGGATACCGCTATTTTCCATTGATACCCTCTGTATACCCTTGCATAGACGTGCTAATTGAATTGGATCTTCTACATTTCTGCTAAAGAATATAATGCCGCCAAGATGGTAGTTCTTTATAAGATTGATGGTATCAGTATCCAATTCAGGACCTGGAATACCCCCTATAAATAACCGGCCAATCTTTTGGGTGATCTCTGAAAGATCAAGTGTAGGATTCATGAATATGAGTTTGATAAGTTTATTGGGTTTCTTGGGTCTGTTGAGTTACGGACAACGAATAACTATCAACTAACACTTTTTCGTAATTACTCAATATCTTGTGGATAAAACCCTTATGGCCCGCCCTGGCGCGACTTGACTGGTATACGCTGTTGCCATTTTATTGTTTTACGAACTGTCTATGTTGCACCAGAGCCTGACAAATCAGGTCTGGGCCAGGGGTAAACTCCTAATTAGGAATTTAGGCGTAAGCCTTTTATCAATCCACTGAATATTGAGCTGTTACACTTTTTCTATAATTGACGTTACCTGTAGCTTCTCATATACTAATTTCAAATTTCTCGGATAATCAATCCCGCCTGCCATTGCAAGGCACAAGCGGGCAGGTCTTCAAACCAGTTTAATTCACACTGAAAGATAAATGCAATCAAAAAGGCAAAATTATGAAAGCAATGATATTGGCTGCAGGAATGGGAAAGAGATTGAGGCCTTTGACCAATGTGTACCCTAAAGTTTTGTTGCCTGTAGTAAATGTGCCAATGATTGATAGGATTATAAAGCTTCTTAAGACCCATGGGGTCCGGGAAATAATAATCAATGCACATCATCATTACCAAAAGATAATAGATTACCTTGAAGAGGGCAATCACTTTGGCATAAGGATGGAAATCAGGATCGAAAAAGATATTTTTGGAACAGGAGGTGGAATTAAGAATACCCAGGATTTTTGGGACAAAGATCCATTTTTTGTTATAAATGGAGACATCTTGACTGATATAGATTTAGGAAAGGTTTATAAATTTCATCTAAGGAGAAATAACCTCGTAACTATGGTCCTTCATGAATTCCCTATATATAATAAGGTAAAGGTAGATAGGGAGATGAATATCCTATCTATTGGTCCAGGTTCAAATTTAAAGGATACATTGGCCTTTACCGGTATTCACGTTATCAATCCTGAGGTACTCGATTTTATCCCTGAGAATAAAAAATATAATATTATAAATTGTTATAGGAAGCTGATAGATCTAAAAAAACCTATTAGAGGTTACATTACAACTGGTCATAGATGGATTGACATCGGAACTATAGCCGATTATTTGAGGTCTAATTTCGATTTTTTGCCTCCGGGCAATATTGCTATAGCCCATGAATGTCATATAGATTCGGGTGCAGTCCTGAGAGATTGGGCAGTCATTGGAAAGGGAAGCTCAATTGAGAGAGGCGCCCTGGTGAAAAGATCGGTTCTCTGGAATGATGTGATCGTCAGAGAGGGCATTAAGGTAATTGACAGTGTAGTTACATCTGGGGTTATTGTGGAAAAAGATCTTGTTAACAGTGTGGCAATAAAATAGCATGTTGAGTCTTAATACCTTAAACTATTAGCTTAGTTGACAGTCCAGACTATGCTTTGCGGGTTGGTAGTGATTTAGGGTGTCAGATTATAAATATCTCTCGCCCACTCCTTTCAGTCGTTCGAGCACTCAGAGCAATCAGAGAAATAATTTTGTCTGATTTTTTGACCCCAGTTAAATAGGCCTGCCCTGTGGAATCCTCCGTAGGAGGTTCCGCCTAACGGCGGAAATTCCACAGGGTAAACATTTAACGGGGCAGGGATGAAAAATCAGACAAAACTCTAAGCCACTACCGTGGCATTGATGGCCTTGGTTAAGAAAGCTTTAGAACTCAACATAATACTTCATATTATTGGCATTGGGATCATATCCCGCAGAAAGCGGGATGGCAGTTTGATCTGAATCCTCCTCTCAAGGATTCAGATCAAGAACTCTGTGTCTCTGCGAGCTCTGTGAGAGATTTTAAGCCCTTTTAAGGTCGGTTATTGGTTTTGCATGATGGATCTAAAGAAATTTACCAAATCATACATAGATGATACCTACATCGATAATAAAGAATTTAGGTGGAAAAGACTGCCTGCTGATGGTTCAAAGAGAATCTTTTATCGCCTGAGTAATGATCAAGGTTCATTTATAGTTATGGATAATCCACCTAAAGAAAGGAGCGTAGAAAAAGAAAACATCTCCTATTTGAAGATAGGCAAACATCTTTTTAGTAAAGGGATCCCTGTTGCATGTATTTACCGGTATGACCTTGAACATGGCTGGTTTATTATGGAAGATCTGGGGCAAAAAAATCTCCAGGAGATTGCAATCAGCTCAAGCGATCGCATTAATTTATACAAGAGAGTTATCGAGCTCCTGATAAAGATCCAGGTTGAGGGAAGGGAAGATTTTAATCCAAAATGGTGTTATCATACCAAAAGATATGACAGATTTATTATGGAAAGGTTCGAGTCAGATTATTTTCTTACCTATTTCTTGAAAGGGCTCCTTGGCCTAAAGGAGGGGCTATCTGGATTACAAAGCTCTTTTAAACACCTCGCTAAACATGCCTCTCTTGCAGATAATGATTTTTTGCTTTACAGGGATTTTCAGTCAAGAAACCTTATCATCAATGGGGATAAAATTGGTGTGGTAGATTGGCAGGGTGGGCGCTTAGGCCCTCTACAATATGACCTTGCCTCTTTGTTAATCGATCCCTATGTAGAACTGAAAAAAGAGGAAAAAATATCTCTGTATGATTATTATATCACCCTTCTTGAAAAGCGCCATCCGGGTATATCCGATTCATTTTCAAGGTATTATCACTACCTCGCCATTCAGAGAAACCTCCAGATATTGGGTGCCTTTTCATTCCTGAGCAAGATCCAGGGAAAAAACAGATTTCTTGCCTATATCTCCCCTGCCTTACGATCCCTTGAGGGGCTTTTAAAGGAACTTGATGACCCTGAATTAAATTCACTGAAAAGCCTAATGAGAGAAATCGATAAGAAAGAGATATCAGCAGAAGGCGAATTTAAAAGGTAGCAAAATTGAGAGCTGCTATTAAAAAGCTGAAAGCTGATGGCTGAATGCTCGCAACAATATATATATGAGTTGTCTTATGAACTTGGAATGAGCGAGTATTATTATCGAATGGCTCTTGCCTTACAATGGATTTTTCAGTATTATTATCAATAGCATATAGCGTGGAGGATATCTAATGCATAATGAGTTCAACGCCATTGTTGAAAAGGATGGAGACTGGTTCATAGCCTATAGTCCTGAAATTCCTGGTGCTAATGGACAGGGACGGACAAAGGAGGAATGCCTTCAGAGCCTGTCTGATGCTATTCATTTGATTTTAGAAGACCGACTACAAGATGCTCTTCGCGAGGCCCCTGCCAACGTTACACGTGAAGTGATTACAGTTGAATGAAACGTGAAGAATTATTGAAACATCTTCGACGGCATGGCTGTTACCTTAAACGAGAAGGACGCTCTCACTCCCTATGGTGCAATCCTCAAACAGGCCATATTGAAGCTGTTCCTCGTCATACTGAACTAGCGAATAAACTTGTTAAAAAGATTGTTCGAAACCTATCAATTCCACAAATTTAATAACACTCTTGCCTAACACATCCCTGCACTTCATGCAGGCAAGTGAGACCGAGCAAAAACTCAACAAACTCAATAAACACCACAAACCCAATAATAGGGAGAATGAACATGGAAAAGAAGACCTTGTTTGAACCTGGAGATCTGGTGAAGAGCTTTACAGGCCAGCCTGGTCTGGTTATTTCAAGAAAGACATTGGATAAGATAAAAGGAAAAGTTACAGAG
>JAUWNK010000119.1 GCA_030612685.1 Desulfobacteraceae bacterium
ATGAAGGGCAGCCACACAAGCCTGGAATTCGTAAAATGTATTTCTGCCTCTTTTACGGCATTCTTTGTCTTTTTGTGCTCCTTCTTTGTCATAGAGTAGAGAAGAACATGTGCCATCTCTTTTGCATCTTTTAGAGTCAGCCAGACATCGGATAGATCAAGGTCTTCTATGGTATGAGGCTCTATTTCAGAAAATTTAGGCTGCGTGCGGGTAAGCTGGGCTGCAAATTTATCTACAACTCTCACATTCTTTATCCTGAAGGCAGGTATAAAAAAAGAGATATTTCTCCTCTTTATTGCATCTTCATCCAGAACCCGGGGCAGGGGGAAAAGGTCATAAAATTCCTTGAGTGTTTTGTATTCCTTCTCCTTTGTTTTAATAATCCCTGTCAGATGCCAGAAGGACAGATATTTCCAGGTTATATTTTTGGATTTTTCTTTCAAAGATATTCTATACGGCACAGGCACATAGTTGCCACCTTTTTCCTGCCAGGCACGGCCGCAGGTTTTACAGACATGGATGGTGGTGTGAGGCCTGAATGAAAAGTCCCAGCCGCAATTAGGGCACTTAAATGGGATAAAGTTCAATAGTTGATAGGGGATCTTATCTCCAGATGAAGTTCGCTTAAGCTCATCTATATCCACGTGACCCTTGACAACCTTGTGTGAAAGTGCATCAACAATTAACAATGATTGCTTCCCATTTTTCTTTAGGGTGTAACAGTAAAATGGAAAGTAAAGTAAGGAATAACGCTCACCAACCAGCTCGGACTTGGCCATCTCCACTTCAATCGAGACACTACTTCTTTGATGCACTATAGATTTCTGGGCCTGATCGATAGCCTGCTTAAAGGAGATAGTTTGTTTGACAAAAAGGGGGTCTTTTCCCATCTTTTGTTTATTAAAGGGCCATATCTTCAATACCTGAACCCTGAGACCAAGGGAGAATAGGCCCCATTTTGAGGACTCAAAGGCAGGAAATGTGCGAAACCATGGGGTGGCCCTCAGTTTTTTGAGATTTTTCCATGATTTTTGCCCGCCGGGGCTTTTAAAATACTCTTTAATAAAGGTCCATTGAAAGAGCATGCTATTAACCCGCCAGTATGGGGCATAAAGGAGATTATGCTCGGCTATGTGCAACCCTTTTGAAGCCTTGCTTTGTAAAGCACGAAGGAGGGCTTTTCCTACCTTTTCAGCGGTTTCCCTGGGTGAGATAAAAAAAGATTGAACCTGATTTCGACCTGTAGGTTTGAGTGTTGAGTCGCAATAGAGGCACTTGAAAACAGTATCCTCCTCTGCAAGGTCAACCTTGGCACCGCATTGAGGGCAAGTAATGGCAATGTTCATGTGGATATTTGTTGCTCGTTTCGAGTTTCGAGTTTCGAGTTTCCAGTTTCAAAAGATTATGTAATCTTTTCTCCACAGTTGTTACAAAAGATGGAACCAGGAAGGATGTCATGCCCGCATAGGGGGCATTTTGCCTTGATTTTTTCAACCTTTGTGCCACAGAACATGCAGAATTTTGCCTTGGTGGGCAGATTTTTACCGCACTGAGGGCAGGAGTTTTCCCTGATAACCTGGTGACCGCATTGTGGGCAAAAACGAACAGTTGGATCAATCTGGGCCTGGCATTTGGGACAATTTACGGTTGAGGCCTTACCCGGTGCCGTTGCCTGCATAGATTGCTGAAGAATGCCTGGTAACATCATACCCAGGCCGGCACCAAGACCAAGACCCATACCTGTTCCAGCAGCACCACCACCATCACCTGACTGCCTGGCCGCATCACCCATGGCCTTTGCCGCCTTAAATTTCATGAACTTATCCAGGTCTCCTACAGCGCCCATACCGCTTTTCTCATCGATCATCTTCTGAACCTCAGCAGGTGGGGTGATGGAAGTGATAAAGAGATCCTCAAGATGGATCCCGAATTTGCCAAAGTCCTCCTGAACCCTTGCCTTGAGCCCCACCCCGAGTTCATCGTAATATTTTGGTAGATTAAGGATGGTGTCCAGTATCTCCCCAATCATATCATTAAACCTGGAGACAATGATTTCCTTGAGATAATCACCGGCCTGTTCAGTATTATAGGCACCCTGGGTCCCAACCAGGGTATTTATGAGAAGGAGCGGCTGAACAATCTTCATGGCATAAACACCAAAGGCCCTGAGCCTGACCAAACCCAGCTCGCTGTCCCTGAAGGCCACAGGTTCCTTGGTTCCCCACTTGACATTGACAAAGCTCTTCAGATTGACAAAGTAGACCTCTGTCCGAAATGGGCTTTTGAAACCAAAAGGGAGACTCAGAACCCTGGTTACTATGGGAAGATTAAGGGTGGAAAGGGTGTGCCTGCCCGGACCTAAAAGATCAAGTCCCTTGCCATCTCTGAAGAATATGGCTGCCTGGTTTTCCCTGATGACTAATTGTGCACCGAATTTGATATCAGCAGAGCCCTTTTCAGGAATCTTATGTACCATCTCCTGTCCGGTCTCATCAAACCATTCCAAAATTTCCATAAATACCATAATAACCTCCTATTTATTTGAAACTTGAAACTTGAAACCTGCCCCTCGACATTTCTCTATTATCTCTTTAAAAGAACTTCTCGCTCATTAGTCCTTTTTTCAAGCTTTAAAAGTTGATCACGTACCTCATCCAGCATCGTGGAGTCGAGTTCCATATTCTTTTCTGATATTTTTGACACTAAAGAGTCCAGAAGATCTACCTCTTCCTTTAAAGATTGATCAAATTCAAATAATTTTGATAGGGACTTTTCATCTACCAGATAAGAGTCAAAGACCCCGGCGTATCCCCTGGAGGCAAAGGTAATAGTTCGAGATACCTTATCCATCTGCCTTGATATATCATCTAACTCTTTAAGAAAGGATAATGACCCTTTGCGAGAGATATCTGTCTTCAGCCTTTCAATAATATCCATATAATAGGCCAACTTAGTGCTGATATGATCTCTTAATTTTTTATCACTATCCCTGATAGATTCCTTATCCTGGTAAGAGCCGATTCCCGGCAATATCCTGACTGCCTTTTTTAAGACCCTACCAACTGTCTCCTTTGTTCCCATAATGCCTCCTTTACATCTGATCCTTGCACGAAAATTCTCTCGCCCGCTCTCTCCCGATAGATCGGGATCGCTTAAGTTCACAGAGAGCACTGAGATAATCTCTTTGCCCCGATTTTATGAGTAGGAAAAATCAGGGCAAACAATCAGCCGCCTCAGGCGGGGCATTGATAATCCTGGTAATAACATCCTTCAGCATAGCCTCGTTGAAATTTATCAATAAACCAAGTGGCTTCTTTGATAGACGTAAGTAGTTGCCCGCAGCCTTGATGATCTGAGATGAGAGTTGATTTAGTTCCATAAAAATCTCCTGCTACAGCAGGATGGCACTTTGATCTGAATTTCCCTCCCTGCCCTGTTAAATGTAAAAACTATTTAACTGGGGTCAGGAATTCAGATCAAGCTTCTGTGTCCTCTGTGAGCCCTGCGAGAGATAAAAAAACCCTCCACTCTAAAGGAGGGAGGGTTCAGGGGTTTGCAATGCTCAAAAAAGGCTATAACTCATAGGGATTCTCATCATATCCGAGCTCTTTCCATTTGATGACGAAACCTTCCTCTCCATGGCAATCCTGACAACCGAAGGCCTGGTCGCTTGGAAGAATGGAGTGGGTTATGCTGAAATTAAACTCTTTGGTGACCAGTGTGGCATCTTTGTATTTTCCTTTCTCATATTTCCGCATCTCCTCAACTGTAGTTTCTCCATCCTTATTGGCATCTGCTGCCTTGACCTCAGGAACAATAATGATATCATCAAGTGCAGCATCACCTCTTACGATAAACCAGGAGAAGGTAACTACATTAAAGGGATAAATTTTGGTCATGAGATCTGTGGCCCCAAAAACAGGAAAATTACCCAAACTTCTTCCAGAGTACCATTTATACTTTGGAATCCATCCTGGTTTCCTTTCTTCTGTTACAGGGTTGCCATCTTTTGTAAATTTATTCCAGCTTCTGCTTTTCAAGGCTTTTCCCGGCCTTTTGCCGGTATGGCAGGTTACACATGCTATTTTATTATGCTTGGTGTCCAGGGTTTCACCCTCATCAAGACGGCTGTGTGGCTTTGCCTCGTGGCATTTAATGCAGGAAAGGGTTCCCTTCATTGTTGACTCTGTTGTATCGATGGCATATCCCTTGGCAAACTGGTGATCGCTATTAGGATCCGATAGTCTCTCATGACAATCACTGCACCTCATTCCCATTGCTATATGGGCATCGTTGTCTTCATCAAATATATCCCCTCTTTTAATCGTATCATAAATATGGCACTTGGTACATTGTTCTATTGTTGATTGTCCTTTACCATCCTTGGTCTTATGGCAGAGCCTGCAATCGGTCTTTCCCGTTGCAGGATCCCTGTAGGTGGATGTATGACATTTACCACACTGTGCCTTAAATCCTTTAATCCTTCCCTGTTTTTTAAAGCTAAAATTTGTCAGAGGGCACCACTTCTCCAACATCCCAAGACCATTACCCCAGCCACCAAGGGCCGGGCTTCTGCCAAGTTGCCCATGATAGGAACTTTCAGCACAGTCTTTTGCCTGGGCGCCAGCAGGGTTGATCAAAAGAGCAAGGGATAACACAGTTAAAATCATTAGAATATTCTTTAGAGGTTTCACCTTTCACTTCTCCTTTTTTTGTTTGCTATAATTAAATTCACAGGAAATAAACATTTATTTCTAAATTATGTCAAGGAAAAAAGTGTTCAAAATTTGGGTTTATCCCGTTAGAAAGAAAGCCTTATCATTTACGAAGACATGCCAGAATGCCCCGCCCGGAAGGGCGGGGATGAATGGCACACTTCAAATGCCCCTCCCCTGGTGGGCGGGGCAAGGGGAGGGGGAAAATGGGAAAGGATTTTCACCCCCACCTTAATCCTCCCCCATCCCCGCCATAATAGCGGGATCTTCGACAAGGGGGAGGAGATATATTTTGAGCCCTTATGGTAGTAAAAAAGAACCAATAAGTTCGATCGGGGTTTAAAGCCCAGTTCAAAACATCTAACGGGCCTAATATTATCATTCAATAGGGGTTACAATTTTTATATCTGCCTTGCCCTTTAAGGATTGAAGCCAGGCATTAAATATCCTCCTTTCCTTTGTTGAAAGGAGTGCCTGTTTAAAGGCCTTCTTTTCTTTATCAAAATCCTTCATATTGATTTCTTCTCTATCGAGCCATCTAATAACATAAACTTTTTTGTTTACCTCAAAGACCTGATCCGGATATCTCTTTTGTGATGAAAGGGAAAAGGCTGCCTCAGATATTAATGTAGAATAACCAATTTTGGGCGTATCCTTTTCTCTGGTAAAGAAGCCTGTCTCATCTATGTTTAACCCCTTCTTTTTAGCCAGTTCAAGCCAATCAGCTCCCCCTTTTAACTTCTCAAGGTAACCCTCTGCCTCCTTTTTAGCAGCAACAAGAGACAGGTGGTCAATAAAATCCTTATTTAATTTATCAGAGATCTCACTTATTTTTGGAATATGGGAGTCCTTAATGTCAACAACCTGGATGATATAGAATTTACCCTTATGTTCAACGACCTCACTTATCTCCCCCTTATCTAAGGAGTATATAGATTTCTTAAGCCTTTCATCCTCTCCCAGTCCTGGAATAGGGGCATCTTTCTGAAAAAAATCGCTTTCAGTTACCATAAGGCCATGTTGGGCTGCATAGGTGGCTAAATTAATATTATATGGCATCTGATCCATCAAGGTAAGGATCCTTTCATGGGCCATGTCACTGCTTATGTCCTTTTTTAATGTGGTTACTATTTGATCCCTAACCTCGGGGAGGGTTTTAATAGCACCGTCCTTAATATCATCAACCTTGATTATATGCCATCCGAATTGGGTTCTTACTGGTCCGCTTATTTCTCCTGCTTTAAGGCTAAATGCACGTTCTTCAAAGGGCTTAGGCATTTGACCCCTTGTAATATAGCCAAGATCCCCTCCTTTTGAGGCAGTAGGGCCCTGAGAGTATTTTCTGGCCAGTGCTGCAAAATCCTCTCCAACTCTTGCCTTTTTTAATACAGCAATTGCCCTCTCTATAGCCTCTCCCACTTCTGATTTCGATGCATTCGGTGATACTTTAAAAAGTATGTGCCTTGCCTTAATTTGTTTTGGATCTTTAAATCTTTCCGGATTTAATTCATAAAAGTCTGATATTTCTTGATCCACAATAGTTGCCTTATCTACAAAATCAGATGGGTCAAGTGTAAGATAGGCTATTTTTATCTGAGCTGGTATCCTGTATTTCTCCTTATTTTCCTTAAAATAGGCCTCTCTCTCATCTTGTTTTACCTTTGTTTTTCCTTTAAAATTCCGTGGATTGAAGGAGACAAAGCCAATATTAATCTTTTCTTTTTGATATGTGTAGTAATCAATAATTTCCGTGTCTATTATTGGGATAAAGCATTTGATGAAATGATGAATTTTTTGTCCTAATAATTCTGATTTTATCCCTGATTCAAAATCTGCTGGCTCCATTCTATTATGCCTTAAAAGAGACCTATACCTGCCCTCATCAAACTCACCATTTACCTGAAAGGCAGGGTAGGCAAGAATAGCATTGGATACCTCATCATCTGTAACCTTCAAGCCGACTCTTTCAGCCTCCTGACCGATTAATCTCTTATTTATAAGGCTTTCTAAGGCCCTTTGCCTGAGTTGAAATACCTTTATGAGATTATCATTCCAGTACTCTTTATACTGTCTCTGCAAAGCATCCAGCATCTCCCGGTATACTGCCTCATATTCCTGCCCTGTGATCAAATCGCCATTCACATAGGCAATCTTTGCACCTGGGGTCTCCCGGATTGCATAGACACCCCAGAAGATAAAGACAACAGCGATCAGGCCAATCATTACCTTAATCATGATACCTTTGGTATGTCTTCTCATCAATGTGATGAACATATTATTCAGCCTCCTTATTTAAAACTCTATTCCCTTTCTCACCTTTAATCCCTTCTGAAAAGGGTGCTTGATCTCGTCTATACGAGAGACAAGGTCTGCCCTTTCAATCAATTCCTCGGGGCAGTTTCGCCCGGTAAGAACCAGCTCAAGATTATCTGGTTTTTTATCTATAAGATCAACTACCCTTTTCAAGGGTATCAGATTGAAATCAATAGCCACGTTGATCTCATCTAAAATCAGGATATCGTAGTTACCTCTTTCTATAAGTTCTTCGGCCTTCTCAATTGCTTTATTGGCTTCATCAAAGTCTATAGGTGATGGATTTTTAGGGTCAATAAGCTCTGTTGTTCCATAGCGAAAAAGGTCAATCCCAAGCTTTTCAAGGCTTTTTACCTCTCCATAATTCCATATCTTCATAAAGTGAATAATGGCAATTTTGAAATTATGTCCGGCAGCCCTCATGGCCAGACCAAGGGCAGCGGTTGTCTTCCCCTTTCCAGCTCCGGTATAAATCTGTATCAGACCGAGGGTATCCTTTTTTTTCATTGAGTGTCTATTTCTTTAATTAGGACGCAGAGTTACGCCGACCTGTCCGCCATGCGAGTCCGCAAGGCGAGGCGGCGGGTATCCGCAGATCAGTTATTTCTTTATATTTATAATCTTGCTTCCGAGTTTCGAATGACGAAACATGGAATTCGGAAAGAATCTGCGTTCAAATGGGTAATCAGTTTAATTTGCATCGAAATGAGTTACAATCTAAATCCGAAATCCCTGGCCCAGACCTGGCTTTGAAAGAGCAAGTTATTTAGCTTCAGCTTACGAAAGATCATGTCGACAACATTGTGTTCAAGGCAAGTCGTACCAGGGCAGGCCAAAATCCGCAATCCAAAATACTTTAATTGTCCATTTTTTAACTGATTAAAAGATTCATGTCAATCAAAGGGGCTAAAGAATTGTGTCTAAGTTAAGAAAATGTTATAGATCCTCTTATATTTAATAAATTTATGGCAAGTGAAAAAATCAGTAAAGATATACAGCAAAGGAAAATAGTAGTTGTTTTTTTATGCAATCCTAAATTTTGTTGCTGAAGTTAAATCCATTAATAGTCATAGGCACTATAAAAATTGTGATTTATAGGGGGAAGCATAAATAAAATGAAGAGGTATTCAAATGATTAAAAGAGTGGAAATTTACTTCAACGATTTAGAACTAGAAGCACAGGCTAAACTATTAGAATCATTTGAAACAACAGAGGAGGATGAAAACTGGGACATATTTCCAATTGCAGTGATTGAGCGGCAAGTTGAAGTTGATGATCTATATCCTCAGAAACCCGCTTTCAATAGTTGAAAGAAAAGGATATCTATGAGCAAAGCGATTATCTGCATATAGAATATTCTGAGGTACAGCTTATTAGGCAATGTTGCCTTAAATCATTTGAGGAATGGAAAATCTTTTATTTTAATAATTTAGAACAGAGAAAACATTATATAAAATGGCAGATGAGGAGACAATATGAAGATGGATATAGAAGATATAAAGAAAAAAATATTACCAATTTTGCAACGCTGTGGAGTGAAAAAGATAGGATTATTCGGCTCCAGTGTTCGAGGCGAGATTAGAGAGGATAGTGATATTGATATATTGGTAGAGATTGAGGATGATATCAGTTTACTTGAATTTGTAGGAGTAAAATTAGAAATCGAAGAAGCGTTAGGTAAAGAAATAGATTTGGTGGAGTACAATACAATCAAACCTCTTCTTAGAGAGAGGATTTTGAAAGAACAGGTCATAATCCTATGAAAAGAGATATGCAGGTTTATATTGAGGATATTTTAGAATGCATTGCGAGAATAGAAGAATACACAAAAGAAATTACTGATAATGACTTTTATGAGAATATTCAAATACAGGATGCTGTTTTAAGGCGATTGGAAATTATAGGCGAGGCTGTAAAGAATATTCCACAGCAATTTAGAGACAGATACCCAGAAATACCATGGAAAAATATTGCGGGAATGAGAGATATTCTTATTCACGAATACTTCGGAGTAAATTTAGAGCGAGCTTGGAAAGTTGTCAAAGAGGACATTTTTGATTTGAGAAACAAAATACTAAAGGTGAGGAAGGATCTGGAGAAGAA
>JAUWNK010000029.1 GCA_030612685.1 Desulfobacteraceae bacterium
AGGGGATCTAAGATGGAAGATCTTGCTTCAAAGATACACAAGGATTTTTTAGAAAAACTTAAATATGCAAGGATATGGGGCAAGCATGTTTACGATGGACAGATGATCCAAAGACACCATGTGCTCCAGGACGGTGATGTAATTGAGATTCACTTATAGACTACATAACTGCTGTTTTGGTCAGGAGAATTATTATGGTTATAAAAGGCGTTTTGTTTGATTTTGATGGGACACTTACTGTCCCGGGAGCTATAGATTTTATAAAGATCAAGGATTCCTTGGGGTGTCCCAGGGAAAAGACGATCCTTGAGTTCATCGAATCCCTTGATAAAGATAAGCAGGAAAAGGCCAACAGACTTTTGGATAGGCATGAGGAAGAAGCTGCGAGGATATCTCTTCCAGCCAAGGGCGCAGAGAGTGTTATAAGGGAGCTTAAAGAGAAAGATTTACCTTTGGGTATTATAACCAGAAACTCTCTCAAGGCAGTATTACTCGCCCTTACTAACTTTGATCATATCAAGGCAGAGGATTTTACTATTATTCTTACCAGGGAGGATACCATGCCAAAGCCGGAGCCTGCTGGTGTATTAATTGCAGCAAGTAAGATGGACATTTTACCAGAGGAGTTACTGCTGGTTGGGGATTTCTCCCTTGATATTATTGCAGGCCATGCTGCAGGCGCCAAAACTGTTTTGATTGTCCATGATACCATCCGAAAGATACCTCCTCATCCTGAACCGGATTATCAAATAAATCATCTTAAAGAATTGATACCTATTATCTCCTCTTCCAAGCCCAAATAGTGTCCGTTGATAGTTGTCAGTTGTGAGTTGTTTATTTACTGAGAGGAGATCAAACATATTTATCTTTATCAAAAGGTATTCAATCGTACCTTATTGTAAAAAAATTTATTTTCTTTTGCTACGAACCACTGACAACGGACAACTGACAGTGCAAAGAAGCAAGTAAGCTCCTGAACTTATATTCCTCCGCCTGCGGTGGAATGACACTCGTCTTCTGATATCCGACTTCTTATTTCTATTGACATAAGATATGTAAGAAGAAAATAATAAAAGATTATCAATAGATACAGGTGGAATTTTTGATGCATGATCTTCCTATTATTACCATTACTATGGGTGACCCTGCCGGAATAGGGCCTGAGATAATCCTTAAGGCTTTGCTAAGAGATGATATTTATCAGGTATGTAGGCCCATTATTCTCGGAGATATAGATGTCCTTAGAATGGTGACCAAAAAGATTGGATCCCTTTCCTTTCATTTGATATCAACCCCTTCAGATCTTAAAGGAAGGCCAGACCTGATTGATGTTATACCTGTTTCAAATCTAAAAAGGGATTCCTTTATACCAGGGCAGCCTACTATGAATGGGGGGAAGGCCATGGTTGATTATATATTGAAGGCAGTAGATATTAATAGGAGTGGGCAGGCATCGGCAATGGTTACCTGTCCCATAAATAAGGAGCTTATGCACCGAGCTGGTTATAGATTTGACGGACATACAGAGCTTCTGGCCAAACTCACCAATACAAAGGATTACGTTATGATGCTGGCAGGTGACAGGCTCAGGGTATCTCTTGTGACCATCCACTGTGCCTTAAGGGAGGTCCCTCAAAGGTTGAATAGAAAGAAGATATTAGAAACGATTAAGATAACCTACAAGGCCTTAGAAAAGGATTTTGCTATTGAAAGACCTCACCTGGCTGTGGCTGCATTGAATCCCCATGCTGGGGAGTCAGGTTTATTCGGTATGGAAGATAAAGAGATAATAAGACCAGCGGTGGAAGAGGCCAAAAATGATGGCCTATTAGTAGAAGGACCTTTTCCAGCGGATACCATATTTTACCAAGCTATTAATGGCAGATTTGATGCGGTTGTTGCTATGTACCATGATCAGGGCTTGATCCCTTTGAAATTGCTCCATTTTTCTGATGCAGTGAATATAACCCTCGGGCTGCCTATTATAAGGACATCTGTTGATCATGGCACTGCCTATGACATCGCTGGAAAAGGAGTAGCTGACCCATCCAGTCTTATATCTGCCATAAAGATGGCTACTCAAATGGCCAGAGCTAGGGGGAGGAAACAACCTAAAGTGCCTAAAGTTTAAAGTGAACTAAAGTGCCCGCCCGCCTCGCAAGCGAGAGCGTTGCGGGCAGGCCTAAAGTAAACCTAACAAACCAAAGAAAGTATGCAGTCTGTTAACCAGTGCCGAATAACGAATAACAATTAACGGATAACGGGCACTTATGTCTTTAAATCATATAGTTATCAGGGGGGCTAAGCAGCATAATCTTAAAAATATAGACGTTGCTATCCCCAGGAACAAATTAGTTGTTATTACAGGATTGTCCGGTTCTGGTAAGTCAACACTTGCCTTTGATACAATCTATGCCGAGGGCCAGAGGCGTTATGTAGAATCCCTTTCAACCTATGCCAGGCAATTCTTAGAGAAGATGGATAAGCCGGAAGTAGATTCCATTGAAGGTCTTTCTCCTGCCATCTCTATACAGAGTCGGTCTACCAGCAAAAATCCCAGGTCAACAGTAGGTACTGTTACAGAGATCTATGATTATTTGAGACTTCTTTTTGCCCGTATTGGGCATCCCTTTTGCCCAAAATGTAACCTTCCTATCACATCTCAGTCGATCCAACAGGTTGTTGATCAGGTTATGAAGTTTAAGGATCAGAGCAAGATCCAGATTTTATCCCCTGTGGTAGACGGCAGGAAAGGAGAATACACAAATCTATTTGAACGTTTGAGAAAGGAAGGTTTTGTAAGGGTCCAGGTGGATGGAGATATCATGTTGCTTGACTCTGACATCATGCTGGATAAAAACAAGAAACATTTTATCAGGGTGGTTGTTGATAGATTAATAGTAGGCAAAACGATAAGGAGGAGACTTACCGATTCCTTAGAGTTGGCCTTCACTCTATCAGATGGGTTGGCTATTGTAGATCATATAGAAGAGAAGGAATATCTCTTTAACCAGAGGGCATGGTGTCCGGTATGTGGTTTTAGCTTCCCACCATTAACTCCCCAGATGTTTTCCTTTAACAATCCCTTGGGGGCTTGTCCAGAATGTGGCGGGCTTGGAATCAAGATGTATTTTGACCCAGGGTTAATTGTTCCAGACTCAGATCTTTCCTTACGGGAGGGAGCAATTGCACCATGGGCAGATAGACATTCGGTGTATTTTCAACAAATGCTGGACTCCCTTGCCCAGTATTACGGAATAGATATATACACACCATTTAGGGATCTTCCAGAGCATGTTCAAAAGGCCTTTCTTTATGGTTCAGGAAAAGAGGAAATCAAATTTTATTTTGATAACGGTGATAGACGCCATTTCTATAAAAAGCCCTCTGAGGGCGTTATACCAAGTCTAAATAGGAGATACCATGAGACAGATTCTTCTTTTTCCAGGGAAGAGATAGAGAGGTTCATGAATATCAGTCCCTGCCCTCAATGCAATGGAGCCAGGTTAAAGCCTGAAAGCCTTGCGGTAAAGATAGATGGAGAATCCATCTCCGAGGTAACCTCGTTTTTCATTGATAAGGCTATGGAATATTTTCAAGGGCTAAAACTGACAGAAAAAGAGGGGATAATAGGGCGGCAGATACTCAAAGAGATCATTAAAAGAATTGGCTTTTTAAAGAGTGTGGGCCTCGACTACCTTTCTCTTGATCGGTCTACATCAACGCTTTCAGGTGGAGAAGAGATGCGGATCAGGCTGGCTACTCAGATCGGTTCTTCTCTTTCTGGTGTATTGTATGTCTTGGATGAACCAAGCATCGGATTACACTACAGGGACAATAATAAATTGTTACACACACTCAAACGACTGAAGGAATTGGGTAATACCGTGCTGGTTGTAGAGCATGACCCTGAGACGATATTTTCAGCGGATTACATTGTAGATATGGGCCCCGGGGCTGGTGAGCATGGGGGCCACGTGATATTTACCGGCACGCCTGCTGAGATAGTTAAAGATGAAAGATCATTAACTGGCCAGTATCTTTCAGGCAGGCTCTCCATTCCCGTTCCAACTCTTAGAAGAAAGGGTAACGGAAAAGAGATAGTTATTGAAGGCGCACAACAGAATAACCTTAAATGTATTGATGTTCCCATTCCTTTAGGAACCTTCACATGTATTACCGGGGTTTCAGGCTCTGGCAAAAGCAGCCTGATAAACCAGATTTTCTATCCTGCACTGGCGCAGAAACTTTACCATTCAAAGGAAAGGGTTGGCCGGATGAAGAGGATAAGGGGTGTGGAATATCTGGATAAGGTCATTAACATAGATCAGAGTCCTATTGGAAGAACTCCGAGATCCAACCCGGCTACCTATACCGGTATATTTACCCCTATCCGGGAGCTATTCTCGAAGCTACCAGAGTCCCGGGTCAGGGGCTATAAATCAGGCAGGTTCAGCTTTAATGTAGATGGCGGAAGGTGCGAGGCTTGCAAGGGTGATGGGATTATCAAGATTGAGATGCATTTCCTGCCAGATGTGTATGTTACCTGTGATGTTTGTAAGGGACTCAGGTACAATCGGGATACCCTTGAGATACGGTATAAAGGAAAGAATATCGCAGATGTGCTTGATATGACAGTAGCGGAGGCCATGCTATTTTTTTCTCCTATCCCCCAGATCCGAGGTAAGTTAGAGACCCTTTTTAACGTTGGACTTGGATACATAAAACTTGGGCAACCTGCCACCACTCTTTCTGGGGGTGAGGCACAGAGGATAAAGCTGTCTAAAGAGTTGGGGAAAAGAAACACAGGAAGAACCCTGTATCTTTTAGATGAGCCTACAACGGGCCTACATTTCGCAGACATACAGAAACTCCTGGATGTCTTAAATCATCTGGTAGATCTGGAAAACACTGTGGTAGTAATAGAGCATAATATGGATGTTATTAAGTCAGCCGATTATATAATCGATTTGGGCCCAGAAGGAGGGGAGAAGGGAGGCTATATTGTTGGGACAGGCACACCTGAGGAGATTGTTAACATTAAGGAATCCTACACTGGCCAGTTTCTAAAGAAGATAATGTTCGGGCATAGGGTTGACAGGAAAACCGGAGAAGAATATACTTTTCTATCAAACCAAAGTGCCTAAAGTTTAAAGTGAGCTAAAGTGCCTAATGTTTGATTCGTCAAATGTTTGAGTGGTCAGATTGTTACCAATTTAACGGCTCAACAACTAAACTACTCAACTAAATGAATGACACAACAAACCCAATGAACCCATATTATAGAAAGGGGGATAAAAATAATGGCAGTGGCAGAAAATATCCTTATTGTCATAAATACAGGGCCTGATAAGAGGAATAATCATTATGCAGCCTATAACATGGCATGGGTAATACGGAGATATTATAAGGCGAAAAAGGTCACTATTATGTATGGCTCACAGGCAGTTGCAATGACCAAGAAAGGTACCTTAGCCAGCTTTGTCATAACACCTCAGCTAAAAAAATTGACTGCAGATCAGTTTGAGGGCCTAAAGGCAGAGAAATTGCCAGATCATTTGGAGCAATTGGCAAGGTTTGAAAAGGATAAGATGGATATTGATATAGTTTCCTGTGGCACATTTCACGTAGTTGAAGGTTTTGCAAAGGACATAGATGATAGATCAAATATCGAAGATTTCATTGATCCCATCAAGTGGCCCGATGCCTGTAAGTTAATGTTAGAGGCAGATAAAATCCTATATTATTGATTAAAAGTGCCTAAAGCCCGCCCTGGCGCATATTCGATGTATGCAAGCATATAGCCAAATAATCAGGTCTGGGCCAGGGTTTAAAATGCCTAAAGTGAGCTAAAGTTATAGATAGGATTATCTGGAATTACGAATTTAGTAATTAAAGAATTATGTATTAAACTATTCACAATCTAAAATTAATTCAGAACATCTATCTACGTAAGTTACTTATTAACTGATTATAATGGAAAAAATAAAATCTGATTTTCTTTTTACACTTTAGGCACTTTTAACTTTAGGCATTTTAGCTCACTTAAATTCTGATTGAAAATAGGAATAGGATGAGAGAAATCTTAAAAGATTCTAATATTGCTATTGTTGGTGGAGGCAGGGTTTGTAAAGCTATCCTTAAAATTATCCTGGGAGAGAATTTTAATAACCAGAAACTGAACATCTTGGGTGTAGCTGATATAAATGATAATGCTGAGGGGTTTATATATGCCAGGGAGAAAGGGATATTCACTACCCTTGACTACAGGGATCTTTATAAAAATAAAGAGCTAAATTTGATTATAGAGCTGACAGGAGATGACAGTGTCCTGGAGGAACTTAAGTTAACCAAACCGGCAAAAGCGAGGTTGATAGATCATTTCGAGGCCATGTCGGTCTGGGATTTTCTTCAGATAGAAGAAGAAAGGGTAAGGATTAAGAGGGATTTAAGGAAACATATAAGCGAGCCAGAGAAGATTGAGAAGGAGTTTGACCTTTTTTCCCATCAGCTTGCAAAGATTGTAGAGGAGAGGACCAGACATTTGCAAACCGTGGAGAGGGAGCTTGTTGAGAGGGAGAGGGCCCTATCACAGATAATCCAGGGAAATACCGTACCTGCCTTTGTCATAAACAAAGACCATATTGTAACACATTGGAACAAGGCCTGTGAAAATTTGACTGGCTATAAGGCTGAGGAGATAGTTGGAACGAATAAACAATGGCTGCCCTTCAGGCCGGAAAAAAGACCGATCATGGCTGATATTATTGTAGATGAGATGGAGGAGGAAGAGATAAAGAAGTATTATGGTCATAGTTGGAGGAAGTCGGCCCTCATTGAAGGCGCTTATGAAGCAGAGGATTTTTTCCCAAATATAGGAAAAAAGGGTAAATGGCTTTTCTTTACAGCGGCACCGATAAAGGGGGCTGACGGAGAGACTCTGGGCTCAATTGAAACCCTCTGGGATACAACAGAGCGCAGGAAGGCGCAGGAAGCGTTACAGAGAGCTCATGATGAGCTGGAAGCAAGAGTGGAGGGAAGGACAGCCGAACTCAGTAAGGTTAATGAGGAGTTAAGGAGATCGGAGGAGAAATACAAAACCCTCTTTGATAACGCTCCTAACCCGATTTTTATCATGGATGGGCAGACCTTTAAGATCATAGATGTCAATGCAACAGCCCTGGATTGTTATCAGCAGTCAAGAGAAGAATTGTCAAAAGGGACATTTTCTGATCTGTTATTTGAAGAGGATAAAGAACTTGAGGAAGGCTTAAAGAAGCTCACTAACCATCAATGTGGTTTTTATCCCAGAAGGAGACATATCAGAAAAGGAGGAAAACCCTTTTATGTAAACATTGTAGCATGTCACGCAAGGCATATGGGTAGAGATACTCTGATAGCAACAACAACCGATATTAATGAGAGTGTGGGAAAGGAGGCCCAGTTGATACAGGCCAGTAAGCTTGCTACCCTCGGGACCCTGGCCTCAGGTATGGCACATGAATTAACACAGCCCTTAAATGTGATCCAGGTTGCAAGTGATTTCTTTTTGAAGAAGTTAAAAAAGGGAGAAGAGGTCTCTAATGATGATTTGAGGACCATGGCCGAAGAAATAGGGAGCCACGTGGACAGGGCCTCAAAAGTAATTAAGCATATGAGAGAGTTTGCAAGGCAATCTGACATCACCAGGACCAGGATAAGTATAAACGAACCCATTAAAGACGTTTTCAAGGTTTTGGGTCAGCAATTAAGGGTACATCAGATAGATGTTGAACTCGATTTTGACCCACATCTACCTTATATTATGGCGGATCACAACCGGCTGGAGCAGGTCTTTATCAATTTAGTGACCAATGCCATGTATGCCATGGATGATAAGGGTCTGAGATTGGGAAACAAGAAATGGAAAAGATTGCTCAAGATAAAATCATTTTCGGCTGATGGTCAGGTTGTGGTAACAATATCTGATACCGGCAAAGGGATTCCAGCAGAGATAATGGATAAGATATTTGAGCCATTCTTTACAACCAGAGAGGTAGGCCAGGGTACAGGGCTCGGGATGAGTATCAGTTACCGAATTATTAGCGACTATGGTGGAACAATAGAAATAGAGAGTGAGGTAGATAAAGGCACTATCTTCACATTAAAATTCCCTTGTGTGGAATAATGGAGTTAGTTGAGTTTTTTGAGTTTTTAGGGTTTGTTGGGTTAAACCTGTAAAACTCAACAGCAATAGATGCTTGAATATAGGTATTGTGAATTTTGAACTGTGAATCAAGGGATTGAAGAATTTTAAACACAACAAACACAAGAAACCCAATAAACACAAGAAGAGATGTCCAAGCTTTTAATCATAGACGATGAAGAGGGGATCAGAAAGGTTCTAACCATTTCTCTTGCAAGCGATGGATATGATGTATTAGCAGCAGCAACAGGCGAAGAAGGTATCGAGAAATTTAAAAAGGAATCACCATCTATAATATTAACAGATATAAAGATGCCAGGCATGGATGGAGTTGAAGTCCTGAAACAGGTCAAGGAATTAAACCCCGAAACCGAGGTAATAATGATAACCGGGCATGGGGATATGGATTCAGCTATAGAGTCCCTTAAGCTCGATGCCTCAGATTTCCTGAACAAGCCTATCAAGGATGAGGCACTTTCAGTGGCCCTGAGGAGAGCGGAACAGAGGATAGCAATAAGGAAGAAATTGAAGTCATACACAGATGACCTTGAGAATATGGTTCAAATAGCCACAGAGGAGGTAAAGAGGAGATCCGAGTTTCAGAACAAACTAATCACATCCTCTAATGACGCTGTTATTGCTACAGATGAGAAAGGACATATTGTTATCTATAATAAAGGTGCAGAAGGGATATTTGGATACACTCGTTCTGAAGTCATAAGAAAGATGAACATTGGCGAACTCTATCCACAGACTATAGTTTCAGAATTTAGGTCAGGCTTAGACAAGAGAGGCGATGTAGATCTATCACAGTGGAAGGAGGTTGCTATTGTTACCAAAGATGGAAATAACGTCCCCACAAGATTTTCAGGATCTATTCTCTATGGAGAAGATGAGGTAGTAGGTAGTGTTGGTTTTTTTCAGGATTTAAGAGAGATAAAGAGGTTGCAGGAGGAATTGATTACATCTGAAAGATTGGCGGCCACAGGCCAAACTGTGGCAGGCCTTGCCCATTATATCAAGAATATCTTAAATGGACTTAAGGGTGGTACCTATGTTTTAAATGTTGCACTTGACAAGAATAATACAGATAAGATAAAAAACGGCTGGACAATGATCGAGAGGAATGTAGGAAGGATATCGGATCTGGTTCTTGACCTTCTTGCCTATTCAAAAGAGCGAGAACCAGAAAGAGAGAATTGCTATCCTAATGAGATAGTGGAAGAGGTTTGTGCATTGATGGAATCAAAGGCCAGGGAGAATAATATTAATATAGAAAGAGGTCTGGCACCCTTAGTAGGTGAGGTATATATAGATCCAAAGGCTATACACAGGTCTCTGTTGAACCTAATTTCTAATGCCATTGATGCGTGCATTTTTGATACTACACCAAAGAAAAACTGGCAGATTAAGGTAACTACAGGAATCGAGGAAAATCATAGAATCAGATTCGATGTTGCCGATAACGGGATGGGCATGGAGGAAGAGACAAAGGAGAAAATTTTTTCCTCTCTTTTTAGCACCAAAGGAGAGAGAGGGACTGGATTAGGGCTATTGGTCACTGAAAAGATAATCAAGGAGAATGGCGGGGAAATTAACGTGGCCTCTAAAGTAGGGAATGGAACCACATTCACCATCTACTTACCATATCAGGAGGTAGCAAAAGAAGTAGGCAGTAGGCAGATTGCCTTACATGATCCAAACACAAAAAACTCCCGCCCGCCTCGTCCCGCAGAGCGGGACGGGCAGGCAAGAGACACAATAAACTTTAGTAAAGGGAGGATTTAATATGGCCAAAAAGGTACTCAATGTTGAGGATGATCCCGATACAAGGACATTTGTTACAACTGTTCTGGAGGAAAATGGTTATATACCAATCATGGCAGTAGATGGTGAAGAGGGGATGGAAAAGGTAAGAGAAGAGAGGCCAGATCTAATTATCCTGGATATACTGATGCCGAGAGAGAGTGGCATTAAGATGTATCATGAACTAAAGACAGATCCATCCATGAAAGATATCCCGGTTGTTATGCTATCCGCAGTCAGTAAAAGGACATTTCTCAGATCCACGGCTGCCTTGACCGAGTTTGGTGATGAAACAGTACCCGAACCTCAGGCATACCTTGAGAAACCAGTAGAGCCAGAAGATTTAGCTGAGATCTTAAAGAATATTTTAGGCTGACCTAAGTCAAAAGGAGGCGGGAGATATTATGAAAATCAACAAGATGCTTTTTGTGTCCGAGTTTGAGGAGTTATGGCTCGATGCCTTACAATCATTGATGTCCCTTAGAAAGGCAGGCATGAATAATGTGGCTTTTCTCCATGTGATATCCAGGGATAAAGTAGCTATGAGGAGGGGTACCGGTTATCTAAAGCAGGAAGAGCGGAAGATACGGGAGATAGCCGATATTAGGTTTATTGATTGGGCGGAAACACTGTATGAAGAAGGGATGGAGGTTGTGGCCCATATAGTCATTGGCAATATAGTACCTAAGATCCTCTCTGTTACTGAAATTGAAGGAGTGGATCTAATTGTAACCGCTCGAAGAAAAAGGGCTAAACTTGAGGAACTTTATGCCGGTTCAGAAACATCGGACCTTCTTAGAAGAACTGATAAGCCCGTCTTGATATATAATTATCTGTCACAATCCGGAAAGGTGGGTGATAACCCATTTGAGAGGCTCCTTTTAGGGCTTGATTGGACTGAATCTTCAGAAAAGGTTCTTGACTATGTCCTTGCTTTAAAAGGTGCGGTGAAGAGGGTGGATATCATTCATGTGATCAGCGAAAAGGATGTTGCCAAATTATCCAACAAGATGGAGGCGCAAAAGGTGGAGAGGAAAAATAAAAAAAGATTGGATGAAGTTTGTGATGTCCTGATTAAAGAAAAATTTGATGCACGGCCCCATCTTTATATTGGCAATACAGAAGAGCAGATTGAGAAAGGGGCCTCCGAACATAGGTCTACCATGATTGTTTTAGGAGCAAAAAGGAAGAGTATCTGGAAGGAGAAGTGGTCAGGAAGTGTATCCCATAGCCTGGCAGATAAGTCGGAATTGCCTATCCTTATTATACCTGCTGAGATTAAATAATATATAATGTCACCTGATAGTTGTCAGTTGGTAGTTGAAAGGAATCGATAAATTAATTAGTTCAGCTACATAGAGACAAATATATGGGGAGACCTTTGAAAAATGGCCACTCTGTCATTGCGAATCCACCAAAGCTCTCTGGCGCATGAAGCAATCTCTAACTTATTGAAAATATAAAAGATTGCCACGTTGCCCGCCCGCCTCGCTTGAAGGCGAAGCCAATGGCGGGCAGGCTTTGCTCCTCGCAATGACTTGTAAAATAATTTTTCAAAGGTCTCACTGGCAATTGTCAGGTTTCATATTCATATAAGTGTTTAGGGAAAAATTTACTGCTGACATTACTAAATAATATTGGCTATGGAAATAAAGAAGGTTATATCCGCAACAAATCTTAAACCACCAACGTATAGCATATTTGAAGGATTACTGGGTATAAAGAAAATAGGACTCGAGGAAATAATCCTTCTTTCTGAAAGCCCACCAGAGGAGTTGAAGGAGAAATTATCCGGCCATGGAATCAAAATAAGGGAAGTTGAGGGATCAGGAAAACTTGTTTCCAGGATTTTAGATTCAAGCAAAAGAGAGGATGTATCTCTTATTATGGCAAATCTCAAAAGAGAAAAAAGAAAGTTATTTAGGGATACTACAGCCAGAAATCTTATAAAAAATACCCCCCTTCCCCTCCTGCTTGTTAATGAAGATAATAAAGAAAGTAGCTATTCCAAAAAAGGCATATTTGATAGTGTAATCCTTGCAACTGACTGGTCTGATGCAGCCCAAAGGGCCTTAAATTATATTATAGGTTTGAAGGAGATTATAGGGGTACTGGATATAGTAAATGTGTTAAATAAGAAACTGACTGTAAGGGATATCCGGCAACTTAAAGAGAAGCTTGAAGAGGTCAGGAAGATATGTTTAAAGGAAAAGATAGACGCAGAGGCCCATATCTATGCAGGTAAGACCCCGAAAGAGATATTATTAGCGGCAAAGGACTATAATGCTACTGTCATTGTAATGGGAAGCGGGCCAAAGAGTACTATCAAAGAGATATTTTTAAGATACCCATCTTATAAGGTAGCAGAGGAATCCTCTATACCTGTTTTGATTATTCCTTAAGTTAGAAAGGATGTAACTACTCAGGTAACTTGCCACAAAGGCACCAAGATTATAGAATTATTCTGTATAATAGCCTTTTATCAATAAAGAAACTCAGTTATTCAATTTATATTCATTTTGTCTTTGGGTCTTAGTGTCTTTGTGGCTGAATAGTTACAAAAGGATTAGATATGGAAATTACGGTGTTGGTGCAGACCACAGATAGGGCCTTTGAGATTCTGGAGAAGGCCAGAGATGAGGCGAGAGAATTATTATACAGTTCAGCTAAGTTAACCAGTGAAACAAAATCCTTGGTAGAAAAAAGAGAAGCCAGGGCTATTTTCTCTGATGCTCGGCAAAAAAGATTGGCAATACGAAATTTCATTATCACAACCTTTGTCCTCTTTGCCTTCTGGATCTTGCTCTCAGGTCGTTTTGATGCCTTTCATCTTATACTTGGCATTATTTGCACTCTTCTGGTTTCTTATCTATCTCACGATTTGCTCTTTGCCAATATCAGAGTCGGGGACATAAGGATCAGGGCCAGGAGATTCTTTGCTGCCGGCCCCTGGTTTCTGGGCCAGATTTTTTCAGCAAATCTGCATGTGGCCTACCTGGCACTGTCGCCAAAGATGCCTATTGACCCTCAGATAATAAGATTTAAGACAAAATTGGAGAGTGACATTAGCTGGGTTGCCTTGGCCAATTCCATTACCCTCACTCCGGGTACCATTACTATAGATATCAGGGAAGGGGAGTTTTTTGTACATGCCCTGGACAGAAAGGTTGCCTATGATCTTAGCACAGGGGAGATGGAAGATAAAATCGCCCATGTCTTTATGGAGGCAGACCACATATATATTCAGGATGTATTAGATGTATCGCGGATATTTGGGGCACTCAAATGATCAGCATTACAGATGATATCATTATAAGGGCAGTGGCAAGGATACTTATACCATTTATCCAGGTTTATGCCCTTTATGTTATTATGCATGGTCATCACAGCCCAGGAGGAGGCTTTCAGGGTGGAGTTATTCTGGGTGCAAGTTTTATTTTGTATCTTATAACCCATGGTCTTGAGGAGGCAAAAGAAAAGATGTCCGAGCTTAAAGCCGGCCTCCTTAGCACCTTTGGTATACTACTTTATTCAGGGATTGGATTGCTGTGTCTCATTATGGGAAGAAATTATCTGGATTATGGAGGGCTATCTACTATCTTAAAGGTAGTGCCAGCCCAGGCAAGGTCTCTTGGTATATTAGGGATTGAGATTGGCGTTGGAATTACTGTAATGGCTATTATGTTTTCCGTCTTTTTTGATATATCCACAGGAGGAATACTTCCAGAGGATGAAGAAGATTTAGGGGTGAATAGATGAATATCTTTTTATTATTCGGAATGGGTCTGTTTAGCCTTGTATTCCTGTGTCTTTACAGGGCTGTATTTGGGCCGGGTGTATTAAACAGGATTGCAGCTATCTCTGCTATTGGTACCAAGGCCCTGGTTATTCTTTTGCTTATGGGTTTTATCTATAATAGGGTAGAGATGTTTGTAGATATCAGTATGGTCTATGCCCTGCTCAATTTTATTGGCACAATCACCGCAGCCAAATACTTAGAGATGAAGGGAGAGCTCTGATGTATATTCTACATATAGCCTCCATTCCATTTCTTCTTGTAAGTTTCTTTTTCTTTTTAGCGGCGACTGTTGGGCTTTTACGCTTTCCTGATTTTTTCTGCCGCCTCCATGCAACTGGAAAAGGTGATACCCTTGCAGTTCTTTTGTCCCTTATAGGCCTGAGCATCTATGAGGGATTTTCCCTTACAAGCTTGAAGATAATCTTTATTGCAGTATTCATGTTTCTTGCCCAACCTACCTCAACACATGCCATCTCCCGGGCGGCCATGAGATGTGGCCTGGAGCCATGGGTTAAAAAAAAGGAGGAGATAAAATGATAGCGGCCTTTGATTTCATGCTCCTACTTTTTGTTATCATATGTGCTATTGCTGCCATTTCTGTAAAGGATCTTTTAAGCGCTGTGTATATACTTGGTGCATATAGTTTCTTTATGTGCCTTTTATGGGCGGGGATGGGCGCTGTTGATGTTGCCTTTACCGAGGCATCTGTTAGTGCAGGCATTGGAACAGTGTTATTAATTGCCGCAGTAAGTAAAACTAAAAGGAGGAGTAAGGATTGAGGATCTTGGCTCTTATTACTGTGATTATAACCGGGATAATACTTATTTATGGTACAGTGGATATGCCTGACTGGGGTGATCCCAATTCTCCTGCAAGCAAACATGTCTCCCCCGAGTATATCGAAGAGGCGCTTGAAAAGACAGCCACACCAAATATAGTTACCGCAGTGCTGGCAGATTACAGGAGCTATGACACCCTGGGAGAGACTGCTGTAATCTTTACTGCCGGGATTGCTTGTATTCTAATATTACGAAGAAGAAGACAGAGAAAATAAGAGAATGTCATTGGTCATTAGTCATTTGTCAGTTGTGATTCTAAGCATTTATGCCTTGTTACGATTTAAGCTCTTAAAGTTAAGGTAAAAAACACAAACGGATTGAGGGATTTAAACACAAATAACCCAATAAACCCAACGAACCCAACAAACGCGAATCATGTTCGACTTTATAGTTAGCAAATACAATTACTGGATTTATGTTATCCTGATGATGATAGGTTTTTACGCCATGATTGGCAAAAGAAACCTGGTCAAAAAGATTATAGGGATGAACCTATTTCAGACGGCGATCATCCTTTTTTTTGTATCTACCGCTGCAAAAAGGGGAGGGACTCTACCTATTATTGAGCATGGCCATGATCATGGAGCCCATGCAATTGAGGCTGCAGCCTATATAAACCCCTTACCGCATGTACTCATGCTTACTGCGATAGTGGTAATGGTCAGTACCCTGGGAGTTGCCCTGGCAATAGTAATAGCTATTTACAGAAGGTATAATACATTAGAAGAAGATGAAATCTTAAGGCAGCGGAAATGATCTCTCAGTCTCCTGTTTTAGTGGTTGTTATCCCCCTGATATTCGCCTTTCTTACCCTTCTCTTTGGTTTGTGGAGAAAAGGCCTTTGCTATCCAATCACTTTAGTGGCCCTATCCCTTTCTTTCCTTGCATCCCTTCATACATTAAATACAGTTATCACCAGCGGGACCATCCATTACTATTTAGGAGGGTGGAATCCTCCCTGGGGTATAGAATATGTGGTTGATCATCTTAGTGCCTTTGTTCTGGTCATAGTGTCATTTATCGCTCTTTTAGTAGCTATCTATTCAAAGAAAAGTGTCGAGCAGGAACTACCTGAGAAGATCGTCTACTTTTATTGTCTTTTTCTCTTACAGGTAACGGGTTTTTTAGGAATAGTAATAACCGGTGATATGTTTAATCTCTATGTATTCTTAGAGATAGCATCCCTTGCAGGATATGCCCTTATAGCCACAGGCGAAGATGGTGCGCCATTTGCCAGTTTTAATTATGTGATCTTTGGAACCATTGGCGCCTGCTTCTACCTGCTTGGCGTGGGCTACCTTTATATAGTTACCGGTTCACTCAATATAGCGGACCTATCTCAGATATTACCAAATCTATATCATTCTAAGGTGGTGTTGGTTGCATTTGCCTTTTTCCTGGTGGGGGTGAGCATAAAGATGGCGCTTTTCCCTTTACATGTATGGCTTCCGGATGCCTATACCTATGCCCCATCCACAGTAACTGCCCTTCTCGCCCCCCTGATGACCAAGGTAGGGGCATATGTGATGATACGGATTATGTTTACTGTATTTGAGCCATATTTCTCTATAGAATTGATCCCGGTAACCTCCATTCTCGGCTGGATGGCTGCAGGTGCCATAATCTTTGGTGCAGTAATGGCCTTGGCCCAGACTGACTTAAAAAGGATGCTTGCCTATATCCTGGTAAGTGAAGTGGGGTATATCACCTTGGGAATAGGGCTTGCCAACAGGAATGGGCTTACAGGCGCAATACTGCATATACTCAATGACGCCTTTATGATGCTTGCCCTTTTTCTGGTTGTAGGCGCCATCATGTATAGGTCTGGCAAAAGAGAGATCCCTCAACTAAGGTATCTGCATAGAAAGATGCCATTAACAATGGCAGTCTTTGTCATAGCGGCCCTATCCGTGATAGGGATACCGCCGACATGTGGTTTTTTTAGCAAATGGTATCTTATCCTTGGCGCAATTGACGCAGGCAAATGGGTTTTTGTAGCCGTGTTGCTGATAAGCAGCCTTTTAAATGTTATACTATTTTTCAGGGTTATAGAGAGTGCATACCTTGAGCCAGTTGCTGAACATTCCAGCGGGGGTTCAGAATTGGCTATTGCACGTGAGGAGTCCCCTTTAACCATGCTCATACCAATACTCATTGCAGGGGCAGGAATAATGTCGTTTGGTATCCTGAGCGGAAAGATAATTTCTACTATAATTCAGTTTGCTATTCCTATAGGTTTTTAAAGATTGTAACCGTTCACGGGTGAAAAAGGTTCAGCGGCTGCGAACACAGTGTGACAGCGACGATAAAGCCTATTGTGACAAAAGGCGAAAATGGGTTTGACAAGTTTCCGGGTGTTAGGTTTATGTCGTCCGATGCGCCGCCGTATTCGCGGAATATCCGCAAAGAGGCTGAGGTCAAAACCAACTGAACCCCGCCTGCCGTCCGGCGGGCAGGCTTTGAACCCCGCCTGACGTCCGGCGGGCGGGCGGGAACCCTGCCTGTCGGCAGGAAGGCATTGAGCCTGTGTACGAGCACTAAAGATTTAATCAGGGATTATTAATGGATGTAATAGTTTCCATAAGGCCATTATTAGCCGTTCTGGTAACATTGATAGGTTCCTTACTTATCATCTTTACAGGTGAAAGGAACAGGAATTTACGGGAATTCTGGACCATTCTTGCCTCTGTAATTAAGTTCGCAATTGTTCTTTCCATGGTTCCCTTTGTTTTAGATGGAAAGACATTAGAATTTACCATTATCTCACTTACACAAGGGGTCTCCCTTCAGTTCAGGGTGGACCAATTTGGTCTGTTTTTTGGTGTCCTGGCCTCTGCTTTATGGATTGTAACCTCGGTTTATTCCATAGGTTATGTCAGGGCATTAAATGAGCATGCCCAGACAAGATACTTTTTTAACTTTGCCCTCTGTCTTTCTGCAACCATGGGTATCGCCTTTGCAGGTAATCTCTTAACACTTTTTATATTCTATGAGATCCTGACAGTGGCTACATATCCATTGGTGGCCCATAAAGAGACCGAAGATGCTATTATGGGTGGCAGGAAATATCTTGCCTACACCCTTATAGCAGGTGTAGTTATTTTATTTGCCATAATCTTTATCTACACCCTTACAGGGACCCTTGACTTCAAACCCGGTGGTTTTCTTTCAGGTCACGGCTCATCAGGTATACTTATATTCCTGTTTGCTATTCTTATATTAGGTTTTGGTGTCAAGGCCGCTCTCATGCCAATGCATGAATGGTTACCCACTGCGATGGTAGCCCCAACTCCTGTAAGCGCCCTCCTCCATGCTGTAGCCGTGGTTAAGGCAGGTGTCTTTGGTTGTTTAAGGATTATTCTCTATGTCTTTGGCCCAGTGCTTCTCCATGAGCTTGATCTGTGGCTTATATTGGCCTATTTTGCTGCATTCACCGTTATTGTTTCCGGTATGTACGCCCTTGCACAGGATAATCTTAAAAGAAGACTTGCCTTTTCTACCATAAATAACCTTGCCATAATCATCATGGGGGCAGCATTGCTAACTCCAAGTGCTATAACCGGGAGCATATTTCATATTGGCAGCCATGGTTTTATGAAGATCACCCTATTTTTTGTTGCCGGGGCCATCTATGTGAAGACCCATAAAGAAAATATAAGTGAACTCGACGGGCTTGGCAGGCAGATGCCTTTAACCTTTGGTGCCTTTGCTATTGGGGCTATGGGTGTGGCAGGAACCCCACCTGTTTGTGGATTTATCAGTAAATGGTATCTGGCATTAGGTGCCTTAGAGGCAAAGGAGGTTGTCTTTCTATTCGTTTTGCTCACAAGTGCCATGATGGATATAGCCTACTTTTTCCCTATAATCTATAACGCATTTTTTAAGATACCTGAGGAAGCTGTCAATCCACATTTTGATGAGGCCCCAATGAGGATGGTTGTTCCCCTGATGGTAACGGCAATTATTTCACTTATACTGGGAATATTTCCGAATGCCTTTTTTAATTTCTTTAACATAGCCTCTATGGCAGCCGGGAAGATACTTGGAGGGTAATTACTCAAAATCTTGTGGGTTGAAATCCTAAATACTAAATCCTAGATCCTAAGCAAACGTTCATGCTCATTCTGGGCACCACGAAGGATGAAAATTAATTGTAACAGCTCAAAGGGCCAGGGATCAAGCAGTAGAGGAAACCTTCAGGTTTCCAGAAATGGAAGGCTAAAGCCTTCCTCTGCATGCTTTTGGCTTTAAATGCAAATACCTTAATGAATTCAATCTATTTAATGATCCCTGTGAACTGAACACCATGAACTATTACAGTTAATTCTATTTTCGGATCAAATACAAATGACCAAAATTATAAATTCAAAACTAGTCCCATTGGAGTGCCTTACAGGCTTGTTGGGTCGTGCAGATGTTTTGGTATTTGAATTTTGAATTTTGAAATTGGTTAGAGTTTAGAAATTAGGATTTAGGGTTTCCACATTTTATTGACCGATTACCTTGGAGGGATGTAAATGGGAAGGAGATTAAAATATATACTCTTTATTAGCTGTGGGGTGAGTATATTAATTGGACTATTTTTTCGACCAGAACATGTGCATTTTTGGTGGGAGAAGATTCCGGTCTTTGATGCAATATTTGGATTCTTAGGTTGTATTGTGATTGTGCTGGGATCAAAGGCACTGGGCCATCGCGGGATCCAGAAGGATGAGGATTACTATGATTGATATAGTACCCCCCGCCTTTATATTTATTCTGGGTGCCATTCTCCTTCCTGTTGTCCGGGAAAGAAGGTTGAGACAGGTATTTCAACTTCTTATTCCTGTGATAGCCTTCATAGACCTCCTGTATATGCCTGAAGGTACATATTGGATCTATAACTTCCTGGGATACGACCTTATCCTTGGCAGGGTCGATAAGCTCAGCATGTGTTTTGGATATGTTTTTGTTATTGTGGCCTTTTTAGGAATGGTCTATGCCCTCCATGTAAGGGAAGTTGGGCAGCATGTGGCCGCTTTTCTTTATATAGGGAGCACCCTGGGTGTTACCTTTGCCGGCGATATTTTTACCCTGTTTGTTTTTTGGGAAATCATGGCCGTCTCCTCTGTATTCCTCATCTGGTATCAAAGAGACAAACCTGCCCTTGATGCCGGATTCAGATATATCATGGTTCACATATTTGGTGGTTGCGCTCTTTTAGCCGGCATCATCATACATGTGTCAAATACAGGATCCACACATTTTGGTTTTATAGAATATGGGGGGCTTGCCTCCCAGCTCATACTCCTTGGGTTTATAATCAATGCCGCTGTACCTCCTTTTCATGCCTGGCTTTCTGATTCCTACCCGGAAGCCACTGTTACCGGGAGTATATTCTTAACCGCCTTTACTACCAAAAGTGCTGTATATGTGCTTTTGAGGACCTTCCCCGGGGTTGAGCTCCTGGTCTGGCTGGGGGCCATTATGGCGGTATATGGTGTGGTCTATGCGGTACTTGAGAACGATATCAGAAGACTCCTTGCATACCATATAATCAGCCAGGTTGGATATATGGTATGCGGAGTGGGATTAGGAACCGAGATGTCCATGAATGGTACCACTGCCCATGCCTTTTGCCACATTTTGTATAAGGCCCTGCTTTTCATGGGTGTTGCAGCAGTAATCCATGTAACAGGGAGAAGAAAACTCACTGAACTACAGGGGAGAAACTTATACAAGAAGATGCCTATTTGCCTCTCTCTTTACATGATAGGTGGTTTTTCTATCTCAGCGGTGCCGCTCTTTAATGGGTTTATAAGCAAAACCATGGTTGTTGCCGCAGCAGGTGAGCTGCATAGACCTATTATACACCTGTTATTACACCTGGCTTCCATAGGGACATTCCTGCATACAGGTCTGAAGCTTCCCTATGGTACCTGGTTTGGCAGGGTTCCTGAGGGAGAAAAGATAGAAGAAGGAGAGATAGAGGCCAAAGAGCCTCCCTTGAATATGCTGATAGCCATGGGCATGGCTGCATTTTTGTGTATCCTTATAGGTGTTTATCCTAAGATCCTTTATAGCATTCTCCCTTATCCTGTCCATTACCACCCTTATACATTAAATCATATAGTTTCGATGATGCAGCTATTGCTTCTAACGGCTGTTGCATTTTGGCTCTATATAGACAAACTTGGCGGTGAACCTACCATTAGCGTTGACACGGATTGGTTCTATAGAAAACCAGGCGTACTCATCCTTTGGTTATGCACTCATCCCTTGCAGGACCTCAGGTTCAGGCTGCAGGGTTTTGTTACCAAAATAGTAGCTAACGTTTCAAGTCTAAGTAAAAATCCCATCTTACTCCCTGAGATAGCAATAAGGTATATCCACCTGAGGATTATTAACAGGCTTTACCATGCCTTTGAACTATATGAGGATAAACTGGACGAACTGAAGGAATTGGAATCCAGACTTGTTGCAGTAAGAGAGATGAGGTATGATGAAAATGTCTATAGAAGACCTATAGGTTTTGGTGTCCTTGTAGCTGTAATCCTTCTGTTTCTTTATGGTTTGATCTATTTTATTAAACTGCGTTAACCCACACCCTTAACTCTTTCAATTGTCAATTTTCAGGGAGAGGGGGTGAGATTTCCACAGGTTATTGAGCAAGATCATTTCTTTGTAACTGCTCAATATGCAGTGGCATCATAAAAGGCTAACGCCCGCCCGCCTCGCCTTGCGTCTCGCATGGCGGGCAGGCCTAAATTCCTAACTCGGAGTTTACCCGTAAGGGTTTTATTTACATTATATTGAGCAAGTACGCTTCTATGAACATACTAACGCCTTCCATAATTTATTTATGTAGTTACGTTTCTTTGCATATAGGAGTTCGCTAATATGGAAAAGATACTTAAAAGGTTATTTATAATATTGGCTGTCTTATGCATCCCTGTCGGATTTTTCATTAAACACGAGCACGCCATCTTTTTTTGGCACAAGATACCCTCAATTGAGGCGATTTTTGGAATCCTTGGGGCCTTTCTATTGATATTGGCCACATGGATCCTGACTTC
The DNA here is from genome assembly GCA_030612685.1 of Desulfobacteraceae bacterium. GTDB lineage: Bacteria > Desulfobacterota > DSM-4660 > Desulfatiglandales > B25-G16 > JAUWNK01. The sequence goes on from JAUWNK010000029.1 coordinate 21,685, forward strand.
CTTTGCCCAAAAGAAGGAGGATTTTTATGATTGAGGCCGTTCCACCTGGCTTAATATTTATCCTTGGAGCAATGCTGATTCCCTTTTTAAAGGGAAAACTAAAGCAGGTATACATTCTTGTGGTCCCTGCAGTGGCCTTTTTAGATATCTTATATCTAACTCCAGGCACCAGCTGGGTATACAACTTTTT
>JAUWNK010000181.1 GCA_030612685.1 Desulfobacteraceae bacterium
TGTCTTGGTGCCCCTGGCCCAGACCTGGCATGCAATACTTAGCTATATTATATAATTTAAATAGATACTATAGAAATTGCAATATACGCTAAGGAGCTCGCGCCAGGGCAGGCTTTGTGGCAAGATACCTGAGTAATTACATAATGAATAACGCAAATAGCCTGTTCTATTAAAATGAAGATCGGTGTTATTTCAGATACCCACTTAAAAGCGGTGAATTCTCAGCTAATCGATATATATCAGGATTATTTCTCTGATGTGGATATGATTATCCACGCTGGAGATCTTGTTTCCATTGAAATAGTCGATTTTTTAAGCCAGAAGCCCCTCCATGTAGTTCAAGGGAATATGGACAGTATGGATATAAGAGAGAGGTTTCCAAAAAAAAAGATAATAAAGGCAGACGATTTCCGCTTGGGATTAACGCATGGATGGGGATCCCCGTTTGGAATAGAAAGGAGGGTAAGATCTGAGTTTAATGATGTCCATGTCATTATCTACGGCCATTCTCACAGGCCGGCTAATCATATTAGTAAGGGAGTTATTTTTTTTAATCCAGGAAGTGCTACTGGTTTTAGCGTCTCTGGATCTCGTTCTATAGGTATATTGGATATAGGGGAGACAATAAAAGGAGATATAATTACACTCTGAGGTTAAATTATGAAGATTCTTTGGGCGCCCTGGCGAATGGAATATATTAATTCTGCTAATGAGAAAGGGGACTGCATATTTTGTCAAGGTGATAACAGGAGTCAAGATGAAAAGAGATTAATTTTATTTATTGGAAACCTTAGCATTGTTCTTATGAACAGGTTCCCTTATATTAATGGCCATCTTTTAATAGCCCCATTGCGACACGTTTCCACTTTAGACGCCCTATCACCAGAGGAGAAACTCGACCTGATAAATATGGTTGAAAGGTCCATTGGGATTTTAAAAGAGGCTATGAATCCAGAGGGATTTAATGTAGGTTTAAATCTGGGAAAGATTGCAGGGGCTGGAGTTGAAGATCATATCCATTTCCATGTTGTTCCCCGATGGATAGGGGATAATAATTACATGACGGTATTTGGAGAGGTAAGGGTAATTCCGGAACATATCCAAGCGACTTATCAAAAATTGTTACCTTTTTTCAAATAATTTTGGACACAATGAAGTGTTCTTAAAGATCAGAGGAGGATTTCATGAAACATATAAAGGCTATTATAAGTTTATTATTGATGTTGTTGGTCGTAATACTTATTGCTGAGAACCTTGGAGAGTTATCTAAGACATTGAAACTTAAAGTAGATCTTTATTTTTGGGCCTGTGAAACTCCACAAATGGCCTTCTATTTAGTTATTATAATTGTATTTCTACTTGGTATTTTAATAGCTGGTCTTTACGGTATAATTGAGCGTTTCAAATTAAAGAATGAAATAAGGATAATTTCAAGGGGGAATAGGGAGAAAGACAAGGAACTGAATTCTTTTAGAAACCTACCTATTGTTGAAACCAAGATAGAAGATAAAGAATCATTAGAGGAAAGTAAGGATTAGGGCATGATTGGCGGGAAGAGATTAGGTTGATTTCATATATCGGAATTTCTACAACTTATTGAAATTAAAAGGGTTTTTTTGATGCTTTTGTGTATTGCCTCGCACATGGCCTGCCCTGGTGCGACGGGATTGATTGCTCCTGTGAAGAATGTAGGTCAGGTCTAGATCATATAATCAGCCCATTAAGCTCATAAACCCGGTCTGGGACAGGGAATAATGGCCCGCCCTCCACGTCCCGAGACCGGGACGGGATCGGGAGGCGCGGCTTGGCCGGAACATGCTTTTGCCAATGTAATATTTCGGAAACGGAAGCCGTAGAAATTAAGCAATAAAAATCAGCCTGCCCTGGCGCTACATACTAGAATCAGCCTGTTAAGTCTATAACGAGCTATGTGCTATGAATAGAGTATTAAGCTTAAAAGCCAGGTCTGGGCCAGGGGTCTGGGCCAGGGAATTGTGGAATATTGGGATGTTGATATTAAAAGGAAATAACTCATTTATTAATTTTATTGACTTCCCTGTCGAGAGGAATTTTACCAATAACCCACTTTTCCATTTTTCAGAAACCCAGTATTCCATCAATCCATCATTTCATTATTCCAATTGCGGAGCGAAGCGGAGCTAAGTTCTATATGTGGGAAGAAATCAAGTATTGGTTTTTTGAGCTCCTTGGTCTTAGGTTAGCCATTTGGTTGATCTTAGCCTTTATAGCAGGTCTCCTTGTAGATAGGTTTATTAGATCGAGAAGGGCTGAAAAGCTTAGAAGAAAGATGGATAAGGGAGATAAGGCCTTCTTTCAGGGTATTCAATACATACTTTCCAATGAGCCAGACCAGGCTATTGAACAATTCACAAAGTCGGTTCAGATTAACTCAGATACCATTGAAACCTATGTTGCTTTGGGTAATCTTTATAGATCTAAAGGGGATATTGAGAGGGCTATAAGGATAAGACAGGGGATAATTTTAAGACCCAATCTGGATGAAAAGATAAGGCTGAGGGCAATTTTTGATCTTGGTTTAGATTACAGGAAAGGGGGTTTTTTAAGCCGTGCGATATCGACTTTTCAGGAGGTTCTCGATAGTGACCCGAATAATATTGAGGCCCTTAAGCAGATCGAGCGAATTTATGAAGATGTTTACGATTGGGAAAAGGCATTTGAAACCAGGCAGGCTATCTCAAGGTTAGTAAAAGGGGAGCACCGGCATATCCTGGCCCACCACCAGACAGAGCTTGGCAAGATCCAGGAGAAGGATGGTGATATTTTAAGGGCTGAGAAATCTTATAAAAAGGCCCTCTCTATCTTTGATAAATGCGTTGATGTCTATCTTCATTTGGGTGATCTCTATTTTAGTCAGCAAAAGCACAAAAAGGCTTTATCTGCATGGAAGAGGGTAGTAGATGTGGCACCTCAGTTTACTTTTCTTGCCTATCAAAGGCTGGAAAGGGCTTACTCAAGGATGAAGAGCCTTAAGCCTATAGAAGATTTTTTACGAGAGTCTGTCCGAAAAAATTCTGATGGCTTTACCCATTTAGCACTGGCCAAGTACCTCTACGGCAAGGGAGAGATAGATTCTGCCCTCCATCAACTGAATCAAGCTATTAAATTAGTTCCCTCCTTTTTAGATGCCAGGAAATTTATGGGGGAGGTACTTTTAAAAGAAGGTAGAAATGAAGAGGCCTTAAGGGCATATAAAGATCTCCTCCTAAAATTGGATTTTCCTTATTTAAAGTTTCAATGTAGCAATTGTGGATACAGAACAGACAAACTTGTTTGGAAGTGCCCACAGTGCTTGAAATGGGATTCGATAGATATTATAAAGTCATCTTCTTCTGACTTATCTAATGGTAATGTGCCTTCTTAAATTTCTGCATTTCCATTCTTTTATTGTAATTACTCAGGTATCTTGCCACAAAGGCACTAAGACACCAAGATTAAAGAATTATTCTTTATGATAGCATTTTTAATGCGCCTCAGGCGCATTAATGCGTGGCACATTGAAATTAATGAGAAAACTCCGTTATTCAATTTATATTTATCTCCTCTTTGGATCTTTGTGCCTTGGTGGCTGAATAGTTACTTTGTACCCGGATTCTTTACTGTAATAGGCCAACATCATTGACCATTTTACTATTCATTTCATCTATACACTGAATTGCCTTTTGAGCCGCCTCAAATACCCTAAGGGTCTCTACCATTTTAATCATTTCTTCTGTGGGATTAACATTGGAACTCTCTAAATAACCCTTTTGAACTCGGACATTCTCGGCAGGGAAGATATCTTTTTCTTCTCCTCGATACCTATAATACGAAAAGCCTTCTTTTTTAAGAAACTGAGGTTGTTTAAAATCCACCACCACTATCTTGTCGACAGGTTCATTTTCCACTACTACCTGTCCATCAATTTCTATTGACACGTTAATCCCACTGATTTTGATAGGACCATTTTGTCCTAATACTGGATTACCACTCTGGGTTACCAGCACCTGGTCCGCATTGAGGGTAAATGAGCCATCCCTTGTGTATCGCGTGCCCCTCGATGTCTGGATTTTGAAAAAGCCAGGGGCATCCAATGCAACATCGAGCTTATTTCCCGTATAATGTATAGGACCTGGAGTGAAGTCTATCGTAGAACTATTTTTCATGGTAAGCACTTGTTTAAAGGAAATGATATCCTTCTTGAAGGCATTCGTATTAATATTTGCAAGATTGTTGGAGATGGTATCAAGTCTAAGCTTTTGCACTAAAGAGCCATCAATTAACCTGTAGATCCCTGATATCAACTTTTTTCACCCCATTTCTTAGTCCATTCTCTTACGTAATTGAGAGAGCAATATTAATGCCAGAAAAGATGAAAGCTATGATTTCGTGTAACATGCTTATGATAAAAGAAAATTACAGTTGGAGATAAAAAAAGGTTGTGAATAGTAGGAGGAAAAAAATGCCTACCGGAACTTTTCTCCACTATTAAGAGAATATACAAAGGCGAGCAATTCTGCGACAATAATATAAAGGTCTGGTGGGATTTCTTCATTGAGATCAAGGCCTGATAAAACCTCTATCAGATCCGGATCATCGTGGATGTATATATTATGCTCTCTGGCAATCTCAATGATCTTTTCAGCTACGTTTCCCTTTCCCTTGGCTATTACCTTTGGCGCATTATCTGATTTTGGCTGATACTGTAAAGCAACAGCCTTCTTTTGTCTATTT
>JAUWNK010000075.1 GCA_030612685.1 Desulfobacteraceae bacterium
GCCTGACCCTTCTTTGATAAGCAGAGGGTGATTGCCGCTGTTAATGTCGTCTTACCATGATCTATATGACCAATGGTGCCGACATTTACATGTGGCTTAGTCCTCTTAAATTTTTCTTTGGCCATTGTTGTTACCTCCTTATATATTTGTCATTAGTCAATGGTCATTTGTCATTTGTAAGTAACACTAATAGTCAGGGGATTTTATATTTAACCAATGACCAATGACACTCATATTACCAACGATAATGGGCAAAGGCCTTGTTTGCCTCTGCCATCCTATGTGTATCCTCTCTTTTCTTAAAAGCACCACCCCTTCCCTTGGAGGCATCAATCAGTTCACCTGCTAATTTTGCTGCCATTCCTTTCTCGCCCCTCAGTTTGGCGTGAGTATGTATCCATCTTATACTCAGTGTAGTCCTCCGCAAATATCTAACCTCAATAGGAACTTGATAGGTAGAGCCGCCAACCCTCCTTGATTTTACTTCGACTGTAGGCTTAACATTTTCGATAGCCTTCTGAAAAAGAGATAAGGACTCTTCCTTGGTCTTTTGATGTATAATATCAAAGGCCTCATATAGTATAAATTGAGCTAAGTTCTTTTTTCCACTTTGCATAATTCTATTAATGAACTTAGCAACTAATTCACTTTTATATTTCGGATCAGGCAAGATCTCCCTTTTCAAGGCTTCTGCTTTTCTAGGCATTCCAGTGCCTCCAACTAGCGTTCATTGTTTTTGACATTCATCCTGTGTAACCACCAGTAAAGGGTTCCGCAAAACAGGAATTTAACAGGGCACGCAAACACAAGAAACTCAACAAATCCGATTAAATGCCCTTGGGCTTCTTAGTCCCATATTTGGAGCGACTTCTCCTGCGATCTTCAACGCCTGAGCTATCCAAGGTACCCCGAATTATATGATACCGGATCCCTGGTAAATCCTTAACTCTCCCACCCCTTATCAGAACAACAGAATGTTCTTGTAGATTATGTCCAATCCCCGGGATATATGAGGTGACCTCTAATCCATTTGTCAACCTTACCCTTGCTACCTTACGTAAGGCCGAGTTAGGCTTTTTGGGAGTAGATGTGTACACCCTGATACATACACCCCTCTTTTGAGGACAACCTCTCAGGGCTGGTGTCTTGATCTTCTTCTTTACACTTTGCCGCCCTTTCTTAATTAGTTGATTAATTGTTGGCATTTATTTTCCTTTTAAAAAAGATATCCCACTATATATCTGAATGTCGTTATCCTATCAAACTATTTCCTCAACACCTTTAGAAGATTTTATTTCCAATCCTATATCTAATACTCTGTATCTACTCAAACCTGTACCTGCCGGTATAAGCCTGCCCATAATAACATTCTCTTTAAGACCTCTCAGATAATCTACCTTGCCCTCTATACTTGCATCTGCCAAGACCTTTGTGGTCTCCTGAAAAGATGCAGCTGATATAAAGCTATCTGTATTAATTGATGCCTTTGTAACTCCCAACAAAAGGGGCTCCCCTACGGCTGGCTTACCTCCCCCTTCGATGATTTCCTGATTTGTTTCCTCAAAATGCCACCTTTCTACTTCCTCTCCTAATATAAAATCTGAATCTCCAGCTTCCTTAACTACCACCCTCCTCAACATCTGCCTGACAATCACTTCTATGTGTTTATCGTTTATCTTAACACCCTGGAGGCGATAGACCTTCTGCACTTCATTAACAAGATATCTGGAAAGTTCTTTAGGCCCTTTTATTTTTAAAATATCATGAGGATTAGCCGAGCCTTCCATTATTGCCTCTCCAGCCCTAACATAATCTCCATCAAAAACACTTACATGTCTACCTCTGGGTATAATATATTCAACAGGTTTACCAACCTCGGGAGTAATAATTACCCTTCTTTTACCTGATAAAAATTTCCCAAATGATACTGTTCCATCAATCTCAGTTAAAATGGTTTGGTCTTTTGGTTTCCTGACCTCAAATAATTCTGCGACCCTTGGCAAACCTCCTGTAATATCTTTAGTCTTTGTGGTTTCTCTCGGTATCTTGGCCAAAGTATCACCGGCATGAACCTCATCTTTTTCTGAAACCATGATAATAGCATCTGTAGGAAGGAAATACCTGCCCGCTGCCCCTGCAGAATCACTAGAAAGCTGGATTGTCTTACCTTTTGAATCTTTGATAGAGATCCTTGGTCTCACGTCTGGATCACCGATTGCAACAATAACCTTACTTGACTTACCAGTTACTGGATCCACCCTTTCCTGCATTGTTTTGCCTGCAGAAATATCGCCAAATTTTAGTCTACCAGAAACATCTGTCAAAATCGGTATAGTAAAGGGATCCCATTCTACCAAGAGCTCACCAGGATTTATCTCCTTTCCATCATTAAACTTAATTATAGCCCCATATATAATTGGGTAGCGTTCCAATTCTCTCCCGTTCTGATCCACTACCCCAATATCCCCATTCCTATTCATTACCACATGGTCCCCTTTGGCATTTATTACGGTCTTGATATTATAAAATTTAACCTTTCCGCTATTCCTGGCCTGAATTGTAGACTGCTCTACCTTTCTACTTACTGTACCCCCAATGTGAAATGTCCGCATAGTTAGCTGCGTGCCTGGCTCGCCAATAGACTGGGCAGCAACTATACCTATAGGCTCACCTATGTCAACATCTCTACCATGGGCTAAGTCCCGACCATAACACTTTTTGCAGACACCTCTTTTTGCCCTACAGGTTAATACTGATCTAATTTTTAGCTTTTCAATCCAAGACCTCTTTATTCTTTCAACTGCCCCCTCATCTATTTCTTCATTATACTTAAGCAGCAGTTCGCCAGTTATTGGGTCATTGATATCTTCGGCTGCTGTTCTGCCCAGAATTCTCTCAGAGACAGCTTGAATCACCTCACCACCCTCAGTTAATGACTCTACCCAGATCCCGTCCATAGTGCCGCAATTCTCCTCTGTAATACAGGCATCTTGGGACACATCTATCAATCTACGAGTCAGATATCCTGAATTAGCTGTTTTCAGTGCTGTATCAGCCAGCCCCTTTCTTGCACCATGGGTAGAGATAAAATACTGCAAAACTGTCAGTCCCTCGCGGAAATTTGCAGTAATAGGTGTCTCGATAATCTCTCCAGAGGGTTTTGCCATTAAGCCCCTAATCCCCGCCAGCTGCCTCATCTGATCCTTGCTACCCCTAGCGCCTGAGTCAGACATCATATATATTGGATTAAAGCCACCACCTTTTTTTCTCTCTCCCGCCTGCTCTACCCCTTCATCCACAGCCATTTCATCCATCATTTCAGAGGAAATTAACTCTGTGGCCTTTGTCCAGATATCAACTACTTTATTGTATTTTTCACCGTTGGTAATCAAACCATCACTATATTGGCTTTCAATCTTTTTTACCTCTACTTCTGCCTCCTCTATAATTTCATATTTTTTTCTTGGGGTAACCATATCTTTACTTGAGATAGAAATACCGGAAATAGTAGCATATTTATATCCTATATCTTTAAGCCTATCCGCTAAAATAACTGTTGCCTTAGTACCTAAAGAACGATAGCATTCATTAATAATATCGCTAAGTCCCTTCTTTGTTATTACTCTATTTACTATTTCAAAAGGTAACTCCTTAGGGAAAATCTCGTAAAGGATTATCCTTCCAGTAGTTGCCCTAATCATCTGGCCATTAATTCTGACCTTGATCGCAGCATGTAAGTCTAACTCACCGGCGTCATAGGCCATCCTAACCTCTTCCATATTAGCAAAAATCCCATCTTCGCCTCTACAAAACGGCCTTTCTTTAGTCATATAATATATACCTAAGACAATATCCTGGGTTGGAACAATTATAGGATCACCATTGGCAGGTGAGAGGATGTTGTTCGTGGATAGCATTAATACCCTGGCTTCAATCTGGGCTTCGATAGAAAGAGGAACATGAACAGCCATCTGGTCACCATCAAAATCAGCATTAAAGGCAGTGCAAACTAAGGGGTGAAGTTGAATAGCCTTGCCTTCAATAAGAACAGGTTCAAATGCTTGCATACCAAGCCTGTGAAGAGTAGGAGCTCTGTTAAGCAATACACAATGTTCCCTAACTACTTCATCCAGGCAATCCCATACCTCTGGTGTCTCGTTTTCAACCAATTTTTTAGCCTTCTTCAAGGTGGATGCCAGACCTTCTTCCTCAAGCTTATTGTATATAAATGGCTTAAAGAGCTCCAATGCCATCTGTTTTGGAAGTCCACATTGGTGCAGCCTTAAATCAGGACCTACTACAATTACTGATCTTCCTGAATAATCCACCCTCTTTCCAAGTAAATTCTGCCTAAACCTGCCTTGCTTACCCTTAAGCATATCACTTAAAGATTTTAGTGGTCTCTTATTTGCACCGGTAATAGTCTTACCTCGTCTACCGTTATCAAACAAAACATCTACAGCCTCCTGGAGCATCCTTTTTTCATTTCTAATTATAATATCAGGTGCATTTAACTCTAAAAGTCGTTTCAGTCTGTTGTTCCTATTTATAACCCTGCGGTAAAGATCGTTGAGATCTGAGGTAGCAAATCTCCCCCCATCTAAAGGCACCAAAGGTCTTAGGTCTGGTGGTAAAATAGGAATAACATCCATTATCATCCACTCTGGTTTATTCTTGGAAAATCTAAAGGCATCGATTATCCGGATGCGTTTTGAAAGTTTTTTCCTTTTGGCCTCAGATTTGGTGCTAAGTATATCAACCTTTAATTCGGGAGCTAGTTTATCTAAATCTATCTCTTGGAGCATTCTTTGAACGGCTTCAGCTCCCATTCCGGCCTCAAATTTGTCTCCATAATCCTCTTTAGCCTTCAAATACTGCTCCTCTGCCAACAAGACACCTTTAGTTAAAGGAGTATCTTTCGGATCTATAACCACATAACTCTCAAAGTAAAGTATCTTTTCTAACGCCTTAAGAGTCATATCTAAAAGCAACCCTATTTTGGAGGGGATACATTTCAAAAACCATATGTGTGCCACAGGCGTTGCTAATTCAATATGACCCATTCTCTGTCTTCGCACCTTAGAGTGTGTGACCTCCACGCCACATTTCTCACATACCACTCCCCTATGCTTCATTCTTTTATACTTTCCACAAAGGCACTCGTAATCCCTTGTAGGGCCAAAAATCTTTGCACAAAATAATCCGTCCCTTTCAGGTTTAAAGGTTCGGTAATTAATAGTTTCAGGTTTTTTAACCTCGCCATAAGACCACTCCCTTATCTTACCAGGTGAAGCTATAGAGATCTGTATCGAATTAAAACTTAATGGATCCTTTGGCTTTGTAAAAAAACCATACAAATCTTCCAAGATTTCCTCCCTTTTTAGCTCTCTTTTTTATAATCTAAAAGAACCTCAGGCTCTCCATCCTCGTTTAGCTCTATTTCTAAGCCAAGACTCTGGAGTTCTTTTACCAAAACATTGAAGGACTCTGGCAGTCCTGCTTCTAAAAGATTATTCCCCTTTACAATCTTTTCATACATCCGCGTTCGACCAGGTACATCATCAGATTTAACAGTCAAAAACTCTTGTAGGGAATATGCTGCCCCATAAGACTCAATTGCCCAGACCTCCATCTCACCCAAGCGCTGACCTCCAAACTGGGCCTTACCACCAAGAGGCTGCTGAGTGACTAAAGAATATGGACCAATGGAGCGAGCATGGATCTTATCATCTACCAAGTGATGGAGCTTCATCATATACATAATACCAACAGTTATTGGTTGATCAAAAGGCTCCCCTGTTCTACCATCATACAAAAATGTTTGACCGCTAATAGGTAAACCCGCCTTCTTTAAAAACTCCACTATTTCCTCTTCTTTTGCCCCATCAAAAACAGGTGTAGCCATATGTACACCATCCCGCATATGAGTAGCATTTATTTTAAGTTCTTCATCCGAAATCCCAGAAAATATCTGATCGTATTCTGTAGAATATATCTCCTTCAACTTATTTCTTAATAGACTTTCATCTCTCAAGTTGTCCACCAGCTCTCTTATCTGATGACCAAGTTCATGTGCAGCCCAACCAAGATGGGTTTCTAATATCTGTCCCACATTCATCCTGGAAGGGACACCGAGAGGATTCAAAACTAAATCCACTGGTCTGCCATCAGCAAAATATGGCATATCCTCTACAGGGAGTATTATGGAAAGCACGCCCTTATTCCCATGCCGGCCAGCCATCTTATCACCAACAGACAGTTTTCGCTTAACAGCTACAAATACTTTTACTATCTTAATTACTCCAGGTGACAGTTCATCACCCATATCTAACCTCTTAATCTTTTGCTCAAAAAACTCATTTAATTTTTCAACCTGCTGGCTATATTTTAAGACTATTGATTCCATCCTATCAATCACTTCCATTTCGGCCTCAATATTAGCCCCTTGCCAACAATCTATAGGAATACTCCTCAAGTCTTCATGATCAATAGACTGACCACTTTCTAATAAAGTCTCACCCATCTCCTTATTCCTAAGATCTGATTTAAGGCATTTTCCCTCCAATATAACCGCCAACTTCTCCCGAGCATTTCTCCCTATGACCTCGAGCTCATCCTCCTTATCTTTTGACAACTGACTGATCCCAGCAGCTTGAATGGTCTTTGTCCTTTCATCTTTCTCTACGCCTTTACGAGAAAATACCTTTGCATCAATAACTGTACCCTCTACACCAGGTGGTACCCTTAGTGAAGTATCCTTTACATCGCCTGCTTTTTCACCAAAGATAGCTCGCAGGAGCTTTTCTTCTGGTGATAATTGAGTCTCACCCTTAGGAGTAATTTTGCCAACTAAAATATCACCAGGCCTTACTTCAGCCCCTAAACGTATAATACCACTTTCATCAAGTTCCTCTAAGGCCTCCTCTCCTGCATTGGGTATATCTCGAGTAATCTCCTCTTGCCCAAGTTTGGTGTCTCTTGCCAAAACATTGAACTCTTCTATGTGTATGGAAGTAAAGACATCTTCCTGTACCAACCTTTTGCTTACTAAAATTGCATCCTCGAAATTATACCCACCCCAGGAAAGAAAGGCTACTATTACATTCCTACCCAAGGCTAGCTCACCTTTCTCGATTGCAGGGCCATCTGCAATAATTTGCCCCTTTTTAACCCTGTCCCCTTTATTAACAATTGGTTTCTGATTGTAACAGGTACTCTGGTTCGAGCGTCTGAATTTCAACAATTTGTAAATCTCAACACCACCCTCCTCCCTCTCTGACCGAATAACTATTCGAGAGGCATCAACGCTTTCAACAATCCCGTCTCTCTTGGCTATAACAACTATACCTGAGTGTCTTGCTACAACTTTTTCTATTCCGGTCCCAATAAGCGGAGATTTAGCTTTCAAAAGAGGTACAGCCTGTCTCTGCATATTTGACCCCATTAGGGCCCGATTAGCATCATCATGCTCTAAAAAAGGAATTAATGATGCAGCAATACTTACCAACTGGTTTGGAGAAACATCCATATATCTAACCTCCTCAGCAGAGACCAGACATGCTTCACCTCCCTTTCTTGCAGCCACTATACTCTTAACAAAATGACCATCAGGATTAATTAGTTCATTAGCCTGCGCGATCGCGTATTCCTTTTCATCCATGGCTGTTAAATACTCTATGTTATCTGAAACAACACCATTTTCAACTCTCCTATAGGGTGTTTCTAGAAAACCGAAATCGTTTACATGAGAATAGGTGCTCAGAGAAACAATCAATCCAATATTTGGCCCTTCAGGCGTTTCAACAGGGCATATTCGACCATAGTGGCTTGGGTGTACGTCTCTAACCTCAAATCCAGCCCTCTCTCTGGTTAATCCTCCCGGGCCAAGTGCACTCAAGCGCCTCTTATGAGTTATTTCTGACAATGGATTAGTTTGATCCATAAATTGGGATAGCTGGCTTGATCCAAAAAATTCTTTGATCACAGCAGAGACGGGCTTAGAATTAACTAAATCGCGAGGCATTAAAGCATCAACATCTTGCAGGCTCATTCTCTCTCTAATAGCCCTCTGCATCCTAATCAGCCCAACCCTATATCCTTCTTCCAATAGCTCTCCTACTGATCTAATCCTGCGATTTCCCAGATGATCTATATCATCTGCTGTGCCCTCCTTAACGTTCAACCGTACCAGTTCTTTAACGGTCTCTATTATATCCTCCTTTCTTAATGTGCATACCTCAAGAGGAACATCTTGGTTGAGCCTGTAGTTCGTCTTATAGCGACCTACCCGGGAAAGATCGTAGGAAGAAGGATTAAAAAAGAGTCCTTTAAAATAGGTATCCGCCATCTCCTGTGTAGGTGGGCTGGTTGGCCGTAACTTTCGATAAATATCGAGAACAGCATCATTAGTGGTAATGACTTTGTCTAAAAGCATGGTATCTCTTATGGATGTATTAACCCCTGCCGAATCCAAAACCAATAAGTCAATCTCTCTGATACCCCTGTCTTGTATAAGATCTAAATTCTCCTTTTCAAAAGCTTGATTGGTTCTTATAAAAACTTCTCCTGTCTGGGGATCAACTATATCATTTGCAGCAATCCTTCCATTTAGATAATCTGAACTCACCGGTATATCTTGCAGCCCTATGTCAATAAGCTTTTTGTATAGCTTTTTACTAAATCTCTCACCTTTTTTCCCTATAATTTCTCCTCCTTTTGGGGCAATGATATCTTCAGTTATCTTCTGTCCCTGAAGGATATTTAGATCCAAGACACATTTAAAAGAGTCCTTATCAACTAAGACCTTTTCTATATGATAAAAGTGGCGCAAGATTTCTTCTTCAGAATAGCCAAAGGCTTTAAGAAGAATGGTTGCTGGAAATTTTCTCCTCCTGTCAATTCTTACGAAAAGGATATCCTTGGCATCAAATTCAAGGTCAATCCAGGAACCCCGCAATGGGATGATTCTAGCAGAATAAAGAGGTTTCCCACCAGGGTGTGTTTTTCCCTTATCATTATCAAAAAAGACACCTGGAGACCTGTGAAGCTGACTAACAACCACCCTCTCAACCCCATTAATAATAAAAGTCCCTCTCTCGGTCATCATTGGCAAGGCACTAAAATATATTTCCTGTTCCTTAATATCCCGTATGCTTTTACTGCCAGCAATTTCATCAAAATCAAAGACTAGGAGTTGAACAACTATTTTAATTGGTGCTTCATAGGTCATCCCCTTCTTTAGGCATTCCTCTTCATCGTATTTTTCATCTTCAAAAAAATACCTAACAAACTCAAGCGAACATGTCTTATTTAAATCTTCAATCGGAAAAACACTTTTGAATGCTGCCTGGAGCCCAATGGCTTTTCGCTTTTCAGCTGGAACTTCCTTTTGCAAAAAACGCTCGTAGGAATCTCTTTGCACATCTATAAGATCGGGTATATCAAGAATAGTTTTTATTCTCCCAAAGTTTTTTCTTGGATGATAGCTTATATTATGTGCCTTATTCAAACTAATATCTCCTTTTAGATTAGATCTTACAAATTAAATCATTTTAAAAAAATTTATAGCTATATATAAAAAACCAAATTAAAACAACAAAAATGTAACCATGATGAGGATCTATTTTATATCCACTGTAGCACCAGCTTCCTCAAGCTGTTTCTTGATATTCTCCGCATCTTCTTTTGAAATAGCCTCTTTTACTTTATTAGGGACATTGTCAACGAGATCCTTTGCTTCTTTTAACCCTAAATTTGTTACAGACCGAACAACCTTAATCACCTGAATCTTTTTATCCCCAATTCCTGTTAGTACAACATCAAACTCTGTTTTTTCTGCCTCTTCTATCTTTTCACCTTTTTCATGGGCAGCAGGAGCTGATACTACTGCCTGGGCAGCAGCTGAAACACCAAATTTCTTTTCAAGCTCCTCCACTAATTCAGACAGCTCTAAAACGGTTATATTGGAAATAAACTCAATTACATCCTCTTTACTTATTTTAGTTGCCATATCTATCTAAAATCCTCCACGTTAAAATTTAGTTATCTTTAAATATCAATTTTGTCTAATAAAAGCTTGCACACCAATTTATAATCTATGCCCTCTGTCTTTTTATGGCTTCTAAAACATTGACGAATCTCCTTAGCATTTCAGATAATATTCTAACAAAGGAAGTTGGTACGTTAGATAGAGAAAAAAGAACTTGCGAAAGAAGAACATCTCTTGAAGGAAGCTGTGCTAATCTTTTGATACCTGGCAATTCAACAACTTTACCATTTATTTGACCAATCTTTATCTCTAATGCCTCATGATCCTTAATAAATTTTGTCAAAACCTTAGCAGGCATAGCCAAATCATCATAAGTTATGGCCAGGGCACAAGGTCCAGCAATATAATCTTTTAAAACATAGGTCTCTGTGTCTTTAGATGCAATCGACAAGAGCCTATTCTTTACAACCTGAAACTCGATATTGGCTTCTCTCAATTCACGCCTCAATATGGTAAGCGCCTCCACATTCAATCCCTGGTAATCAACCAGAAATGTTCCACAGGCCTTTCCAAGCCTTTCCTTTAGGTCAGTTAAAATTTTTTCCTTTCCCTTCCTGTCCAAAGACTAAATTACCTCCCTGCTTTTCAGTATGCGGTAGGCAGTAAACAGTAAGCAGTAAGCAGTTTTCTAAACTCCCTACTGCTTACTCCCTACTTTACCTTATGAGATCTCGAACATTGGCTGTATCTAATTTAATACCTGGCCCCATACTGGTTGAAATAGTTAAACTTTTCAGATAGGTTCCCTTACTGGATGTTGGTTTTAACCGTAAAATTGTATCAAGAAAAAATGCGGTATTCTGTAGGAGCTTATCTGCCCCGAAAGACACCCTCCCTATCGAAGTATGTATTATTCCTGTTTTATCCACCTTGAACTCAATTTTTCCTGCCTTTAGTTCTGTGACAGCCTTGGCTACATCAAAGGTTACGGTACCAAGTTTTGCATTGGGC
Organism: Desulfobacteraceae bacterium; assembly: GCA_030612685.1. Classification (GTDB taxonomy): domain Bacteria; phylum Desulfobacterota; class DSM-4660; order Desulfatiglandales; family B25-G16; genus JAUWNK01. The sequence continues at coordinate 11,000 of JAUWNK010000075.1, forward strand.
ATCATACCCCTTGGACCTAAAATACGACCTAATTTACCTGCTATGCCCATCATATCTGGAGTAGCAACAGCCTTATCAAATTCAAGCCACCCTTTTTGGATCTTCTCCGAGAGATCCTCAGCCCCAACAAAATCCGCACCAGCCTCTGCCGCCTCTTTTTCCTTTTCTCCTTTAGCAAAAACGATCACCCTTACTGGCTTTCCAATGCCATGAGGAAGAGAAACTGTACCTCTTACCATCTGATCGGCATGGCGTGGATCAACGCCTAACCGGACAGATATGTCTACCGAGGCATCAAATTTCACATATGAACTATCTATTGCTAATTCAATAGCCTCTTTGAAGGTATATTTTTTCAACCCGTCTATTCTATTACCGGCCTCGATATATTTTTTTCCTCTCTTCGCCATATTACTATTTTCCTAAAATAAATTTAGCTCCGCTTCATTCCGCACTCGGAATAATGTAATATTGGGGTATTGTGTCAAAATAAATTCTCTTTTACATCATTGCAATATACAAATACCCTATTACTCCATCTGCAAGGCAATAGCCAAAAACCTTAAAAACAATTTAATATAAATAAATTACATAGATTCCGAGATATTTATTTATCTTCTCCATTTTCAACAGTGATTCCCATACTTCGGGCCGTACCCTCAATAATCTTTGAGGCCCCTGGCAAATTAATGGCGCTAAGATCCTCAGATTTTAATTTAGCTATCTCCTCTATCTGACTCCTAGTGACATTTCCCACTTTCTCTCTTCTTGGATCGGGTGAACCCTTAGCTATATTTGCTGCCTGCTTTAAAAGAATAGAGGCAGGAGGAGTTTTAGTTATAAAAGAAAATGATTTATTCGCATAAATAGTTATAATTACAGGAATAATTATGCCCTCCTGATTTTGTGTCCTAGCGTTAAAGGCCTTACAAAATTCCATTATATTAACTCCATGTTGTCCCAATGCAGGCCCAACTGGCGGTGAAGGGTTTGCCTGCCCAGCCTTAACCTGCAATTTGATTGTTGCGACAGCCTTCTTTGCCATATATTATCCCCTTTATGTTTTTGTAACCTGAACAAAATCAAGTTCAACTGGAGTAGAACGCCCGAAAATACTTATCAAGACTTTGAGCTTAGCCTTATCTGGTTTTACTTCCTCCACAATCCCGTTGAAGTTATTAAATGGACCATCAATCACCCTAATCTCATCACCCTCTTCAAAAAAGAACTTCGGTTTTGGTCTTTCTCTTCCATCCTCCACCCTTTTAAGGATCCTTTGTGCCTCCTCTTCAGAAATTGGAACAGCCTTAGTTTTCCCACCCAAAAATCCTGTTACCTTTTCTGTATCTTGAACTATATGCCATGTTTCATCAGTCAATGCCATTTGAACTAATAAATACCCAGGATAAAATTTCCGAGAAGATGTCTTTTTCTTTCCCTTGACTAACTCCACAACCTGCTCAGTAGGCATTATTATCTGGCCAAAAAACTCCTCTTTCCCCAAGGATTTGATCTTTTTTTGTAAAGCTATCTTTACCCTGTTTTCAAATCCAGAATAAGTGTGGACTACATACCACTTAAACTCCACATGCATCCCCCCTGAATATTACCCTGTCAGAAAGAAAAACGCCCAATTCATACCCAAGTTCACCCTGTTAAATAACTTTTTTTGAAAACTTGAGTTCCCTTTAATATCCATATTTAGCAGGGTAAAAGAACCAATTAATTTTAGCCGTGTTTAAGCGTCATTTAAACTTTCTAACAGAGTTTACCAATAATTATCCAAATACATTCTTTATAAGCTTCACCAAACCTAAATCGGCTATCCCCAAAAAAAGGGCTATTAAAAGAACTAATACTATAACCACTGCTGTAGTAGATAAAAGTTCCTTTTTTGTAGGCCAGGTTACCTTTTTAAGCTCCACTTTGGATTCTACCAAAAACTGTCGAGCCACAATAAAATATCTTTTTAGTGCAAATCCTCCATTGTCCGCTTTCTTATAAACATCTTTTTTCAATTGCGTTGGCCGAAGATCTTCCTTCTCTGAAATGGCTTCCTTGCCAGCGTTTTTCTGTTTAGAAATGATAGCATTTGACATTACATTTGATTTCTTACTAATACTTCTTCTTCTGCGGGCCTTCTTTTTTTTCATAATCCAATAGATACTTCTATGGGATGAATTTTATATCCCAAATTAAAAAACACCCATCAATTAATAGCGAAATCCTTCCAAAAATGGCAGGCCAGGAGGGATTCGAACCCCCATCACCCGGATTTGGAGTCCGGTGCTCTAACCGTTAGAGCTACTGGCCTACATGATGTATATTTATTGTGTTAATAGGGTTCATCGTGTTTATCGCTTTAACAGGGTTTACCTGCATCCAGCAAACCCAACAAACCCCGCCTACTTGGTTTCCTTATGAAGGGTATGTGTACGGCAAAATGGACAGTACTTTTTAAACTGTAACTTATCCGGAGTTCTTCTTTTATTCTTTGTAGTTGTGTAATTTCTACGCTTGCATATTTCACAACCTAAGGTAATAATATCCCTCATATATATAACTCTACTCTATTATATCGCTTATTACTCCAGCACCAACCGTCTTACCACCTTCCCGGATAGCAAAACGGAGCTCCTTTTCCATGGCTATTGGGGTTATCAAATTTATCTCCAGAGAGACATTATCACCAGGCATAACCATC
>JAUWNK010000031.1 GCA_030612685.1 Desulfobacteraceae bacterium
TATATCTTGTTGTTTTCATTAATATTTCGTGTCTTATTACCGTTGTGTTTTCGTTGACTTATGATTTAGACGCGAGTATATTTGAGCATACTATCTCAATTTTTCCGGGGGAATGAGGCTATTCTCGGACAGCCTCCTAGAGATGTTGGTCAAGAAAAAACGGTTACACGTGTATATTTCATATTGAACATCAACATATGGGATATTTTTTAATTTTACATCATTATGTTGTGTTTTTTTACTTGACATAAGAAATAAATTAGATTATTTATAGTAAAATGAATAGTAGTATAATTATAACTGCTCAATATGCAGTGGCAGCATAAAAGGCTTACGCCCGCCCGCCGCGCCTTGCGTCTCGCATGGCGGGCAGGCCTAAATTCCTAACCAGGAGTTTACCCCTGGCCAAGACCTGACTTGGGAGATGCAATTTCTATACTTTCAACTTCCGAAATGTCTTAGCCACAACAGCATGTTCTGATCAAGTCGCACCAGGGCGGGCCGTAAGGGTTTAATCCACATGATATTGCAAATAAGTATACTTAAATTAATATTAATGGAGGGAGAGAAGAATGAAGGCAAAAAAACGTGGTAGAATTGGGCTTCTGGTAAACAACAAGGGCTTTACACTAATTGAAATTGCTATTGTGCTGATCATAATTGGTATCATTATCGGTGCAGTGGTCAAGGGGAAAGACCTGATCCGGGGAGCAGAGCAGAAGAGACTCTACTCAAAATTCGTAAGTTCCTGGCAAATTGCATACAATACGTATTATGACCGAACGGGATGGATACTTGGCGATGATGTAGACGCTTCTAATACTGCAAGGAATGGACACTGCGGAAATCCTGACGGCACACCTGCCGGTTGCGGCAATTTACTAGCTCAACTACGGGCTGTGGGTTTAGAACCACCGGCTCAAGGACCAACAGGGAGTGCATGTATCAGGACATATACAGACTCACAAGGTAATAGTTATGACCTTAATATTGTATTTGATCACCGAGCAGCTACAGGGAATTATATCAGAATATCTGGTGCTAACGGTATACCTACTGAACTAGGTATGGCGTGGGATAGAATAATTGATGATATAAGAGATGGTACAGCAGGAGATCTCCTTTATACAGCAAATCATGTGGGTGCTCTGACTTTCGCTCTCTGGCCCGATGCTACCGCAGTTCCTGTTGCTGCTTCAGCCGCTATATTAAGACTTTCCTTTTAAAGTTTTTTGTTAAGCTGACCTTTTGCCATGGAACTGTTGTTGGCAAAGGGATTTTAGGAGAAATACCATAACTTTCTTCAAACCACATATCCTCTCAGCCTTGTTAGCTGTCTTCTTTGTGATAAGCTCCTACTTTTTCCTGACTGCTTACAACAGGTATATCCTGAATCATGAGAAGTCGAGAGTATTGACCAGGCAGATTAGGTTACTGAAACAGCAGCAGACGGAGATGGAGCGCAAGGAAAGGATTCTGGAAAGGATTAATAATTTTGTTGATAAAGCCAGGTCCCTGGGGTTAGAGAGGGAGAGATGGGCCTTTTATGATGTCAATATTCAGGAGCCTATTACTTTTCCAGAAGTAGAAAAGATATTAGCCCAGACTGCCAATTCTTCCTCCTATTATTTCAAACCATTGACCCTTCATGTTAAAACAAAGATAAAATCAGATAACGGGGCTAAACAAAAGAAGCCTCCCTCTACTTCTGCTGATTCTCCAGAGACCAAAGAGGGGGACATTTTGTTAACCCTTAGAGGGGCATTTGTGGTTAAGCAAAAGTGATGATTAGAGATTCAAGACTATATGCAATAGAACTTGACGAGACAATCTATAGCTTCTCGGGAGACAGGCTTGACCGAATTGTTGACTTGAAAGATATCGAGGGTGACAAATGGTTTATCTCTGATATGCAAAAGGCCGTCACGAAAACCATGACCATAGAGGCGCCTGTCAGATATGCAGAGGTCATGGTCAGGAGGAAACTGCAGGAATCAGGTGAATTTGAGGAACCGGTTTCCATTATCACCCACTGGAAAAAGAAAAAAGGGAAAAACACCACAGATATCTTTTTTACCGCCCTTCCCACACGCCTTTTCTATCACTATTTTGACCAGATCGGGGAGCATGAAGACTCGGTCATTTTATTCCCCCTTTTTGCGGTTTTATATTGTGTCCTAAAAATGATGCGGCATCAAAACCCTGTGGCCATCGTTTTTCAGCATAGCCGCTATGCCGACCTTATCATCGGGACAAAAAAGAGAGTCTATTACGCCAACCGATGTGTTGCATTTGATACAAGTGAGGAACAGATTTCAGCCCTCTGGGATATGGTCAGGACAGATATCAAAAACGTAGAGACAGATAATCGGATTAAGGTGGCCGAAGTTCTCTTTCTGAATTGGATAGATAGCGGAGCAGAGCCAGATAGGTGGAAGGATATGGAAAGTGAATTCTATTCCATGGAAGAGGAGGCAATATTATTCAATGGAAAGGAACATCATCTCTCGTTTTTAAAGGCCCTTAGGATGCTATCCGGAGTCAGGGGAATTTCATCTCGAAAAGAAAAGACCTTCTATTATGCTCGAAAATGGGCTCCATACCTTAATGCTCTCTTTTTTTTGGCTGGCCTTTTATTATTAGGTGGATATTTTTTGTACAATCAAAAGGTTGATTCACTTCAAAAGGACCTAATGGCATTGGAAGGGAAGAAGGCTGCAATTCAGATGCAGGCTAAACAGGATATTCCTCAAATAGAATACAAAAATACCCTTTCATTTGTAAAGGATCTGGCCTTCTATCAAAGGGCACCTTCTTACAAAGATGTGGTAAATGATATCTCTGACGCACGCTCCTCTGATATGAAAGTTGATGTCCTTAAAATGGATTATTCAAAGGATGAGATGATGGTTGAGATTTTTGGCAAGGTCAAGGCTCCTTTTGATATGGCCTATAAAGGGTATCAGACCTTTGTGGAAATCCTAACGCAAAAGGGATACACTGTAAAAAATAGCAGATTTAATACAGAGATCAGTACCTCTGAATTCCTTATAAAATTAACAAAGAGGATTCAATGAAGAGAAAACATCATGGCATTTTGTCTGTGGTCCTGATCTTGCTGGCTCTGACTGCAACAGTCTTATATGCCATTAAGGTCTCCCATAAGATGGCCGCTGAGATACGTATCAGTAGAATAAAGCCTTTCCCCAGCATCCCTGTTCCAGATCCCGCTACCATAAAAGAGATAAATGGATTGGAGGAGAGGATGATTGGTCTTGCTCATCCACGTATATCAAACATATATCCAGTAAATCTCAGCCTGTTTGGTTATCAGCCGATGAAAAGGCCTAAGAAGGTGGAAAAGGGTAGAGAAATAATTTTACCGACTCACATGGATTATTCTCTGACCCTTGCCTTCTCTTCAGGCAAAAAACGGTTCTGCGTTATTGATGGAGCCTTTTACCCAGAAGGATTTTCCCTTCCGGATGGTGGCAAGATCGTGCGAATTGAGACAAACCGGGTTTTGGTGAGCAAACATAGATTAAAAGAGTGGATACCTGTTAGAGAAAAGATAAGAGAGGTTATGAAAGAGAAAAGGGGAAGAGAGAAAAGATGAAAGCCACAAAAGAAATTGAGGAATCGCGAATTGAGGAATTGAGGAATTGAGGGATGATAAATTTAAGCGCTTTTAACCCTGGCCCAGTCCTGGCCTATAGGCTTAATAGGCTAATTAGAGCACATAGCGCCTCCCGATCCCGTACCGGTCTCGGGACGGGGAGGGCGGGCTTTAGGCACTTTTTAATTTTAACTCTCTTTTTCGCTGGGTGTGCACTCGGTCCATCCTCTGTTCTTGACCCTAAAAGGCCATCTCCTGATTCTCTTCCCAAGACGATAAGCGAGGAGTCTGAGGCTCTTGCCAGAACCCAGAAAGAACTGAAGGATTCTTTAGAAAAGGCCGCTCTTAGGAAGGTCGAGGTAGAACCGATTATGCCGGCCTATGACCCACTTGAAGATCATATAGTGTCCTTTTCTATGATAGATGAAGACTTTCAACTGGTGCTCTATTCCTTATCACAGGCTGTGGGAATGAATCTCATAATCGATCCCGATATAACCAAGGAGAAGAGGTTAATTACACTTAATTTTGAGAAGGTGCCTGCCTCAGTGGTTTTGAAGGAGATTCTCAATACATTTGATCACTACTATGAGATTAGGCAGAATGTCATCCGGATCCAACCATTTGAGGAGCGGATCTTTAAGTTGAGCTTCCTTGATACGAATATTGATACCAGCTTTGATATAGGTGGTGATGTTCTTGGGGCTGGAGAGACAGCGACTGCCAGTGGATTAAGTGGAAGTTTCAAACTTACTGGAAAGGGGGCTAAAAAAGGAAATCCTTATGATGTGATTGAGGATATGGTTAAACGGGTCATCTCAAAGGCAGGGAAATATTCTCTTAATAGATTATCAGGCAGCCTTTATGTTAAAGATACCCCTGCGGGCATCAGGGCTGTAGCTAAGTTGATAAATCATTTCAAGGAGATGCTCTCCCGCCAGATACTTATCGAGGCAAGGATCATCGAGGTTACCCTTTCAGAAGGATATAAGTATGGGATTGATTGGAGCATTTTAAGAAAGGAGGCAAAGACGGCTACAAAGATTAGTAGTGCCTCTTGGTCCTTAGGGGCTGGTTTGGTTATAAGCGGGGTTCACAGGGCATTCACTATTGATGCAGCTATAAATGCCTTAAATACCTTTGGAGATACAAAGATTGTTTCTAATCCGAGAATCCGATGTAAACATGGAAAGCCAGCCATCATAAGTGTGGGGACATCGTTTACCTACAAAAAAAGTGTAAAGACAACCTCCACATATGTAGAGATTGAAAGAGAGACTACTGAGGTTGAGGTATCTACTGTCTTTGATGGACTTGTTTTAGGGGTAATCCCATTTATTGGGGAAGATGGGCGGATCACTTTACTTATCAATCCTATTAAAAGTGATGTGGATCGGGCGAGTCTTGAGCCGGAGAGTGTTGGCGCTCGTGCCGACCAGAGTATTTCTCTCCCAAGGGTAAGCATAAAGGAGATCAGCACTACAATTGCGCTTAATAGCGGTGATGTAGTTATGCTCGGTGGACTGATTGATAAACGAGAGATAACAGAAGACAAAGGTGTTCCTTTTCTGTCGGCTATCCCTCTGCTTGGTTATCTTTTTAAAAGTGAGCTCAAGACAGAAGAAATTAGGGAACTTGTTATTATTCTGGGTGTTTCTATAGTATGAGCGTAATCTTTAGAACACTAAAAAAGCTTAGAGGCCAATCCCTTGAAGGGAAGGAAGGGGATGAAAAGTTAAAGAGAGGCCGGAATATCTACTCGTTTCGGAGGATCATCTTCTCGCCTCTGGGGATAATTTCCCTTGCCATTTTCATCTTTCTTTCTGGAATGGGCACCCTTTATGGTGTTAGCTGCCTTAAGGATTATTTTGAGTGGAAGAGTAGGGAATCTTTTTTACTCAGGAGAGATAAGACTCAGGCTAAAGAGACTGAGAAAAGGGTAAAAATAGATCGTTTGACAACAGAAGAGGCTGTCTATGAGGAGGCAACTGTTGTTCCTCCCCCTCCAAAGACTATCCCTGTTGAGGAAGCAAGGCCTGGCAGACTTTATCTCCCTTCGGCTAAGAAGAAGAAATCTCCCGCGAAAGAAATTAAGACGGTCCGCTATATACCACCCAGATCTGAAAAAAAACCAGAGAGGCCCGGTAAAAAAATTACATCCGCTGAGCCCCCTACAGAGTCGCCTATTCCTACAAAGGAAACCCCTCCAACTGGCTTTAAGAGAGAAGAACGGCCTTCAGGGCCAGCCATCTCGGAGCCTTCTGCCCGGTCAAAATTATTACCCAAGAGACCAGAAATCAGTCCCGTTTCTCCATTTGATGCCCCGAAAGTCAAGTCAGAACCTGACCAGAGTGCCATAGAGCTACCTCCTGTAGCGCCTGATATAGCTAAAAGTGATCGTGTAAAAGTCCCGGCCATAGAATTACCATCAAAAGCTTTGCCAAAGTTAGAACTCAAAGAGATATCTATTCCTTCAGGTATAAGTCCGCTGCCAGAGAAGCCTGTAAAACAAAAAGAGACTAAAATAGCAGAGGAGAAACGTATTCATCTGGCCAATATAGAGAGGAGCGCAAAAATTGCTTCTCTTGTTGCGAAAGTACAAAGATCAATACGCACATGGAGTAGCGATCAGATAAGAGATCTGATCGATCAACTTGAATCACTTAAAGGAGAAGATAACAGTTATATTTTAAAATTAAGGGCCTTCTGGCATCTGCGCCAGGATGACTACAAATTGGCGGCCTCCTTTCTAAAAAAGGTTTTAAGTAAAAATGAAAATGATCTGGAGGCAGGTATAAATATGGCCATTCTTGAGATCAAGACAAATAGTTTGATAGAAGCGGGAAAGAGATTGGCCAGGCTAAGGGAGATTTATCCAGAAAACACCCTGATACCTGAGTTAATTCAAAAGCTGAAATGATAATGCCCCTTTCAGGGAAGGTTGTCGATAAATTATTATTTCTCGTTCTCTATGCAGGTATTATTGCCCTGGTCCTATGGGGTGGAAGCAGGATTATTAACTATTCTCTGGATTCAAAGTTTTACAAGGATTTTTTATTACAATGGGAGGCATCTTTAAGATCCTACTCTGTCAAAATAGGGATCTGGCCACATTTTTCGGGTAGTAACCATATAGAATATATGGATAATCTTACCCGGTTGATGGGTAGAAGTGATACATCACCACCCCAATCCAATACCGGGCGTTCCTATGTCTATCGCATCAAAAAAATCGGCAGGGAAGAAGAGGATATCTTCCTTCTATGTTTTTCTAACAGGATCATTCTTTACGGGATATCAAAAGATACATTCATAAAAATTGACAGATTCGTTGATGAAGAGTCTGGAAAAGATAAGGGTTTGTTTACAGGGCGTCTGAGCAAGGATGGCAAAACATATATCGGTCTGTGGCGATTATGAAGTCAGATATAAAAAATGAGGAATTACAATACCTTGACTACTTTGGGTTAGAATATAATCCATTTCCAGTTGCCCCTGATAATGAGAATTTTTATCTCTCCGAATATGTAGATCAGATTCTTACAGAGTTAGTCCATGGGATTATCACAAGGAAGGGTTTTATGATCCTGACAGGTGATATTGGGCTTGGGAAGACAACCATCAGTCGGAGGATAATAAGTATCCTTGAAGAAAAAGGGGTCGAAACTTCCCTTGTCTTGCATACCTTTTATCAGAATGTCGAGTTATTGAGGGAGATTAACAAGGATTTCGGATTATATACAGATAGTGTACAATTTAGTGACCAGATGAAGGCGCTCAATGATTTTTTGTTAAGCCAAAATAGAGAGGGTAAAAACTGCGCTATAATTATTGATGATGCCCAAAATCTTAACAATAAGAGCCTTGAACTGATCAGGATGATTTCCAATTTAGAGACAGACCGGGATAAGCTGGTGCAGATTTTGCTTATTGGACAGCCTGAATTGATGGATAAATTGGACTCACCTGAGCTTCGACAGCTCAAAAGTCGCATCATCATTAAGAAGGAGGCCCGGCCCCTTAACCAGGATGAATTAAAAAATTATATCCTATTCAAGCTAAATTCAGCGGGAAATAAAGGAAAGACCACCATTGCAGACAGGGCCTTCAAAAAGGTTCATAAATATAGCAAAGGAAATTTCAGGGGAGTTAATATACTCCTAGACAGGTGCCTATATGCTGCTTTCAATCATAATACAACCGGAATAGGTAAATCTATAGTTGATGAGGCATGTAGGGATCTAAATCAGGATGAACCAGGAGAGGGGAAAAGGGTCTTCCTTTTAAGCCTTTTGGGAATATTAATTCTATTTATTGGAGGTGCTCTTTATCTGGGATTATTCACTAAGATCGATTGGCTGGGCGCAACCAGGAAGACAGGGGAGGGAATGGTAACTGGTGAGAAAAAGAGAGAACCCCTTCAGTTACCGGAGAGAAGATTGTTAAAAGAAAAGATTCAAAAGGAGAAGGCTGTTCCAGAGTCGGTAATAAATTTTTTGTCTGCCTACAATCTTTCAGATTTTGCCGGACCATTTTTTAAGGCTGTGGAAACAGGTCATCTTAGAGAAGTAGCCGAGTCCATATTCGAAAAAACTGGATATCAGATGATCCAGCTTGACAATATACCTGAAAATATCAAAAGCCGGTATGGTATTCTTTCTTGTTCTTTTGATAGAATAGGAAAAGAGAGTTATTTACTTTTCTGGCGACCAGAGCTTAGGATGATGAAGTTTTATATTGGTTATAGGGGAGAGGAGATTCTCAGACTACAGGAGAAGCTGGCTGCCGCTAATTTATACAACTTTCAATTAGATGGAATTGTGGGACCAATAACGATGATGGCGGTAAATCGTTTTCAAAAGGAAAAAGGCCTTGAAGTCACCGGATTTCCAGATGAAAAAAATATCTTTCTGTTATGCAATGATTAGGGATACCGATAGCTTGATTAGTTAAAAGAGATAAGTTAATTACCCCGCCCACAGAGCGGGGCTTCCCAATTTCTTTAAAAACAATCTCCCCCCCCTTTTATGGGGGAGGACAAAGGTGGGGGTGTAAATCCTTTCCCATTTTCCCCCTCCCCTAACCCCTCCCACCGAGGGAGGGGAACTGAAAGGATGCCACTCATCCCCGTGCACTGCACAGGGTATTCTGGCATGTTTTCATAAAACTAATGAAACAAATGAAACCAATAAAACTCTGTTTTTTGAACATTCTCAATAAAGCGTGGAAAATGTAGGGTCGGGTTTTATACCCGACCTTAAACAGGTGGCTCGCCACCGAACTTTGGCGGACCACCCTTCATTTGTATGTTGGTTCAGGTTTTATCACATACAATAAGTTCGCAGGATATTGAGCAATTACAATATAACCAATAAAATGTGTTTTTTAAGGTAATATTCAAAAATGACCAATGAGAAGACAAGAAGGCCTTTGGGTGAACTTTTAAAAGAAAAGGGTCTTATCAGGAGTGAGCACATAAAATTTGCCCTCCAGGAGCAGAAGATCAGCAAGGAGAAGATGGGTGAGATCCTCGAGCGACTCTGTTTTGTAACTGAATATGATATTGTAACAACCCTGGCTGAGCAGGAAGGTGTTCCCTACCTTAATATTGATGAGGTTTTACCTCAAGAGGGTGTTCTAAAATTGTTTAACAAAAACCTATGCCTCAGCAATACCTTTTTGCCCCTCGGTACCAAAGATAGATCAATAAGGGTAGCGTCTGCAACAGCCTTTGACGATAGACTTACCCAGTTGATCTCCAGGCAGACAGGATTGAAGCCCGAGTTTTATCTATCTGAAAGGAGAAAGATTGTTAATGCCATTAATAAGTTTTACTACTTTTTGGAAAATCCTGTTGAAAGATTAATTCAAACAGAGGTTAATCTTCTCTCTCAAGATATGGAAATGGCGAGAGGGATGGATAATCTGGTTAGGCTTATTCTCCACTTTGCGATTAAGATGCGGACAACTGACATCCACATCCGACCAATGGAGAAGTCAGTAAATGTTGCCTTCAGGGTTGATGGTGTTATGATTTCAGTATTGTCCCTTCCTCTGCCTCTTAGAAGGATCATCTCGAGCCTCAAGATGAGGGCAGACATGGATATTGCTGAGCAGAGACTTCCTCAAGATGGACGTTTTTCCGCCACCATTCTTAATAATAATTTCGATTTCAGGGTCTCTACCATTATCTCCCCATATGGTGAAAATATTGTATTAAGAATATTGCCAATGGAAAGCGCTATTATGGGAATGGCGCAGCTTGGATTTTTCGAAGAAGATATTCGTAAGATAGAGGATATGTTTAATGAACCTTTTGGCATCATTCTTCTCACAGGACCCACCGGTTCCGGTAAATCAACCACACTTTATGCAGGCATAAGAAGCCTGAACTTGCTTGAAAAGAATGTCCTAACAGTGGAAGACCCTATTGAGTATAGTATACCTCTTTTGCGGCAGACCCAGGTAAACGAAAAGGCTGGTTATAACTTTGCCAATGCCATTCGGTATTTCTTGAGGCATGACCCTGATGTAATCCTTGTAGGGGAGATCAGGGATTCCGAAACCGCTGCCACGGCCATAACTGCATCAACCACCGGGCATCTTGTTCTATCTACCCTGCATACTAATAATGCTGTTGGCGCAATCCCGAGGCTCCGTGATTTAGGGATAAGGCCCTTTCTGATTGCCGATTCCCTGATCGGTGTTGTCAGCCAGAGGCTCGTTCGAAGGATATGCAATGCCTGCAAGGAAGAGTATGAACCGCCTGAGTGGGAAAAGATATACCTAAAAGACCCTTCCATAAAAAAGCTCTACAGGGGTAAAGGCTGTGAGGTCTGTAATGGTTCCGGATACTTTGGCAGAACCCTTGTATACGAGATGATGACCATTGACAAAGAGTTGTCTCTGTTGATTGATAGAGAGGTTGAATTGAAGCAAGTTACTGATAAAGCAAAGGAAAGCGGATTTATGGACATATTTGAGGTAACCGCGGCCAAGGTAAAACAGGGCGTCACAACCGCAGAAGAGGCTGTGCGTGTTATGGGGCACGTGAGGCAGGCATAGAGTAAGCAGTAGGCAGTAAGGAGTAGGCATTTAACGAAATGAGTTATTTCCGATATAAACTAATGGAGCCCACAGGGCAGATAACTTCTGGGGTTATCAGTCTTCCTTATAGAGATATTATGTCCGCCACCCTGCACCTCGAGAGAGGTGATAATATTACTATCTATGTAAAAAGATTGGGTCTCGTTGCATCCTTTTTATTTAGACTGGTAAGCCTGAGATTGAGAAAGAGGGTGCCCCGAACCTTTCAGGCGGAATTTTTCAGCAATATGTCCTTGATGCTCAGGTCTGGAATGACATTAATAACAGCCTTGGAGGAAGGAGCAGGAACTTCCGGCAGGCCTGATTTTGAGAGCGATATATCCGATATAATCACCAACATCCAGGGGGGCGCGACATTTTCCGAGGCAGCAGACAAATACAGATATATCTTTCCCAAAACAGTAATATATCTCATCCGGATAGGGGAAGAAACCGGGAAACTCGATGAGATGCTGCAGGATGCCTCTGATCATCTAAAGAGGGTGCAGGGTATCATTAGTGACACTAAACAGGCCCTTTTATATCCAAGCTTTGTATTTATTACCATGGGCGGAGGGGTCATTTTTTGGTTTTACTATGTGGTTCCAAAGATTCTGTCCCTATTTAAAGAGATGGATGTTACTCTTCCCACTATTACGGTTTTGATTTTAAAAATTTCTGAATTTGTTCAGAATCATTTTTTGAGCATGATACTTGGATTGGCCCTGGTCATTGTTATAATAGTTACTTCCTATAAAGGCAATAGGAGAGTGAAAAGAACGATAGATGCCTTGCTGCTGAACCTTCCACTCTCGGGCACCATTATCTCTGCCTCTACCATGGCCTTCATCACAGAATATTTTTCTCTCTTGATAAGGGCAGGCATAGATATATTGCAGTCTATGACCATCTTAAAGGAGTCTATCAAAAATGAGGTCTATAGAGAGAAACTGGGAGAGGTCAGAGAAGGGTTGACAAGGGGTGAGGGAATTGCCGACTCTTTCAGGGGTACGCTGATTTTCCCTTTATTTGTTATTCGCATGATAAATATTGGGGAGGTGAGCGGGACTCTTCCAGACCAGCTTGCCTATATTGCTGAGGACTACAAAAATAAGCTCACGGTTCTTGTGGCAACTATCGGCAAGATGATCGAACCCATTGTCCTGATTATAGCTGGGGCCATGTTTGCCATCATTTTAATCGGGCTTTTCTTGCCAATCTACGACCTGGTAAGCAGGGTGGCAGGAAGGTAGACTAAGGTCATGGACAGGAATGGGTCAGGTTCATATCTTTGACAATCTCGCTTGCAGAGAGCCCCCTTGTATATATCCTTAGCTCATCAATCAGTCCATTGAATTTGTATCCATCTGAGGGTAACCATCCACTAATATAAAGGGTTGAGTTTACAGTTCGGTTAACGGGTGTTCCTGTAAGAACTTCAATCGGTTGCAAATAACCATCAATATAGAGTTGATTCTTTAATGGTCCGTTATTGTTGAAGATAGCACAAACATGGTGCCAGGCCCCTGCTAAGGCATCAGCGCCATCAATGCCGTAGAGATCCGATGCTCCAGTGTTAAATCCGAACCTGGTTGTCCCGTAAAAAAATAGATCATAAGAACTTGCCCATCCAATGGGCATCTCATTGCCGTTTCCTGCCCATTTCATCCAGAAACAGACAGCGGTCTTGTCTCCGGCTGTGGTGGATACAGGAAGGCCGGTTATGGTAATGCAGCTATCATTGCCAGGGGCATCAGCAAACTCACCTGCATAGCAGAGGTGACTATCCTCCGCTTTATTTATTGATGCATCTCCGGTGGGTGTGCCGTTATATCCTCCTATGCTATCAATTACGCACGGGTTACCAATGGTCCACGAATCCTCATCCATATAATACCAGGCTATAGCATCAGTGTAGCAGCTACCCACACATTCATGTGTTAGTGGATATATATTGTTAACATCTGTTTGGGTTAGGACTTTATTGTAGACCATAACCTCATCAATCCAGCCATGGAAAACTTGGTTTGCATCAAAGCCTCCACCAACACTATCCTGCTCCTGGCCTAATATGGCCCCACTGGCATCGAGTGTTACATTAGAGGTATTTCCTATACCTTGTGTATCAGTAAGGGCTGCCTTATCAATGTAGACAACCTCTGTTCCATCACTCACCTTCCTAGTCCAAACCAAATGGTGCCAGAGGCCATCAGCTATAGAGGAACCTATGTTGAAACTTCCAGTGGTTGGTCCATTTACATAGGTGCTCAGGGCTGTTCCGGTTGAATTTAGGCAGATAAGCATGGTGTTGCTGTTGCTTGAATTTGCCCCGGAAAACAGGGTACTTATACTGGAAGATAGGCTATCTATCCTGAACCACATGCTTAAAGAAAAATCACCTAAGTTCTGAAATGCCTCATGTCCAAGTGTCACATACTGGTTGGTAACAGTATCTAAATTAACGGCAGCAGAATAACAAACCTTTCCGATAGATCGATTAACTGTGTCGGCACTACCCATATTGTGGCTTTCACCGTGGGCGTTTGTACCACTTGTATCACCGATCTCGTCTGTTGTCCCATCCCAGGTGCATTCATCCAGATGCCATTCACCTACCATGCCAGTATAATAAGGCGTATCCCCGCCCTCGCCACTGATGTTCAGTGTGTAATAACCTGAATCAACCTCATTATCATTGCAAACGCTGTCCCTGGCTGTAAGTTTGAACTGATAACCCCCTACTGTAGAGGTTCCGCTTTTTCTGAAACTAACTGTTGCATCTCCCGTGCTGATTACCTCAAAACCACCAGGATTTGTTCCAAGCCAGGTGATGGTCCAATTTTCAAGGGCGCCAAACCGGGGGCCTGATACAGAAAAATCCTGGTGGAAAATAGAGGTGGTGCAGTTAAAGGTTTGTGGAGAAGAAGGGGACACGCTAAGGGTGCCATTGACCACGGTAAGAGTAAATGTCCGCTCATCTGTTCTGCTCCCTGCATCTGTAACCCTGACAGTAATGTCATAATCTCCGGCACATTCGTCTATAGTTCCATGGAGCTCTCCGGTATTTGAGATTATTGATAGCCCAGAAATCCCTGAAGACAGGAGCTCCCAACCGTATGGCGTGGTGCCACCGGTGGCAGAAATTGTGTAACTATAGGAGCTGTTTATGGTTCCATCAGGAAGGGATGTGGTGGTGATAACAACTGAATCAGCAGAGCAGTCCCTGGTTTCTTCCATATCAGCTTTGATTTTGTTTTCTGCCAGTGCCCTGTTATATATCTTCACCTCATCAATCATTCCTCCAAAAAAATTGCTTGGGCTGGCACTCCCCCTTGCGCCTATGAGAAGCTTGCTTGAGTTGCTGCCAATAGCCCCGGTTTGATCTCGAGAAAAAACCTGAACGCCGTCTTTATATAGAATCTGCTCAGAACCATCGTATACCGTGGTCACGTATGTCCATGTATCTGCGGTGACAGGAAAGGACGTACCCCCATCCCAGGCCCAGTGCGGCTGCCAGGCATATTGCACATATCCGCCATCTACTTTCGTCTCATAAAGGTTTTCCTTATTGAATATAATATTTTCTCCTGATGACCCGTCCCACTTTATCCATGCGGACATGGTCCATGGATTGGTGTCTGGATCAAGATCGCCGTCAGTGGGATCACCCAGGTCCAGATATCCTCCGTTACTTGCGTCAACCCGTGTAAATACCCCAGCCCTGCATACCTTGCCTCCGGAGGGGGTAGTTTGAGAAGGCCGTGAACCAGTACCATGAGGGACAGCCACACCGTGGCTTGTGCCTGTGCCAGAATCCACTACCTCACCAGCCGTGCCGGTCCATGGGAAGTTTTCCATCCTGTATTCAGCAATTGAGTCGGTATAACAGGTCCCGGAGCAGAGACGAGATGTATCATCATACATACTGGTTATATCTTCTTCAATCAGGGCCCTTGAGAAGAGGGCGACCTCATCAATATAGCCATTCATATAGGTATGGAATCCCGCATAGGCAATAGTAAATGGGTCTGAGGATGTGTAAGGTGTCTGAGAGTAGGTTATGGAGGCCCTTTCTGTTTTATCGATATAAACCTTCATGGTTGAATCATCGTAAACGCCGGCAACATGGTGCCACTTGCCGTCATTTACTGTTACTGTTGTCTGGGCATTTCCATTTCCTCCAGCAGAATAGATCTGAAAGAGTATGGTTCCATTTGTTGCTAACCACAAACCATAATTTCGAAATGTAGAATTTCCTTTACCAGCAAGACGCACCCAGTCAGATGCATTTGCGTTAACCTTAACCCATAGTGCGAGCGTTAATGGTGCCGATGGTTGCAATTTTGGGTCATCAGGGACACTTACATAATCATTTGACCCATCAAATTTTCCTGCCCGGCAAACCTTACCAGAGCCGATGGTATTGGCACCATTTTGAGCAGTTCCATCCAGAATGTCATTCCCCGAATCCTTTACTTCACCTGCAGTTCCATTCCATTCACATTCATCCAGGTGCCATTGGGCTACCAGATCCACAGAATACGGGGCAGGAGCGCCAGATGAAGTGACTGTAACTGTAAGTATGATCTCTGCAGTATTTCCTGGACAAGAGGAGTCCGTGGCAGTCAGGGTAAAGGTATATGTGCCCGCAGTAGTTATCCCATTTTTCTTGAGGACGCATGTGTCACCCCCTGTGGAGATAACTGTAAAGCCGGTTGCCCCATCGTAGGTACACGACCAGTCAATATCCCCAAGATGACCACCGTTAGCCTTAAATGTCTCTTCCTGGGTCGGGCTATCCCAGGTGATGTTTGTCCCTGATCCACTTGTGCGGGAGATTTCTAAATTAGCAGTTACCTGAATATTAAATGACTTGGTATCGGATGTAGAAGCGGGCTGGGTGGAGTCTGTCACCTTAACCTGGATTGAGTAATTACCCGGGCACTTGGAAAGGGTACCAGATAGATGTCCGGTATAGGGATGAAGGTAGAAATCTGTAAAGCCACCGTTAGCAGTCAGTTCCCATTCATAGGGTGTTATACCGCCAGAAGCCGTAAAGGTGACTGAATAGTCGCTATTCACATTATTAGAAGGGACGCTTTCTGTAGCGATCTTGACATTTTCGCCGCCGGCAAGACAGGAAGGATGACCAAAACAGTCTGGATCATCACAATCTACCATGAGGTCACCGTCGTCATCTATGCCATTGGTGCAACCGTCAGGGTAGCTGTTTTCAAATCCGACGCCACCAGCTCCACCCCCAGCTCCACCTGTGCAATCCTTACCATAAAGGTAGGTGAAAGAGGTTGCCCTCATTAGATCGTCATATAGGTAAGTAACATGATCCTCAATTCTGCTGGGGTCATCGAATTGAACGTCGGTTCCTTCATTTAAGCCATCAAAAAACACGTCAGACCCATCATTGTCAAGATCCTTGGGTCCACCGCTGACAATGACATAGGCTTGGTGAGTATCGTTTCCGCTCTGGTCAGTGGTGTATAATTTGTTATCGTCAAATGATGCTACAATAAAACTGCTCAGACTTGCACAGAGACCAGACTTGGTTGTTCTAATAAAATCCTCATAGACACCATATTTTAATCTGTTCCCCCAAACATCATTACCCGAGGATAGACCCAGGGTAACGAAAGGGATGCCCCCAACGTAACTGCTACAGGTATCGTCAGTTGGGGGGCTTGCACCGGGAATCCGATTCTCTATGCCATCCCCATCAGTATCTGGACAAGGGCACCGGCCATTGGCAACAATATAGCCTTCAAGTGAGTAATCCATTTTTTCAAGGATAGCTTGAGTTTTTTTGATTTTTGCAGACTGAATAAGAGAGGGAAGAACTGTGACCATAATCGAGATTATAATACCGACAATAACGATAACTATGGCCAGTTCAATGAGGGTAAAGCCTGATTTGTATTTCAATCTATTATTAAATCCGATGATGTAATCCCCCCGAAAGATAAAAGTAAATAAATTAATATACAGCAATAAGTTTTTCTAAGGCAAGCAGTTAATGCCTACTGCTTACTGTCCCTGCCTACTGTAATTTAATTGCTTAGGAATTTCCTTTTTAAGTCCTTGTAGGGGCGTCATTTATGACGCCCGTCATTGCGGGTTCGATAAATCGAACCCCTACAGGTTCGCACCGAAGGTGCGATATTTTAATGTTTGAATGCCCTCTGGCCGGTAAAAACCATGGTCACTTGAGGCTTAGCCTCATTACAGGCCTGAATCGCTTCAAAATCCCTCAGCGAGCCTCCAGGATGAACAATGGCCCTTATTCCCTCCTTTATAGCCACATCCACCCCATCTCTAAAAGGGAAAAATGCATCTGATACCATGGTTGAACCTATTAGCCCGCCGTGTTCTAAAGCGGTTACTTTATCTATCTGCTCCTTTAATGAAGCATCTTTCTTGCCTTTATTTATCTCAAGCTCTAATTCCTTATAGGGGATTCCGTATTTTTTGAAACATAGAGAATCCGCATATTTGGTATAGGCCTTGTAAATGGCTATCTCTGCAACACCTACTCTGTCCTGCTCTCCTGTACCGATGCCGATTGTTACTCCATCCTTAACATAGATAACTGAATTGGATGTAATCCCCTGTTCTACCTGCCAGCCAAAGAGCATATCGGCATATTCCTCTTTTGTGGGTTTCCTGGCAATCGTGTATAACTTACCTTTATATTCAGAGGATGCCAGTTTAAAGTCATCTGGTGATTTTATATTATTTATAGGTGATTGCTGGAGAATTAGTCCCCCGTCAATAAGGCTTTTAAATTCAACGAATCGTTTCTCCATATATTCAGATAGCCTATCAATCCTGCTGATCTTGATAATCCTGAGATTTGGGCTTTTGATTAGTATAGGTATAGTGTTAACTTCAAACTCAGGTGCTACAACGACCTCGAGATAATTAGCTCTGATTAATTGGGCTGTCTCCTGATCGATAGGCCTATTAAAGACTGCACAACCGCCAAAGGCAGCTATTCTATCCGCCATGTTTGCCCTTTGATATGCATCGGCAACGCTTGATCCATAGGCCACACCACAGGGGTTATTATGCTTAACAATTACTGCAGCCGGCCCTAAGGAGAGGTATTTCAGTATATTTAAGGCATTGTCTATGTCGGTTAGATTGATTTTTCCTGGATGTTTCCCACTCTGGATCAATTGATCATCAGTTATGGCTGAAACCAGGCCTTTTCCTGGTTCAAGAAATTGACATTTCCCCAGTGTAAGATTCCCATTTATCAGCTCATAAAGGGCTGCTTCTTGGCCTGGATTTTCTCCATACCTGAGGCCTTTCTCGATCAATTCCCCTGAACTCTCATCAGCTATCTTCCAGGCCCTTTTACTGTAAATTAGTTTTTGATCTCCAAAACTTATTGTAATCTCAGGTGGAAAATGATCATCCATCACCGTTTTATACATCTTCTTTAGGTCGTCAGACATGCCTTGTTTCCTCGTTGCTGGTTGCTCTTTGTTTTTTTGCTTACTGCGTACTGCTTATTGGTTTGCCTATTCCCTACTGTCTACTGCCTGCTTTTTATGTCATTTGTCATTTGTCATTGGTCATTAAATCCAAAATCCAAAATCAAAAATCCACAATCCAGTATCCCTACTGCTTACTGCCGGCTTTTTTATCCCTCTCTATGTATGCGTATGCATTATGGTTGTGAATGGATTCAAAATTTTCTGACTCAACTGCAAACCAGGTTATATTTGGATCATGCTCAAGCTTACTGGCTATATCCCTGACAATATCCTCAACAAATTTAGGATTTTGATATGCCTTTTCAGTTACATATTTCTCGTCTTCTCTCTTTAAGACAGAATAAACATCGCTGGAGGCACTCTCCTCTACCAGTTTTATTAGATCTTCTATCCATACAAATTTTTTGAATCTAACCTGCAATATAACCTCCCCCCTCTGGTTATGGGCGCCGAAATTGCTTATCTCTTTTGAGCACGGGCATAGGGTGGTAATAGGCACATTTATCATAACCACTAAATCTTTCCCTTTATTCAGGCTACCTTTAAAGGTGCACTGATATTCCATCAGTCCCTGGCTATGGGAAACAGGAGAAGATTTCATTACAAAGTAAGGAAAGGATATTTCTATATGTGCACTTTCGGCATTGAGCCGTTTTTTCATGGTCGAAAGGATATCTGATATGTTCTGAATAGAGATCCTTCTATTGTGTTCATTCAGGATCTCTACCAGCCGGCTCATATGTGTGCCTTTATAGTCCCTGGGAAGGTTAACGTACATGTTAATCAAGGCTACAGTCTGTTGGGTTTTTATTTCTTTGTCCCGAACCGTTATTGGATACCGGATGTCCTTTATTCCAACCTTGTCTATATCAATATCGCGATCATCTTTTTGATTTTGAATATCTATCATTTTTCTTTACTTCCTTTTATGAAAACATGCCAGAATACCCCGACTTTTAAGTCGGGGATGAATGGCATCCTTTAAATTCCCCTCCCTGGAGGGGATAGGGGAGGGGGGAAATCAGAAAGAACTTTTACCCCCACCTTTAGCCTCCCTCATCAAGGGGGAGAAAATAGTTTTTGATGAGAATCAGAAGCCCCGCCTTTTAAGGCAGGGAGCTTCACTGAGCATGTTCAAAGATAGGATTATTATGCCAACTCAAGCTAAAATCACGCAAAAAGGCCATGAAAGAAAGGTAGTCTTTTTCGGTTGCCCATTGGATAGTGATGAGAAGGATGACTCGATACAGGAGAAACTCTCGATTAATGGCCCCAGTGGAGAGAACGATGATCCTTATTCCTTTATTATGGAACTCATTCGACAGGAGGTTGACTCAGAATTTTGGGAGGAGAAAGGATCAATTGATGTGCCAGGGTGGCTCCGTCCTGTACCTCTTGATAAAGAAAACATTATTGTAGATAATTTTGTAGCTTTTATTGATGATGATGGGTGTCGCAGATACGCTGAAATGGTTGGGGAAATTGTAGGTAATATATTTCCCAATATTCCCTGCATGTTAGCAATTGATCACTCTTTAACCGGCGGAGCATTTCGAAGATTAGTAGAATTATACAGTCCAGAAGATATTAGTCTGATTGTCCTTGATAGCCACCTGGATGCCCTTCCTATCTCAATATTATCAGGGGCCATACAATATGACATTGAGACAAATCCGAATTCTGTTTATGATAGAAATGATCCTTTCATACGTGATCGTCCCGAATCTTACAATGCCAGCTCCTTTCTCTATCATCTTTTAGAGGAAGAAGTAGTTGAGCCAGGGAATATGTACGTCATTGGAATAAGCGATTACCCCCCGAAGCGCTCTTTCCGTATTAAGGACCAGAGGATCAAGCGATATGTGGGTCTTTACTCTGGATTGAGGAAAAAAGGAGTAAGGATTGTCACCAAGAAGGATTTGCTTGTGAATCCTTCCACAATAAGGACGGTATTTCGGCAGATAGAGACCCCCTATGTCTACATCTCTATTGATATGGACATCGGGGCGAGGAACGCTATGGAGGGTGTTAGATTTCGAAACTGGCAAGGGCTTAACGAGAGGCAGATATATAGAATAGTGGATAATTTGTGTGATCTTTTATCTGGCCAAATACAGATAGCCGGTATGGATTTAACAGAGATAAATCCACGAAGGGCTGGTTTAAGTTATCCATCCGGCTACGATCGTACATATAGAATCGCAGCCAATTTGATCAGGAAGCTCGTTTTTGGGCTTGATGAAGGATGATAAAATAAATAAAAGCGGATTTTCTTATTAATTTGAAGTTATGCATATTATGATTAGAGGAAAAGACGTTTTGCATAAAGATAGTCCTATACGGTTAATAAAAAAGTTTTCCATTTACATAATTAATATTATTCAAAACTCCAAAAGCAGTAAAAGATTTTCCATAAACTATTAGTTACTCCAGAAAATCAGCTTTTCCAACTAGTTCGGCTTTCTGTAACTCAAAAAAGCAGAGACTTTTAATATATTCCAGAGCAATAATTTTTTGGCCAAACTAATATTTATAAGCCCTTGCTACATTTACCATTGCCCGCATATTTTCGGGTGGAGCATCAAGGATTAAACACCCACCTGAAAGAACAAAGGCACCTTCTTTGCCCGCCTGCTCAATGCCTTTTACAGACTGCCTTGAGACTTCCTCAGGACTCCCAAATGGAAGAAGGTTTGTTGGATCAATGTTACCCATAATACATCTTTTAGGGCCGAGAATCTTTCGAGCATAAGCCAGATCCACCTTTTGGTCCACACTTAAACAATCTTGCCCTAGGCTTGAAATAGATTTCAAACGATCATTGGTATCTCCACAGATATGGGAAAATACCTTAACACCTGTCTTCTTAAGATGTGTTACCACCTCAGCGAAGTATGGAGCACCAAATTCCTCCCAAACTCGTGGAGAAACTACATCCCCAGAAGAAGTCGGATCTGAAACCATAATAATGTCTGCCCCAGCCTCTACAAGAGCCCGGCCCCAAATTTTTTGGCTCTCCGTTGTGATCTTTAGTAATTCCTTCAAATTCTCCTTATCTTTGTAAACATCACGCAATACAAAATCGCTTCCTCTTAGCATTGAA
>JAUWNK010000141.1 GCA_030612685.1 Desulfobacteraceae bacterium
ACAAAGTGCTGAAATATGTGAGCTTAGTTATAAGTGCCCTAAAGTGCCTGCCCGCTCGCTAAAGCCTTGCGAGGCAGACGGGCCTGAAGTGAGCTAAATTGAGCATTTGTCATTGGTGTTTCTTTTCTTCCATGCAAATGATCTGCCATAGAGGCGGAACAAATGACAAATGACAAAAAAGTAGGAGCAAACCAAATGGCTCGAAAGATGCTTGTAATAGATGATGACCCAACGGTCTTATCCTCGTGCCTGAGAATATTTGAGGCAGAGAATTTTGATATTGTTACAACCACGAGACCAGAAGAGGGCTTAAGCCTTGTCTTGGATACGTATTTTGATGCGATTCTATGCGATTGGATGATGCCTGGCCTGGATGGAATGGATGTGATAACAAGGCTTGAGGAGACATCACCTGGCTCTGCTGTAGTAATGATAACTGGCTATCCGAGTATTGAAAGGGCGACCGAGGCTATGAAACGAGGGGCAATGGATTATGTTGCCAAACCATTTACACCTGATGAGATAATCAAGGCAGTTAATGAGGCGATACAGCGGAAAGAGGCTGAGGAGATAAAAATAATCGAGAGATTTGGAGCCCTGACAAAAACCGGGCAGATATCCCTTCCAAGTATCGATGAAAAGATACTACAGGCCCTTTCTGCTGCAATAGATGAGCGCAGGCGAATGGAGGCCCAGCCTTCACTGGAAGCTCTTTCAGAGCCTGAACGTTTACAGGAAATGGTCTGTGCTGTAATTGATAAATACAACAGGGATAAGAATAACCTAATCGCTATCTTACAGGCTGTTCATTCGTATGCTGGATACCTTTCATATGAGGCCATCGGCCTGATTGCCAGAGAATTAAATATAAGTGAGCATGACATCTTTGGCGCAGCATCATTCTATGCCCAATTCAAATTTCAAAAGCCAGGAAAATATCATATGAGAGTCTGCACCGGGACTGCATGCTTCGTTGGTGGTGGTGGAGTGATGCTCGAGGCAGTTAAATCAAGATTGAATATTGTTCCAGGGGAAAACACTGAAGATATGATGTTCGACCTTGGTAGAGTGGCATGTCTGGGATGCTGTGCCTTAGCACCTGTTGTGACAATCGATGATGAGGTTTATCCTAAAATGAGTCCTGCAAAGTTATCAAGAGCTATAGATAAGATTTATAGAACTGAATCAGTTAAAAGTGCCTAAAGTGCGCTAAAGCCCGCCCTGGCACGACGTGCTTAAATCAAACTGTTAAGTCTGTAAGGCGCTATATGCTCTTATCAACCTATTAAAATTATAGCCCAGGTCTGGGCCAGGGTTAAAAGTGCCTAAAGTTAAAACTTGAAGGCTTTGTCCCAAGTGGAGTGCCTGCCCGCCATTGCTCTCGCTCAGGCCCTGCCCGATGGACGGCAGGCGGGGAGGCGGGCGGGTTGGAGCAATAGAGTTCTGGAGTGATGGGCTTAAATGACAAATGACGAATAACAAATGACAAAATAGGTGAGGAACTATGGTGGAGTTAGCTGAAAAGAAAAATTTAGTCATGGAAACAATGACGATTAACGGGAAAACTGTATCCTTTTCCTCCGGTGAAACAATATTGGAGGTTGCCAGAAAATCAGGTATCTATATCCCTACCCTGTGTGCAAGGGCAGATCTGCCATCTACAGGATCATGCCGCCTATGTATTGTAAAGGTGGAAGGCGTTCAAGGGTATGTAACATCCTGCACAACACCTGCTACACCTAATATGGTTGTTACCACCAATTCAGATGAGATTGAAAAATTAAGAAGGGGAATATTGGAATTAATTCTATCTGAACATCCTTATGCCTGTTTAGTATGCCCTATCAGGGAAACATGTGAGCAATTTAATGCACCCTCTTCAAAGACTGGAAGGGTTACGGGCTGCAATATGTGTCCAAACCGGGATATCTGTGAATTAAGGCAATTAGTTGAATATCTGAGATTAAAAGAGATCAGATATCCATTTTTATATAAGGATTTTCCCCTTGAGAGAGATGATCCATTTATGGACAGGGATTATAATTTATGCATCCTGTGCGGCAGGTGTATTAGGATCTGTGAAGAAAATCTCGGCCTAAGTGCTATCTCATTTATCCGAAGAGGTCATGATACAAAGGTGGGGACCTCCTTTGAAAAACTCCATGTGGATGGTAATTGTGTGTTTTGTATGCATTGTGTTGATGTCTGTCCGACAGGAGCTCTAACGGTTAGGGGATCCAAGTGGTATGGTTATCCTGACAGGGAAACCCCCACAACATGCATCCTTTGTGAGCAGGGCTGTGAGCTTGTCATTGATACCAGGTGGAACAAGGTCATGGGGGTACATCCTGTCAGGGATATGAGTATTGGTAAAAGAGAATACTGTGTTAAAGGCAGGTGTTGTTTGCCGGCCCTTTTTAATAACCCTGATCGATTGAAATATCCTGCTATCCGCCGTGAGGACGGTAAGATAATCTATACTGATTGGGATAATGCAATAAATCATGTGTCTAATATATTATCTAATTATAGTCCCAGGGAAATAGCAGTACTTTCCTCAAGGCATCTAACAGATGAATCCATTTATGCCCTGAACGAATTTGCCAGGATCTATGCAGAATCAAATATATTTTATTTTAAAGACACTGAAATTATCTTTCCTAATATAGAAAAATCAGATGAGATATTTAAGGATATCAAGGTATTATACCTGGCAGAGGCAAACAGTTTAACAGATGAAACTATAGAGAAATTTGGCAGTCTTGAAAATATCATTATCCAGGACATTTATCCTTCCTCCCTCAGTAGATCAACTAAGGTCTGTGCAATTCTTCCTGCCACAGTTTTCACAGAGATGAATGGCACAAAGAGTTTTGCTGATAATCGCAGAAAGCCTATCACAAAGGCAGCCGAACCACCCGGAAATGCTATTCCAGATTGGCAGATTACCGTTAAAATAGGTAATGCATTAAATAACCCGGATTTCAAAATCAAGGATTTCAGGAGCATACAGAACCATATCCAGATGCATCCATGGACTATTGCTGCTGTTCCGATGGTTCCAAAAGAATCTTTAACTTATAGGGGTTTCCCTATCGCTGTTTTTGTTCCTGATTTTAAGGTATTTATCGAACGTCGTTTAAAATCTAAAGGAGAGATTCATTTTTAGGAGACGCGTATGTATGAATTGATAGAAAAAGCCGAAATATTTAATGTGCACAAGATGGTTATTAAGGCACCTGAGATTGCAAATTCCATTAAGCCAGGACAATTTGTCATTATTATGGGCAATGAATATAGTGAGAGAATACCAATTACAGTGTCTGACTGGAATACTGACACCGGAGCAATAACCCTTTATGTTTTAGAGCTTGGTATCTCCACCTTAGAGCTGGCGAGAATGAAGGCCGGAGATTCATTATATGCTGTGACTGGACCATTGGGTATCCCTTCAGAAATCAAAAATTATGGCACTGTTGCTTTAGGGGGTGGATGCTACGGAATTGGCGGAATCTATCCAATAGCAAAGGCATGCAAGGAGGCTGGTAATAAAGTTATATCTATCATTGAAGCACGTTACAGTTCTATGTTCTATCATGAAAAGGAACTCCATGCAGTCAGTGATCAGGTCCTATACGCAACCAGTGACGGCTCTAAAGGTAAAAAAGGTAAGGTTGAGGATGTTATCGGAGAGATGCTTGAAGAGGGAGTCAAGATTGATCATGCTTTTTTTATGGGATGCACCCAGATGCTTGAAAGATGTTCTGAGGCCACCCGCCCCTATGCTATTCCAACCAAGGTCGCTCTAAATTCCATTATGCTCGATGGCACAGGAATGTGTGGTGCATGCAGGGTTAGTATTGGAGGAGAGACAAAATTTGCATGTGTTGATGGGCCGGAATTTGATGGACATAAGGTTGATTGGAAGGAATTAAATCGGCGTAAGAGTGCATACACAGAACACGAGGCAGTTGTCTATCAATCTTACTCCCATGGATGTTTGGCTGAAAAGAAATTAAGACAAGAACTTTAGAGAAAGGTTATATAAATGGAATTAACAGCCAAAGAGCGAATGGCTATTGAGCGGCACGGGATGGCTGAACAGCCACCTGACTTGAGAAATCGTAATTTCGAGGAGGTTCCATACGGCTATACACCGGAGGAGGCAGTAGCTGAAGCCCAGCGCTGTTTGAATTGCAAAAAAAGGCAATGTATCTCCGGCTGCCCGGTGGAGGTACCTATCCCGGAATTCATTGCCCTGGTGGCTGAGGAAAAATTTGCCGAGGCAGCCCGGCTTATTAAAACTAAAAATGTTCTCCCTGCTATATGTGGACGTGTTTGCCCGCAGGAGACTCAATGTGAAGAGGTATGTGTCAGGGGGAAAAAAGATGTAACGAAAGCTGTTGCCATAGGGAACCTTGAGAGATTCGTGGCTGATTATGAGCGAGAAAATAATCTTATGGAAGTGCCTGAGTTACCGGATAAAAACGGCTTTAAAATAGCTGTCATTGGCTCTGGACCCTCTGGTTTGACTGTTGCTGGAGATTTGATACAGCTTGGTTATGAAGCCACCATCTATGAGGCATTTCATTTAGGAGGAGGCGTATTGGTTTATGGTATTCCTGAATTCAGGCTGCCAAAGAAGATTGTGGAGAAGGAGATCGGGGCCCTGGAAGATTTAGGTGTTAAAATCTACTATAACAGCGTGATTGGCAGGCTCTATAAAGTTGATGATCTTTTCAATATCATGGGGTTCAATGCAGTATATATTGGGGTTGGAGCCGGGCTGCCAATTTTCTTAAACGTACCTGGCATGAACCTCAATGGGGTATTTTCAGCAAATGAATATCTAACACGCAGCAATCTGATGAAGTCCTATCTATTCCCAAAATACAGAACCCCAATGGTAATAGGGAAAAAGGTTGCCGTTCTTGGAGGTGGTAATGTGGCCATGGATTCTGCAAGGACCGCTCTCCGATTGGGAGCGGAAAAGGTTACTATTGTTTATAGGCGCGCAAGAGAACAGATGCCGGCAAGGGCCGCAGAGGTCCATCATGCAGAGGAGGAAAAGATAGAGTTTAGACTCCTTTCAAGTCCTGTTGAGATCTATGGTAATGAGCAGGGATGGGCTACTGGAATGAAGTGCCAGAGATATGAACTTGGGGAGCCTGATGAATCAGGTAGGCAAAGGCCTGTTCCTATCGAGAATTCCTTTTTTGAATTTGATTGCGACCAAGTTATTGTGGCCATAGGTGGCCAGGCCAATCCATTAATTACCGCAACAACCCCTGATATGAAGGTAAACAAGTGGGGATACATTGAAGTTGATGATTGGGGTAGGACAAATAAGGAATTTGTCTATGCAGGTGGAGATATCGTTACTGGGGCAGCAACTGTTATTTCTGCTATGGGAGCCGGTCGGAGGGCAGCAAAGGCAATTCATGAAGATTTGATGAAAGAAACCGATGAAACATTACGACCACCTGATGAAGAAGTAGAATAGAGCAAATAAGAGAAGACCAGGAGATAAAATGAACAATAAACGAACATTACTTGTCTGTCAGGGTACAGGTTGTGTGTCCGCAGGCGCAACCCAGATACAAAGAGAATTTGAGCGTGAGATCATGGAACATCAATTAACTGATGTGGAGGTAAAACTAACCGGGTGTCATGGTTTCTGTCAGATAGGACCGACCGTAATAGTGGAGCCTGATGATATTCTGTACTGTTTGCTGAAGCCCGCTGATGTAAAAAAGATTGTTGAGTCCCATTTAATAAACGGGGTCCCTGTAAGTAAACTTCACTATCACGATCCTACCACAGGCAAGCCCATCCCTAAATGGACAGATATTGCTTTCTACAACAGACAGCAGAAGATAATTACCACCCACTGTGGATATATCAATCCAGAAGAAATAGGAGAGTACCTCGCTATTGGAGGATATAGAGCAGGTAGACAGGCCATTTTAGCAATGACACCTGAAGAAATAATTGAAGAGGTCAAATCCTCTCAATTGCGTGGGCGTGGAGGAGCCGGGTTTCTGACTGGTGTCAAATGGGATTTTGCACGGCGCAGTAGTGGTGGAGAGGCAAATCAAAAATACATAATCTGTAATGCAGATGAAGGTGATCCCGGTGCATTCATGGATCGGGTTATTCTTGAATCAACTCCTCATAGTATAATTGAAGGTATGGTTATTGCGGCATTTGCCATCGGAGCCTCAAAGGGATTTATTTATGTTAGGGCGGAATATCCCCTGGCTATTCATAGGCTTGAGATTGCTATTGCACAGGCAAGGGAGAAAGGATTCCTTGGTTCTCAAATATTTGGTTCTAATTTTGATTTTGATCTTAAGATCTATCAAGGTGCGGGGGCATTTGTCTGCGGGGAAGAAACCGCATTAATGGCATCTATTATGGGGACACGCGGAA
Organism: Desulfobacteraceae bacterium; assembly: GCA_030612685.1. Classification (GTDB taxonomy): domain Bacteria; phylum Desulfobacterota; class DSM-4660; order Desulfatiglandales; family B25-G16; genus JAUWNK01. The sequence continues at coordinate 6,433 of JAUWNK010000141.1, forward strand.
ATCCGCGTCCACGCCCCCCTTATCCTGCCGTAGAGGGCCTTTGGGGACAGCCTACAAATATCAACAATGTCAAGACATATTCCTTTATTCCTCTTATAATTAAAAATGGGGCCAGGTCATTTGCTGATGTTGGTCTTGACAAGTCCCGGGGTACAGCCGTTTTTTGCCTTACGGGGAAAATCAATAATTCAGGGCTGATTGAGGTCCCGATGGGAATAAAGCTCCGTGAAATAATATATGATATCGGTGGTGGAATACCTGATGGAAAGGAATTTAAGGCCGTTCAGACTGGAGGCCCCTCAGGAGGATGCCTCCCGGAAAGTTATCTTGATAAAGAGGTGACTTATGAGTCATTCGCGGCTGCTGGATCAATCATGGGCTCTGGAGGAATGATTATCCTTGATGAGGATGTATGTATGGTGGATATAGCCAAATACTTTATTGATTTTACCCAGGAAGAAAGCTGCGGGAAGTGCTCACCATGTCGTATAGGATTAGGAAGGATGTTTAATATATTAGAAAGGATTGCTAATGGACAGGGTGAAGAGGAGGATCTGGGATTACTTGAAGAACTTGCGGAGTTAGTAAAAGACGGCTCTCTTTGTGGGCTGGGCCAAACTGCACCAAATCCTGTCCTTACCACTATTAGATACTTTAGAGACGAATATATGGCCCATATCATTGATAAAAAGTGCCCTGCCAAGGTTTGTAAGGCACTTATTGAATACTCCATAGATGAAGCTAAGTGTACCGGTTGTTTACTCTGTTTAAGAAGCTGCCCAACAAATGCTATCACTGAGCATAAGCGTGCACAAAAGGATATAAAGGTCGAACAATCAGATAAGGAACCAGCAAAGGAGGAAGGTAAAAAGAAACGAAAAAAGAAAAAAGCAGATACCATATGTCTTATTAACATAGATACATGTGTAACATGCGGTATCTGTTTTGCAAATTGCCCCACTG
>JAUWNK010000054.1 GCA_030612685.1 Desulfobacteraceae bacterium
CCATATTGCTCAAAGGTATGCTGTACACATTCAGTTTTAAGTGCCCTGCATCTGAAAGAGATAAATCCAGATATGCGTGTCTTTATCCTATATAGGGATATGAGGACATATGGGCTGAGGGAGGATTTGTACAGGGAGGCACGGGAAAAGGGTGTAATCTTCATCAGGTACGATATAGAAATGGAGCTAACTGTAGATAAGATTAATGAAGAGATGAGCATAAAATTTACCGATTCTACACTAAACCGAGAGTTACAGATTAAGCCTGACCTTTTGATTCTTGCCTCTGCCATGGTAAGGGAAAATGGAGACTCCCTGGCCCAGCTATTCAAGATACCTTTAAATGAAGATGGTTTCTTTGTTGAGGCCCATGTAAAGCTCAGGCCAGTTGATTTTGCAACAGATGGTGTATTCTTATGTGGTCTTGCCCACTCCCCAAAGGCCATTGATGAATCAATCACACAGGCCCTGGGGGCTGCAGCAAGGGCTGTGACATTGCTTGCAGGGAAGACAATTCAGATTAGCGGAACTGTGGCTGTTGTAAACCCTTTATACTGTAGCAGTTGTGGTGTCTGTGTAGCCATCTGTCCATACAAGGCCGCTGGATTTAATGAAAAGACAGGTATAGCAGAGATAAACCCTGTTCTTTGCAAGGGCTGTGGTCTATGCGTTGCTTCATGCAGATCTGGTGCCTTACATCTCAATGGGTTTGATGAGGGTCAGATTATGGCGATGATTGATCAAGTAAGTGCCTAAAGTGTCTAAAGTGAACTAAAATTAAGGATACGATTATTACGGATCATAAACAATTCGCCAAAGAGCTTGAAAAGCGGACCAGAAAATTTGCAGTCAGAATAATTAATTTGTCAACAAATTTACCTAACACCCCCGAAGGCAAGGTCATAAGGAATCAGATCACAAAAGCGGGAACTTCTGTAGGTGCTAACTATCGGGAGGCAAATCGGGCCAGAAGCAAGGCGGATTTCAAAAATAAGATTGCTATTTGTGAAAGTGAAGCCAGTGAAACACAATATTGGTTAGAAGTAATTGTGGATATGGAGTGGTTATCCTGGGACCAAGTAAAACCTGGATATGAAGAGTGCAGCGAATTGCTTGCTATCTTCACATCTATTGGAAAAAAATAAATGGCGAAAACGATTGTAAGCTATATGTTTATATATCCTATGTTTTATTCAACTTTAGGCATTTTAGGCACTTTATCAGCCTAAGGCTGATTTAGTTCACTTTAGACACTTTAGACTTAGGAGAATAAAATGAATGATTGGGAACCAAAGATTACAACCTTTCTTTGTTCATGGTGTAGCTACGCTGCCGCTGATTTAGCAGGAATAAACAGGATGCAGTATCCTCCAAACATAAGGACTATCAGGGTACCATGCTCTGGAAGGGTAAGCCCCAAATTTATTTTATCGGCCTTAAGGCATGGCTCTGATGGGATATGGGTTTCAGGGTGACACCCTGGTGAGTGTCATTACCTGGAAGGTAATTATTATGCCAGACGAAAATTCGCACTTTTAAAAAATTTCCTGGATTATATAGGGATAGAACCTGAGAGGCTGCATTTTTCGTGGATATCATCGTCAGAGGCGGGAAAGTTCGCAGAGGTAGCTACTGAGATAATTGAAAAGGTAAGGAGAATTGGCCCAATAAAGAGGCTTGTTAAAGGAAGGGCTGAGGTAGTCTAATGATAGAATATGGTGAGAAGATAAGAGAGATAGCCAAAAAGATCTTAGAGGAAAAAAAGGTAGGTCTGATTATTGGTTTTAAAAAGGGGACAATCCCCATGATGACAGAGCCTGTCTTGATAAAAGACGGCCAAAATTTGGACCAATTATACTGGGATAGCTTCTGCAACATGAACCTCGCCAATTATCTCCCTAAAAGGGAAGAAAAAATAGGGATAATAGCCAAAGGTTGCGACTCAAGGAACATTGCGGTACACATCGTAGAAAATCAGATAAAAAGAGAACAGCTTTACATAATTGGAGTTCCCTGTAAGGGAATGGTCGATAGAAGAAAGATAAATTATTTTTTGGCCGACAAAGAGGCGAGAGAGGTCACTGAATCGGACGAGGATATCATAGTCAAGGGAGAGGGTTTTGAGCATACCCTGAAAAAGGGTGATTATTTGCAGGATAACTGCACAAAATGTATGCACAGGAACCCAGTAATCTATGACGACATAGTTGGGGATTTGGTAGAAGAAAGGGAAGAGCCTGACCCTTATGACGATGTAAAAGATATAGAGGAAATGGGATCAGAGGAAAAGTGGGGATTCTTTTCAAATCTTATTAAGGACTGCACACGGTGTTATGCCTGCCGGAATGCCTGCCCCCTTTGTTACTGCCCTACCTGTTTTGTGGATGAATCAGACCCGCAATGGGTAGGAAAAAGTATTGACTCTACTGATACCGTAACCTTTCATATACTGAGGGCCTACCACTGTGCAGGTCGCTGCACGGACTGTGGTGCCTGCCAGCAGGCCTGTCCAATGGATATCAATGTCAGGCTTCTTACCAGAAAATTAAATAAGGACGCCCTTGATCTTTATAACCACGAGGCTGGATTGAGCATAGAAGAAAGGCCGCCCCTTGATACCTATAAACCGGACGATTATGACGAATTTATCAGATAAGGTGAACATGCTCAATAAAGCGTGGAAAATGTGGGGTCGGCCCGCCCTGGCGCGACGATTCTGGGTATTGTATATCTGTATCATTCTTTGTAGGGTCGGGTTTTATACCCGACCGTAAACCGGTGGCATGTAAATAAGCCTAAGGCTTATAAAATGCCACCCTACATTTGTATGTTGGTTCAGGTTTTATAACATACAATAAGTCCACAGGATATTGAGCAATTACGATAAGGTGACCAATGAGCGATAAGATAATTAAAAAAGAAGAATTGCAGGATTTTTTAAAGGCGTTGAAAAAGGCCCATGAGGTCTTTGTGCCTGCCAAGGAAAAGGATTTTTATAGGTTTAATCCATTAACGGATGAGAACAAGGGAGACCTGAATTTCACTAATACACGCCTTTCACCAAAATCATTACTCTTTCCTCAATCAGAGAGGATATTTGAATACACACTTGATGAGGAAAGCAGTGATGCCCATATCGTAAAAGAGTCCTCAAAAGATTACCCGTCTACAGTGATAATAGGTATTAGGCCGTGTGATGCCAAGGCTATGAGATTGGTGGATGTAAACTTTAACAACCCTGAATTCAAAGATCCATGGTGGGTTAAACACCTGGAGTCAATGACATTCATAGGTCTTGGGTGTAATGAGCCTTGCAGCACCTGTTTTTGCACTTCTGTTGGTTGTGGGCCTTTCAATGAAGAGGGTCTGGATGTTCTTCTTTTTGATCTTGGAGAAAACTTTTTGGCCAGGGCCCTTACACCAAAAGGTGAAGAACTCTTAAAGCAAGGTGGAGTAGATAAGGATGCAAACAGTGGTCTAAAGAAGAAGGCAGATGAGCTAAAGATAGAAGCTGAGAACAAGATAAGTAGTCATGTTCCCACAGATAAACTAAAGGAAAAGAAGGTTGATGACCTTTTTAATGCCCCTTTCTGGGATGACATTGCCTTTGCCTGTATAAATTGTGGCACTTGCACATTTTTATGCCCTACGTGCTGGTGTTTTGATGTCCAGGATGAGATCACAAAAAAGCAAGGGGATAGGATCAGAAACTGGGATAGCTGCATGTTTCCGCTTTTTACCCTCCATGCCTCCGGGCATAACCCGAGACCTGAAAAGGTACAGAGGGTCAGGCAGCGATTTATGCATAAATTAAAATACTATGTAGACAAATATAATAATGGGGTTGCCTGTGTTGGTTGTGGAAGATGCGTTAAATCCTGTCCTGTGAATATTGATATAAGAGAGGTCTTTTCTCTTATGAATGACCTATGAATAAGAAATGCCTAAAGTGTCTAAAGTGAGCTAAAGTGCCTAAAGTTGTGGATAAGACAATTATCATAAACAATTCGCTAAAGAACTTGAAAAGCGAACTCGAAAATTCGCAGTGCAAATAATCCGTCTGTCAACAACTTTACCGAACACCCCAGAGGGCAAGGTCATAAGGAATCAGATCACAAAATCCGGTACATCTATTGGCGCAAATTACCGAGAAGCCAATAGGGCCAGAAGCAAGCCGGATTTCAAAAATAAGATTGCTATTTGTGAAAGTGAAGCCAGTGAAACACAATATTGGTTAGAAGTAATTGTAGAGACAGAGTGGTTATCCTGGGACCAAGTAAAACCTGAATATGATGAGTGGGATTGCTTGCTATCTTCGCGAGACCTTTGAAAAATTATCTTACAAGTCATTGCGAGGAGCGAAGAGACGTGGCAATCCTTTATATTTTCAACGAGTTAGAGATTGCTTCACATTCGTTCGCAATGACAGAGTGGCCATTATTCAAAGGTCTCTTCACATCTATATGGAAATAAATAAATGCTGAAAAATCATTTCAATTTAAGTTCTTAACTCTCTTTATCTATTTAAACTTTAGGCATTTTAGGCACTTTAGTTCACTTTAGGCACTTATAACTTTAGGCACTTTCATGCAAATAACAAGGAGGTTCAGGTGTCAGATAATCCATATCTCCCTCATCCTGTGAGGATTGAACAGATCACTATAGAAACCGAGGATAAAAATTTAAGGACCTTTAAGTTAGTTTTCCTTAATAAGGCGGATGAGGAAAAATTTACCTTTATCCCTGGACAATTCTGTGAAATCTCTATAGCAGGGAAGGGTGAAATACCAATTGGTATAGCATCATCCCCAACAGAGAAGGGCTTCCTCCTTTTCACCGTTAATAAGACTGGGGTGGTAACCAAATACATTCACAATATGCAAGAAGGGGATATAATCGGTGTTAGGGGCCCATTGGGTAACTGGTATCCCTGGGAAGCAATGGAAGGGAAGAATGTGATAGTAATCGGTGGAGGATTTGCATTTACTACCCTGAGATCAAGTATCGTTTATATGCTACATCCTGACAATAGAAATAGATTTAAGGATATTATTGTTGTATATGGGGCACGATCTCCGGGTTTACTTCTCTACAGGCAAGAACTTGCTGAATGGGAAAAGAGAGATGACATAAAATTCCATATCACTGTTGATGCAACTGATGATCCAGACTGGCAGTATAATGTCGGTTTTGTGCCTACCATCACGGAGCAGAAAATCACAACAAGTAAGGATTCCTATGCCCTGGTCTGTGGCCCTCCTATTATGATCAAATTCACACAGCCAGTACTTGAGAAGGTAGGATTTAAACCTGAACAGATAATCATGTCTTTAGAGATGAGGATGAAATGCGGGATAGGTATCTGCGGTAGGTGTAACATCGGCGACCAGTATGTTTGCAAGGATGGCCCTGTCTTTACCTTAGCCCAGCTTAACGAGTTGCCAAAGGAATATTGACGATTAGAACTTTACCTTTGGTACCTCCTTTGCTATAGCTGCTACCTTGAAAAATTCCGCCTTGGTAAAGCCGAACATCCCTGCTAAAATATTGGTCGGGAAGCTCCTAATCTTGACATTGTAAGTCTTTACAGCCTCGTTATATCTTCTTCTCTCAACAGAAATCCTGTTTTCAGTGCCTGCCAATTCATCCTGGAGCCTGATAAAGTTCTGATTTGCCTTGAGGTCTGGGTACCTCTCCACCACAAACAACAGCCTTGATAAGGCGGATGAGAGCTCGTTGTTTGCACCTATCTTTTCCTTTATATTTGTTGCCGACCCAACCTTTGACCGCGCCTCGGTCACTCGCAAAAAGACCTCTTTTTCGTGTCTGGCATAGCCTTTAACAGTTTCCACATAATTTGGTATAAGGTCATATCGTCTCTGAAGTTGATTTTCCACCTGTGCCCATGCACCTTTAATCCCCTCATCCAATCTAACCAAGGTATTGTATGTCCCTTTAATAGAAAAAAAGATAGAAAGAAAAATAACCAGTATAACTATGCCAACTATAACCAGTGTTTTTGCTGTTTTTCCCATGATAAACTCCCTATAAACTCAAAAAACTATTTTATCAATCTGCTTTGATAATCCTTTAATTTCAGAAATATATTTCCAAACAATCTCCTTGACCTCATCTCTGCCCGGCTTTTCCTCTCCTCTCTTTACATACCAAAGCGTCTGGAAGAGCTTCCTGTCAAGCCCGAAGCTTTCGGCTATTGCTTGAATGACAGCCTCAGAGTTTCCTGGTATCTCCTCTCCCTTAAGATGGAGTAATGCCTTGAATATGGAGATAAATGCTGGAAGGGATTGGGTTATAAGTTCCCTTAACAGATGAACTTTACCCTGTGCCTGTAAAAAAGAACTGCGGAGCAAGAGAAGCTTTGCCTTTAGCTCCCTCTCGCATTGGACTCTGAGATCTTCTTTCTTAATAATTAGATCCTTTAGGATATCTCCACCATGGATAACCTTGTAGGCCGATCTTATGTTAAAAAATTCTAAGGGAAAGGCATCTAAGGATGATTCTATGTAGTCTTTGGTCAAAAATAGTGGAACAGGGATCCTCCTCTTTTGCCATTTGGTCACTAAATTCATTGCATCACCCAAGCGTTCTATTCCATTATCGGTTAGAGCAATCAAAAAATTGATGTCTGATTTTTTTGATATGTACTCACCCCTTGCACCACTGCCGTAAAGGATAATGGCAAGCAGATCATCGCCAAAAATGGTAGTATAATCTCCCCTGAATTCATCGAATATATCCTCGGGCCTCTCAGGTATTTTTGCCATATTTATCTACCTTTCTAGATGTCTTCATAAGCAAAGATCTTAAGATTTATGTCAAGTTTTTGTTGTTAAATGAAAATCAAATAAATTCGAAATCCGAAATACTAAATTCGAAACAATATCGAAATCGAAATGTTCAAAATTCAAAACAACTAAATTTTAAATTTCTCTTGGCAAAGACCTCTTGGTTTAGAGAATTTTAATTTTAGTAATTGGAATTTGTTTAGGCCCGCCCTGGCGCGACATCGTTGACATAGGCTATTGTCACTTGAATATCTCAGGATCTGAATATTTTCAACTATGGCCATATGAGTCAGGTCTGGGCCAGGGATTTCGATATTCGAATTTCGGATTTAATTCTTCTCTGCTTCAGATTCCGAATTTTTACAAGCTTCAACTCTTGTCGGTTTGAGGCGAAGCTTCACTAGGTTAAAAGCCTCCGCTTGCGCCACCGCCGCCGCTCATTCCACCTCCAAATCCTCCAAATCCACCTCCAAATCCTCCAAAGCTATTGGATCCTCCAAAGCCTCCCCTGCCTCCACCAAGTAACATAAGGAGGAAAAATGTACCAATACCAATACGCCGAGACCTGAATAGGAACAAGAATACAAACAGCAAAAAGACAAAAGGAATAATGCCATAAGAGGAACCGCCTCTTTTTGATGAAACCCTTTTTTGTGTGGAGGGTAGCCCAGTCAACTTGATACCTTTATCCCTGGCTATAATACTGGCTGTGGCATAAAGGCCGTTTAAGAGACCTGACCCATATTCTCCTTTTTTTAAATAGGGGACCATGGCCTTATCCCTTATCTGGCCTGCTAAACCGTCAGGTATAATCCCCTCAAGGCCGTATCCTACTTCTATCCGAAGCCTTCGCTCCTTGAGGGCAAGGAGAATCATAACCCCCCTGTCCTCCCCTTTTTTACCTACACCCCACTTTTCATAGAGCTTATTTGTGAACTCATCTATATTAGCACCACCAATATCCTTGAAAGTAACTACTGTCAGAGTTGCTCCTGTTTTATCGAGAACCTCACGGGCAACTATATTCATCTTCTCTTTAATGGATGGAGATATAATACCTGCAAAATCATTTATCAGGCCCTGGCGGGCAGGAAGGTTTATATCAGCCCATGCAAGGGATGAAAAAATAACAGTAAGGAAAAGGGTGAGTAATATAAAATGGCGGGACTTTCTTTCTGACAGGGTAAAATTTCTGCTGGTATTATATATCACAGATTCAAATCTCTGAGCTCTTCTATTAATGCTCTCTGTTTGCTGTTCAATTTTTTCGGTACATCAACATTTATATTTACATAGGCATCTCCTCTACCTCTTCCATCCATGCTGGGTATGCCATATCCTTTTAATCTCATCTTTGAGCCATTCTGTGACCCGGCTGGTATCTTCAGGCTAAGCCTTTTACCGTCAATGGTTGGCACCTCGATCTTTGTCCCTAATACAGCCTCCGAGAATTTTATCTCTCTATTCATGTACAGATCATTCCCTTCCCTCTGAAAGATAGGGTGATTCAAAATTTTTATCTTAATATAGAGATCTCCTGAAGGCCCTCCTTGAGGTCCTGGCTGGCCCTTGCCGGCAAGTCTTAATTTTTTGCCATCGGCTATCCCTGCAGGTATCTTTACCTTTATCTGCTGATGTATTCCGCCTAAATTATAAGAGATAGTCTTTTGTTCAGTCTTGAAAATATCCTCCAGGTGTACAGGTAGTTCATAGATTACATCCTGGCCTTTCAAACCCCCGGTGCGACCGCCAAAGTCAGTGAAAACGGAGTTTGTCCTGTACCTGGGACTGCTTGCCCCAGAGAAAATATGGTTAAATATACCTGCGCCTCCACCCCTCTTCCGGCCACCGATATTTCCAAATCCAAATTCCCTGAATATATCACTGAAATCAAAGCTGCTGAAGATATCCTCTTGGCTGTATCTCTGCTGGAAGCCTTCAGCTCCAAACATATCATACTGCTTTTTCTTCTCTGCATCGCTTAGGACCGCATAGGCCTCGCTTATCTCTTTAAATTTCTCTTCGGCGGTCTTGTTATCCTTGTTCTTATCAGGGTGGTATTTCATAGCCAGCTTCCTGTAAGACTTTTTAATATCCTCAGTGCCGGCGTTCTTTTTTACCCCAAGTATTTTATAGTAATCGTTATTAGACATCTCTATTGTCAGATAATCTCTATTTATTTTGGTTATTTATTCTATAAAGAATGAACCACGCTGGAGCAAGCTATAGGATATCCAATATCAAACGCCCCCTCCCTTGATGGGAGGGGATAAAGGGGAGGGTGAACAAACATTTTATCACCCCCACCTAACCTCCCCCATCAAGGGGGAGGGACTATACGTTACCCTGTTTCAAGCTGCATGGAATTATCAAGTTTAAATGAATATAAGCAGGATTGATAGCAAAGTCAAGAAGGCAGGTTTCCCCTTTTGGATGTAGTTTTAGCCAATATCCCACCCCTTGAAGACCAATCAATTGTCACCGTCAGCCAATCAGGCTCACAGGTTTTGTATAAGAGATCGGCAATTTCCTCGGTGATATATTCCTGCCAGTTTCTTTTGTTTCTCCACATCATTAGATAATCCCTGACTGACTTGCCTTCCAGAATTTTTTCTCTCGGTTTGTACCGTATAGTGATAACACCTTGATCATGCCTTTCAGAGACAGGGCAGAGAGATTGAAATTCCGGATATTCCCATTCAATCAGGGGAATATGCCCTCTTGCAGGAAAGGCTATTAATTCGACTCCTTCAGGGATCTCAACTCTAACTTTTGAAGCCTTTGAATAATCCGTCATTAAAGATTTCTCCCCTATCTTTATAAATTATAACCAAAGGGACGTTTACTGGCTACTTTTAAAAATTGATTGGGAAATGTCAATAGAAACTTATTTAAAGTTTATGAGTAGATTTTATAAATCATTTGATTTAAATCTAAATGCGTAAGATACTATAAAAGCTAAAATATTTAAAGCCCGCCTTGGCCTCCGGCTCGTATGGCCTATGCCTCGTAAAGCGCGACGAGCTTAAATCAGACTGTTAAGTCTATAATGCACTAGGTGCTTTGATCAGCCCATTAAGATTATAGGCCAGGCCTGCCCGCCATCTGGCAGGCGGGTCTGGGCCAGGGTTTTACCCGCCATAAGCCTGCCCGCCGGACGGCAGGCGGGTCTGACGGGTAAAAGTGAGCTAAAGTGCCCGCCCGGCATCGCAAGCGAGAGCGTTGCGGGCCGGCCTAAGGTTACTTAATTCCGGATTTTGGATGTATCCAATATCCAGGGACGAGTACAACAAGGCTAAAAAACAACGAGTACTGAAAGCTGGCTTATACCTGAGCGCTTACTTATTATTTACATAAGGATTAGGTGAGTTGATCAAATACCAAAATTATATTATATGTTTCGGGGTTTTTCTCTTATTAATATTTTCACTTCGCTTTATAAACTTGGATGCCAGGCAAGGAGTTGAAAGGGAAAATAAAGAGAAATTTGCTCGGATTCGAATGGATAAATCAGCCATTCGCCCAGATGATGGGGATAGTTTTTTTTACAAAAAATTTCCCATAAGGATTCTGGGTATGGATGCACCGGAGATTATCCATAAAGAACATGGGATATTTGAGGATCAGCCCTATGGTCGAAAGGCAGCAGAAATGACCATAAATATCCTAAGAAAGGCCAAAATTATTGAATATCTTCCCTTTCAAAATGATAAGTATGGCCGACTCCTGGCCCATATATTTATAGATGACAAACTTTTATCTATCCATTTAATCAGAGCCGGATTAGCATATGAGAATGTATCCTATTACGGCGATAATGGATTCCCTGATTTAGCAGAAAGGATTTTAAAGGCAGCAAAGGAATCTCCAAGGCCACCATTTGAAAAACCATACAAATGGCGTCAGAGGCATCAGATAAGAAAATGAAAAAAAAGACCCCTCACCTTGAAGTAATAACTACCCATATGAATGCCGACTTTGATTCATTGGCATCCATGCTGGCTGCCAAGAAGCTTTACCCTGAGGCCATAATGGTATTTCCTGGTGCCCAGGAAAAAAATTTGAGGAATTTTTTTCTGCACACAAGTTCTTATCTTTTTGACCTCAAACGTATAAAAGATGTTGATTTAAATGAAGTCAAGAGACTCATCTTGGTAGACACACGTCAAAAAAAGCGGATCGGCAAATTTAAGAAGCTCTTAGACAATAATGAGTTGGAGATACACATATATGATCATCACCCGGCATCTGATGATGATATTAAGGGTGATTTTGAGCTGATCCAAGAACTTGGGGCCGGGACATCCATATTGACCAAAATAATAAGGGAAAAGGGGATCAAGATTACTCCTGATGAGGCAACCCTGATGTCACTGGGTATCTATGAAGATACTGGTTCTTTTACCTATGCTTCTACAAAGGCAGAAGATCATGATGCTGCTGCCTGGTTATTAGAGCAAGGGGCATCTCTTAATACAATCTCAGATATGTTAACAAGGGAGTTGACTGCTGAACAGGTTTGGCTATTGAATGATTTGATGGCTTCAGCCACTAAAAACAATATCAATGGTGTAGAGGTGGTTATAGCAAAGGCCAGAAGCGATAGGTATATAGGTGATTTTGCCGTTTTAGTTCAAAAGTTTATGGAAATGGAAAATCTCAATGTTATATTTGGCCTCGCCCAGATGGAAAATAGGGTCTACCTGGTTGCCAGGAGCAGGATTCCAGAGATAAATGTTGCAGAGATTGCTTTTGAATTTGGTGGCGGGGGGCATCCACAGGCTGCCTCAGCTACTATCATCGATAAAACCCTCATCCAGACAGAAGAAGAACTCAACACCCTCCTATTAAGCAAGATAAATTTTGAGAGATTGGCCAAAGATATGATGACCTCACCTGCCATCTATATATCACCCGAGGCTACTATCAGAGAGGCAAGTGATGTATTAACCAGCTACACTATTAATGTGTTGATGGTTATTGATGAAAATAGAACGCTCAAGGGATATATCTCCAGGCAGGTGGTGGATAGAGCTACTTTTTTGGGCCTGGAGATGAGGCCCGTAAAAGAGTATATGAATGTAGAATTTTTCCATGTAGGACCTGATGCCACCTTGAATGAGATACAGGATTTGATTATCAATAACAAGGTCAGAATTCTACCTGTATTAAAGGATAGCCAGTTGCTTGGGGTTATCACAAGAACAGACATTTTAACTATACTGATAGAAAGGTCATCTACACCGGAGTTTTTATATGATTCAGAGGATGCTCCAAGGTTTGTTAGGAAAAAAAATATCGCAAATTTACTCAAAGAGAGGTTACCCGACAAGATAATAAAGATATTAAAGGATCTGGGAGAGATAGCTGACAGCCTTGATTTTAATGCTTATCTGGTGGGGGGGCTTGTAAGAGATGTTATATTGAAAAGAAAAAATCTTGATGTAGATATCGTTATCGAAGGAGAGGGTATCCTTTTTGCTAAAACTTTTGCCGATCATTTAGGCGCCAAGATAAGGAGTTATCCCAAGTTTGGAACGGCTGTTGTGGTTATGCCAGACGGTTTTAAGATAGATGTTGCAACTGCAAGGATAGAGCATTACGAATCACCGGCTGCGCTACCTGAAGTTAAGCTGAGTTCTTTAAAAAGGGATCTTTTCAGGAGAGACTTTACAATCAATACCCTGGCCGTTCATCTTAATAAGGAGAATTATGGTACCCTTATAGATCATTTTAGCGCCACGAGGGATATCAAAGAGCGTACTTTAAGGGTACTTCATAATCTTAGTTTTGTTGAAGATCCCACAAGAATCTTGAGGGCCATTAGATTTGAGCAGCGATTCGGGTTCAAAATAGGGAAGCTTACTGAAAGCCTGATTCAAAATGCCATAAATATACATTGCTTTGAGAATCTCTCTGGCCAAAGGCTTTTTTTAGAGCTGAAACTGATTTTACAGGAAGAAAATTCTATAGGGATAATAGAAAGGATGGATCAATATAATCTTCTGAAATTTATATCACCCGAGCTGAGGCTTACAGAGGAGCTAAGAGATGTTTTGACAACAATAAAGGGGATTTTGGTATGGTTCAATCTCCTTTACCTGAGTGTTACCTATAAACCATGGAAGGTATACTTTCTTGGTTTAACATCTTCTTTGAGTGACACTGCCTTAAATAATTTAGCCAAAGGGATGCAGGTTCAAGATAAAGAGATGTTAAGTATGATTTCTGCTCGCCAGGAGGTAAGACAAGCCTTAAAGGAGCTTTCCAGTTTGAAGGATAAAAAAAATTATTCTCTATATAGGATTCTCTCGCCCCTTCCCCCTGAAATTTTACTTTATGGCATGGCCAAGACCAGGAGTGAAAAGATAAAAAGATCCATATCCACCTTTTTTACCAAACTGAGAGAGACAGAGATCTTTCTAAAGGGCAAAGATCTCATTAATATGGGTTATAAACCTGGACGCCTTTTCAAGGAGATATTTGACAACATACTGGAGGCCAAGTTGCAGGGAGATGTGAGTACAAGGGAAGAAGAGATTGAGTTTGTAAAGGATAGGTTTGGGAGTTTACTAAATCAAGTTAAAAGTTAAAAGTTACAAGTTCAAATTGGCAACTTTATGAATACCTGGAGGATGAGATAAATGGAGAGAAAGAGAATCGTCAGCGGTATGAGACCAACCGGAAGTCTTCATCTTGGACACGTCCACGGAGCACTAATTAACTGGCGCTCCCTTCAGAAGGATTACCAATGTTTTTATTTCATTGCTGATTGGCATGCCTTAACTAGTGAATATGAACATCCGGAGATTATAAAGGAAAGCACTCGGGATATAATTATTGATTGGATCTCGATTGGTCTTAACCCGGAGGAATCGGTGTTCTTTGTTCAGTCAAGCATAAAAGAACACGCAGAGCTTCATCTGATTTTCTCCATGATAACACCTCTTTCATGGCTGGAAAGAAATCCTACTTACAAGGAACAGCTTACGGAAATGGCTCAGAAGAATCTTTATACCTATGGGTTTCTGGGTTACCCGGTTCTACAGGCAGCAGATATACTGATGTATAAGGCACATGGTGTGCCTGTAGGAGAGGATCAAAGTCCTCATGTTGAATTGACAAGGGAGATAGCCAGGCGTTTCAATTATTTCTATTCCAATGTTTTTCCTTTACCAGAGACCCTACTAACACCAGATGCAAGGATACTCGGTATAGACAGGAGGAAGATGAGCAACAGTTATAACAATGCCATATTTATCTCAGAGTCAAAGGAGATAGTAACCAAAAAGGTGGTTGATATGATTACTGACCCCCAGAGGGCCAGGAGATCTGACCCTGGCAGACCGGACTTCTGTAATGTCTTTACCTTTCATGAGTTATATACTGATAAAGAAATGCTGAAAGAGATAGATGAGGGCTGTCGGAAGGCATCCATAGGTTGTGTGGACTGCAAAAAGATGATGGCATCAAACTTAAATAAGGCCTTGGAACCGATAAGAGAGAAAAGGAGTGAATTGAAGTCCAATCTTAAAATTGTAGACAATATTATTGATGAAGGTAATAAAAATGCACGCAAGATTGCTAAAAACACTATGAAAGAGGTCAGAGAGGTTGTTAAAGTCTAATCATGACCTTTACAACAAAACTCGAGGTATTTGAGGGTCCGCTTGATCTACTATTGCACTTGATAAAGATAAATGAGGTAGACATCTCAGATATACCAATAGCTACCATTACCGATCAATATCTGGAATATTTAGACCTGATGAGGGCCTTGGACATTAATGTTGCCGGTGATTTTTTGCTCATGGCATCTACACTGATGCACGTTAAATCCAAGATGCTCCTCCCAAAACAAAAGGATGATTTGGAGGAGATAGAAGATCCGAGAGAGGAAATTGTTAGATCTCTCATGGAATATATGCAGCTTAAAGAAGCGGCTCAAGAATTGGCATCCAGGGATATTCTCTATAGAGATGTTTTCAAAAGGGGCATTGAAATAGATGGAAAGAGAGGGGAAAAAGAAGACATCAATACAGCAGAGGTGACTCTCTATGAATTGATGAGTGCATTTAAAAATGCTATTAAGAAAAAATATCCTGATATAGTTCTTAGATTCAAAGCTGAGGCATGGTCTGTTAAGAAAAAGATGGTTGAAATAATGAAAAGATTTAAGGGGAAACAAAATCTCTATCTCAGTGACCTTTTTTCCAAGATGAGGTCCGTTTCAGAAATGATTGCCATCTTTTTAGCATTACTCGAGCTGGTAAGAACCGGCTCTATTAAAGTTTTTCAAGACAAACAAGGCAGTGATATTAGGCTTGAGGCATTAAACAAAAAAGCTTATGAATGGCGAAAGGTCAAAGGTCAAAGGTTAAAGGCAAAAGGTGAAAGGAAAGTAAGCAGTAGGCAGTATGCAGCAAGCAGCTAAGAGGTTTTTAGCGCCTACCGCATATTACATATTGCATACTATTTGCGCGTTACGAGATATAATATATCGCAAATCGCAAATCTTTAACTTTAGGCATTTTAATTTACTTTAGCCCTGGCCCAGACCTGGAAAAGTCTGACTCAGTAAAGATAAACCAGGACTGGTGATAAAAAAAAGCAAGCGTATATTCAAATCATGTCGCACCAGGGCGGGCTCACTTTAGGCACTTGTTATGAATACTTCCCTAAAATTAATAGTAGAATCCCTTCTTTTTGCAGGCAGTGAACCACTAACCCCTCGCCAGATCCGATCTCTTCTTCCAGGAAAGAATCTCAAAGAAATAAAGCAGGTTCTCAAAGAGCTTAAAAACGAATATGAAACAATGAAGAGGAGCTTTCTTCTCAAGGAGGTAGCCGAAGGCTACCAGTTTCGATCTCTTCCCCTGTACAGGCCGTACATCGCTAATATGCTCAGCTTAACTCCATCCAGATTAAGCAGGGCAGCATTGGAAACATTGTCCATTATTGCCTATAAACAACCTATTATCAAGCAGGAGATTGAAAGGTTGCGGGGTGTAGACATAGCGGGTATATTAAGGATGTTACTCAAAAAGGGATTGATTAGAATTGCGGGTCGAAAGGCTCTGCCAGGCAGGCCAATTATCTATGGTACAACAGGAAAGTTTCTTGAGCTCTTCGATTTAAAGAATCTGTCATCCCTTCCGACCTTAAAGGAGATAGAAGAGCTTGGTGATGGAGAAGAGGGGTAATAGAAGAGAGGAAAGGTTGAACAAGATTATAGCCATGGCTGGCATTGCCTCCAGAAGACGGGCTGATGACCTTATCTCCTTAGGTCTGGTAACAGTAAATGGTCGAGTGGAGAGAGGGCTTGGCTCAAAGGCGATCTGGGGAAAGGATTCTATCACGGTTGATGGTCACCCTATTCCTGATCCCCCAAAGAAGATCTATCTGATATTAAATAAACCATTTGGCTATATAAGTACCCTGCATGACCCAGAATGCAGGCCTATTGTTCGGGATCTAATAAAAAATATTAAAGAGAGGGTCTATTCTGTTGGACGCCTCGATTTTGACTCCTCTGGCCTTTTAATCCTCACAAATGATGGGGAGCTCTCCTACAGGCTTATGCACCCGCGATTCCATATTCCAAGGACCTATAAGGTAACCATTGGGGGCTCTTTAACAAATAAATCAGTTGAAAGATTAAAAAAGGGTGTATTTCTTGATGATGGTCCAACCAACCCAGCTCATGTCAGGATACTAAACAGACAGCAGGGGAGAAGTATGGTAAGTATTACCATCTTTGAGGGCAGATCAAGAGAGATAAGAAGGATGTTTGAGGCTGTGGGACATAAAACCATAAAGCTTATCCGGACAGGTTATGGGGGTCTCTATTTAGGCACATTAAAGGTTGGAAAATACCGGCATCTCAAAAATTTGGAGGTAAAGACCCTACACACCTCGGTCGGGCTTGATTCAGAGCCACGTCATAATGAAAAATAACCTACCGATTCCTTCCGCCTCAGACGGATTGGGTATGGGTATCTTTTTTTTGATTATGCCCTCATATAGTTTAGTGGGCGTTTCAAAATGGTTTATATAGACGGAGCGTATGATTCTAAGGCTTAGGAGGCAATAAACCATTTTGAAATGACCCAGCAAGGGGCCATGTCTTAGTGCATAACAAAAAAAAGATACCCATACCCTGTACTGCAACGTTATCCTAGGGCTTGATGAACATATCGCACCTTCGGTGCGGACCTGTAGGGGTTCGATTTACCTGCCCGCCATGCGAGTCCGCAAGGCGAGGCGGGCGGGTCGAACCCCTGGCCCAGACCTGGATTGCAAAGCATGTAAATATAGACTTTGCTTG
>JAUWNK010000012.1 GCA_030612685.1 Desulfobacteraceae bacterium
TCGTTCATTCTCTGTTAAATGATTATAGGACATGGTGGGCTCCTTCTGGGTGTAAGGTTGTTCGTACTTCCTACACTACCAGAAATCCTGTCATGTCCTTAAGTTATCTTATATGGTGCACTTTGAAGTAGAATTCACCAAGAATCACTACGTTTTAGGGGACGCTCGTGCAGAGATTGCATAATTTTTCAAAGATACTTCTTCTCCGGAGGGGGCTTCCCGGTTGAAGCCAAGCGTATCACACATGAATTAGTAACTCCAAGATACCGCGCTACTTCAGCCCCTGAATATCCCAATTCCCTTAGCGCTAACCAGGATAACACCTGCCGTGCTTCTACCACTTGCCGCCTTCTACTCCCCGATCGAAGCTCACCTTGAGATATATCGTGAACCTTACTCACCTTTTGGGCCAACTTTGACAAGTCCATACGCTCTGAGATAAGCCTCAGGTTCTCTTTGGTAAGGTCTTTGCTCTCAGAGATAACCTGTTCAACGAAATCTCCATCCCCTAATATTCTTTGATCAGAGGCTTCTTTCTCACCCCGCCTCCTTAAGGCTAAAACTTCAAACCAACCACCTAAACTTCTTATCAGGCCACCCCCTACCAGTTCAGGCCTCCTGCCCTGCTCTATGCCTTCGGCAACAAATTTAAGATATCTTTTTCTGCCCAAAGAGCCCTTCCCGAAAAATGACAAAATGTATTTTGTTTCCTGCCATTTTTGCTCAACTTGCCCACCCAGTGCCGAATGCCCTGACCAGGGAGATTTATTCATCTCTCCCATATTGTCAACAATACCTGCTCTTAAAAGGTTAAGATGAACATAACGAACCAACTCCAACAAATAGGCATCTTCCTGGCATATAATGGACTTATACCGATTCTGGAAAAGATGCCCGTGACGCTTATGGCGGCGATTGAAATTTACAGCATATCCAGTCAGCAATTTACGCATACTCGATGATAATGGCCGCTTCTTGGTTTTGCATAGCAAGTGGAAATGATTTGGCAACAATGCCCACGCATAAATATCCATCGAGCTATCCTCTGCCAGAGCAGCTAGGCGGGTGATAAAATCCTGCCTGTCTCTTTTGTCAATGAATATCTTTCTTCTTTCTATTCCTCGCCCCATCACATGGTGAAGAACACCAGGGGCATCTAGTCTTGATGATCGTGGCATAGGATAAGCTTATCAAAAAACTCAAGATATTTAAAGCAATTTCTACACGAGCGTCCCCTATCACTACTTTTTGCTTAAAAGACCACAATCTCTGTGCAAAAATTACCTTGTCCGAATAGAAAAATTCGAGTGTATTTATCCGATTTTGATTTGACTACGACCATGTTTTTTCTATCCAACGGGAAGTCTATGTTGTCAGCTGTAATCATTTTATTCCATGGCACACCTGGCGGTGGATATTTAAATGTAAAAGTCAAGCCATCCTTGGTCACTTTTTCCTCTATGATAATGGCAACATCCATTGAACCAAAATGCCACATGATAGGATTGAGACCTTGATGGCTTTTCCTAAATTTTTCAATAATTCCATTTTGATCAACATATTCCCAGATTATATGAGGATCGTCATTTTCGTCTTTATACTTGTCTATAGGTTTCCCGAATTTGGATAGATGTTCGTGCATTAGTACCGTTACACTTTTTCCAGAACTGTAATCGAGGTTCATGGCCTTAATAAACCAACCCGGGGTAGTGTCCTCGAGCTTTTGACCCTCTGGAATGACGATATCAGTAGCGTCTTCTTTCCCTGTGCATCCTAAAAGAAGAAACACAAAAGCAATTGATAAAATATAGAGAAATTTATGTTTCATGGTTGTCGCCAACGTTGCAGACCGAGGTAATTTGCCTTGTTCAGCAGTAAGCCGTTATTATAATTCAATAGCTGATACAATATCGAGATTTTCGTTCCAAATTGCCCCTATCAGTAATTTACAAAAATGAGCTAAATTATTTGGTTTACGCTTAGATTCTTTTGGTATAAACCTATCTAATCCATTGTTCAAAATTTGCCACTCAGCAGTAGTGATAGAAAATGAAGGTTCGTGCGCTGCTCGGTTTCTGATTTTTCTAAATTTGTCTAAGATCTGAAATAGCGTGTCGTCCAAAATCCCCATCTCATTAAGCAAGGTCAGCTTCACTGAAAGGGGGAACTCGCGGTTGTTTTTAGTTATTCGCTTTTTACCGTGTTTGCATTTTTCATCGATTATACTATTTAGAAAGAGTTCTATATAACCATAGGCAATAATTACAAGAGAACGATGATGCTCTTCAACGGCAATTAACTCTTTGAAAAATGATTCAAGTACATCACTGTTTCTTTTAGAATTTGTCAATATCTTAACTCCGGTCATCTTGCACGCCAACGCTGCTAATCAGCCGCGCGTCTTTTTGCGTCGGCTGCATTAGCCTTGTTAGCACTTTTCCCCAGCGGATCTCTTTTGTCCAATTCTAGCTCCGCTTCGGTTTCAGTTTTGTGCCAATCCCTATTCATTTTCCACAACATCAACATGAAAATTATTACGGAAACAAAAGAAACTGAGATCATAATATTGAAATATTCAACGCAAGATTCTTTAAACCATAACTTCACAACAAAAACTATAAAAAGAAAAAACGATGCGCCTGCAGATACGCTGGTTGCGGCACCTGTCAAAATAGTAAATGGCATTTTTCTTCTAATTTTTAACATTAATGGTAGCGCCATATACGTACTACGGCTAATTTCTTTATCACCTTTTCTGAATTCTGTAATATTTTGGTTAAGATTTAAATCACGTGAAATATATTCAATTGCGCGGATATGATTTTTGTACTCCATATTGGAATATAGAAGGTGATAAAATGAGGCACGACCAATCAACATTAAAATAAAATAAATAAGGGCAGATATGAATAATTCAAATGGTTCAAATTGTGTCAAACTGAATTGCCTTGATCCAAAGGCCTGCAAAAAGTAGATGATATATGCACCAAATGCAGCGTAGTAGTAATAAGTATATTTCCATCTACTCGATTCATGATATCTTGCACTTTCCCAATTTTGCCTTAAGAGTTCAGATTGAACCTTGCTATTTACCAGATCATCAATTGGCATAATCTTACCTCTTTGTATCATTTACTTTATCGCTACAAATCGCATGTGCTAACGTATAGTATTAAGAAGAAAAAAATCTGTATATTAACGCTATATATTTTCTTTATAATATGGTATTGAAGCCTCTAATACATCTTTGAAAGGAATATATTGTGGCATATAAGAGAGAACATGTAAAGGAAAGATTTCGTCCAAAACCAGGTAAGCTTTTAGATCAAGTGCGGGAGGTAATGCGTTATCATCATTACGCAATCCGGACAGAACAAGCCTATGTGGACTGGATTAGATACATATAATTTTTTGACAGGATAACAGGATAGACAGGATGTCAGTTTACCAGACGGTGCGGGAGCTTTTAGGGCATAAGGATGTGTCCACTACAATGATTTATACACATGTGATCAAGAAAGGCGGGATGGGTGTTCAAAGCCCATTAGATACTATTTGAATCAATCCATAAACTAATAGGCCTATCCTCTCGGGGATAAGAATACAGACTACCCTGGTATGTCTACTATTGCTTTCCTTTGAGCTGAAAAGAAGTGATGAGGATATGAAATTAAAAGGAAAACCATAACTCAGATTCCTGTGCGTTTTATTGAATCTGGCAATATATCCTTTAATGATGGGTATGTCTCAACCAAACGAAAAATGTCAGCTAAGTCTTTTTGCCTCTTACTCTTACGCCTTTGGTCATCAGAATATGCCCAGATTTTACCTCGTAATACATCCTCCAAAAGGGCAACCTTCATTTCATACCCCATTACTTTCTTGGTTGTCGCCTTACCGATGAAATGTTGATAACGTTGGTCCGTTTGCAGTTGAATTCGCAAATCGGACAAATGACTCTCCAGATTCAAACTGTGGGGGAACTTTTTTACAGTAAACATTTTTTCTGCTGCTTTGATTAGTTTCTCTATTGCATCGGCAACAACTACTATATCCAAATCCAAACTTATTACAGGTTCGGCATATGCATTAACTGCTAATCCACCAATGACGCAATAGTCGATTTTCATTTCGTTCAACAAATCAAGGAATTGTTGTAAAATATCCACTTGTCCATTTGCTACGCTGTTCATAAATTCTTTTCCTGTCATAATGCCCACTCTCTTTTGTTCCACCAAAGTTAGCGTCCTTTGCGTTTAGAAAAAATCTAAAAATACATTATACTTATACAAATAAACGAAAATAAAATCTATAGAATTCAATGAAAGGATTGACAGCCTGAAAGACTTTTAGATCAGGAGAGAGGTCCTTGAATGGATTTTAGGTTATCCCAACGCCCTGGTAACTATTTCTGCTATATCTAAAACCTCTAATTTATCCTCCAGCTCTTCTACTTTAATTGCATCATCCAGCATCTTGGCGCATTGGGGACAGGCAACAGCTATAATCTGGGAACCTGTATCAAGGGCTTGACCCACCCTGACTCTATTGGGACTGTCCTCACCCCCACCAAGGATATCGGTAAAGAAGTTTCCTCCTCCACCCCCACAGCAGAAGGCATTCTCCCTGCTTTGATCCATCTCTATTAGGTCAACCCCGGGAATGGCCTCCAGGATCTTTCTTGGGGCATCGTACTCCTCATTATGTCTCCCGAGGTAACATGGATCGTGATAGGTTACACTGGCCTTGTATTCTTTTAATGGTATCTTTTTGGACTGGATCAAGGGGGCCAGTATCTGGGTATAGTGGTAGATTTCGAATTTTCCCTCAAGGTCTGGATAATCCTTTTTAAAGGCATTAAAGGCATGGGGGTCTAAGGTGATGATTTTTTTTATGCCAAGCTCCTTGAATAGGGCGATATTCTGCTCGGCCAGATGCTGAAACAAACCCATCTCACCAAGGGCTCTAACCTCATTTCCATCACATTGCTCTCTATTGCCAAGGATTCCGATAGAGAGCCCGGCCTTGATGAGAATATTTCCTACTGCCCTGGCGATCTTTTTTGCCCTTTCATCATAGGAGCCGACACAGCCAATGTAGAAGAGATAGTCCTGACCATCATAGGTTTGAATAGAGGTGCCGTCTGCCCATTTTGCCCTCTCATTAGCCGGCTCTTTATAGGGATTGCCACTAATATTAATGTTTTTCAGGAAATCTCTTACCTCAGGCGGTATAATCCCCTTATTTACCATCTCTTCCCTGGCTGCAATGAAGATATTGACCAGATCTTCACTAAAAGTAAATACGCAGTGCTCGACACAGTTGGCACACGTGGCACAGGAGAAGAGGATTTCCTGAAGGCGGCTACTGTTTTTTATCTCATCATTGAGCCATGCATGTATCAACCACATCCTGCCTCCAGGAGAGTATGTCTCAAAGGAAAATTTCCTATACGATGGGCAGTTAAAAGCGGAATAATCACCGGTAAATTTGCAGTAACCGCACCTAAAACACCTATGAACTATTTCTTCGTATTTCATCTAATTAACCTCCCAGTTTCCAGGATTCATAATTCCATTTGGGTCTAAGTTGTTTTTTATCATCTTCATGAGATTACGTGTATTTGGATCCATCCGCTCAATAGCCATTCTTTGTTCATCTACTGTTGGCTTCCAAAAAACTCCACCGGCCGACAAGGCATACTCGCTGACCTCATGCAAGGCCTTCCTAACTCTTTCCATCATGTCAGGGTCTGCCCGGTTGAAGGTAAATGAAAAACCAAACATCATACAATGCCCTCTGCCGATAATCCTGGCCATGGCAGAGTATGCAAGATCATACTTAGAGGCCAACTCCATTAATTTTCTGCTGCATTCCGGATATTTTTCAACCAGTATAATTGGCCCGGAATATTCAAATCCGCCACCCTTTTTTACATCTGCAAATCTACAGACACTCTTCTGAGGCATGTCCAGGAGTGTAGGCTTCATAACAGGCGGCACCGACATAAACCCACCATCTTTACTCTTAATAAACCCATCAAGTGCATCCCAGATCATCTTCCTTTTAAACTCGAGTTCCTCATCTGTATCGCCAGTTAAAAATATAGTTATATGGTGGTTATCTTTGAATATCATAGGCAGTGGCTGGGCGAAGATGTTTATATCTTCTACCATTTCAGTATGGGTAATCTCATAGATAATATCCGGGATAAGGTCTTCTCTATCTGTAATAAATATTTCTACATCTCTCATCCTTTTTCTGGGATAGAGCTTGAGTGCTACTTTGGTAATGATACCGGTAGACCCAAACCACCCTAAAAATAGCCCAGATAAATCCGGGAGAGGTGCCCCTTTTGAAAACCAATCCGGAGATATAGAGCATGAGCCAATCTTGCAGATCTCCCCGGATGGCAATACTACTTCTAATCCTGTAACCATGTCGGAGTTGAAGCCATACTGTTGTGTTAGCCTTCCCTGGCCGTGTATCATCACATTTGCCGCTATTGTTGCAGTTGCAGGAGAGTCAGGAATACTGTGCCGCAGTCTGGGATAGTTTTTCTCTAAGTATGACTTCAATAGGCCATGTGAGGTTCCGCCCTCAACTATCACATATCTTGCCTTTTCATTTACCTCAAGTATCTTATTCATCCTTTTCATATCCACTATTATTCCCCCCTTGAGGGGAATAATAAGGCCGGTCAAAGCCATGCCAGCCCCCATAGGGACGAGGGGTATTTTCTCCTTGCCTGCAAGTCTAACTATCTTTTGTACCTCTTCGGCTGTTTTTGGCATAATCACATAGTCTGGTTTATGGGCAGGCATCAAACCAGGGTCTCGTGCATAGAAATAGAGCTCTTCTTCTCCGCTGGAAACATAATTTTCACCCACTATCTTAGCAAGTGAGAGGGTGATATCGCTCATATCATTAAACCTCCATTTCTCATTTTTCGCCTATGGCCATCCTGCAAAGGTCAATTATGTGAATTGGCTTTATCCCTTTTTTGGTGACTTTTGCGGCTAAGGTACTTTGACATGCCGGACAGTTAAATACACAATACTCCGCACCAGAGTCTACCATGTCATCTATATTCCTCTTCTGTACATCATTTGCAAGCTCATAACCAAAGGCCATGCCAAAAATTCCTCCGCAGCAAAGGGCATTTTCTCCCTGATATCTTCTTTCAACCAGATCAACACCTATTAACTTCATAATGTCTGCTACGAAATGGTGTTTGTCCGGGGAAAGTCGAGATGAGCATGGCCTTTGGTAGGCCACTTTAATATTCAAAGGCCTTATCTCATCACCTAATCTTTCCAATCTATTATATAGATATTCAAAGTAATGAATGGATTTAAAGGGGACCTCAATACCATATGCTGGTGCAAGTGAGGCGAATGAGCCAAAGCATTCGTCATGCATACATACAACCTCCTGGACACCCAGTTTCTTAAAATTATCTATTACCATGGGGAGCCTCTCCTTTATTATCGAGGTATTGGCAAAATGAATATAGACAACATTACAGAAGAATTCCTGGCCAAAAACATAGGAGGGCATAACATCATCAAAGAGTCTCCCCTTAACTAATTGCAAAAATTCAGGCATAAAGCCAAAAGACAATATCTTTTCCTTAATCTCTCCTAACCTATATTTTCCCCGAGGCTCCCCTATATTGATCCACTGTTTTGTAATTGCCCTCGGTGAGGTAAGTATACCTTTTTGCTGTCTCCTTTCGGTGATTAAATAAAAGGGATGATTCCCTCTCTTGCAATATTCCTCACATCCATAACATGTTACACAATCTTGTAAGACAAAAGAATCTTCTCCTTCACTTATCTTCATTATCTCCTCTTTTGCCTTATCAATATCCAAATCCATGTATTGGCACAAGACAAGACAGTCACATGTTGGGCAGATTTTGCAAAGATTTGCATCAAATTTTAGTGTATACATATTACTCCTTTAGGTCTTTTGGGCACTTTTTATTAGCGACAATATATGAAAGGGCACTGGCATGTCAAGTTTCAGGAACTGGGTATAATTGGCCTAATTAGATTCCAATATGATTACATGGAGTTCCCTGGGGCCGTGTATACCAAGAACGAGGTTTAGCTCAATATCCGCTGTTAGGCTGGGGCCGGTAATCAGGGTAATGCAGCTATCCAAATCTGCTGTCTCCTCTATATCTACCATGAGCTTGACGATGAGATCATCTGAACTGGATAGAATACATTTCGATTCCATAATAGCCACATGAATAGGAGGCAATAGGGACGTCACCCTATCCTGAGTGGGTGAAGTTTTCAAAACCAGTGTCCCTGTATCTGCCAGCCCATAATCTGCACCTGAAATTCCAAGTTCTGCAGTGCTTAAAGGCCTTAGGCAATCCTTTCTTTTTACTTCATTGGGGGACTCCTTTTCTGCCAACAACATATTTTGAACCCCTAAGGAATTAAAAAGATTATCAATCTCCAGTTGCCTCAAGAGCGGTGTGTCCCATTTAATAATTCGATTTATCCCTGCTTTTTGGATGATGGCTGAAAGAAATTTACTTGACTCATCATAGGTTTGGGCTATGTAAACCTTTCCGGTTAAAAGCTCACACTCCCTTTTAAAGGTCTGCACCAATTCCTCCATGTGGCTTGCTCTTTGCTTCTCAATGTCTTGCCACCTTGTGCGGAGTTCCTCCCTTTTCTTTTTTTTGAAAAGAGGTGTCTTCTTAGTATCCCCCATCCTGATCGGGGAAAGTATACGCGATCTTTCCATATTAAGACGCCTTACTTATTAGAAAATTCTTTCCATTGCTGTTTGAAGGTTTTTTCAAGGGGAGCGACCTCATGGTGTCGGTTCCATCGATTTAAGGGAGGGGGCAGATTTTTAAGAACACCTTTTTTCATAAAAGGCCTCTGTGCAATCCTGGCTATCCTGGATGCCTTTTCATAGAGCCATCTGTTCCGCATGATATATGCATAGAGGGCAAATATAACCCTTTCAGTCATAGAGGTGGGTTTACCCCACTTGGGATCCTCAATTAGTCGCTTCCTTAGTACAAGAAGTATTTTCGGGATATTGATTTTGACCGGACATACCTCAGCACAAGCCCCGCAAAGGGTGCTGGCATAAGGCAATAGGTAGGCCTGTTTTCTGTTAATGAGTTGAGGGGTCAGGATCGATCCGATAGGACCCGAATAAACCCATCCATAGGAATGGCCACCGATCTTCAGGTATACCGGGCAGAAGTCCAGACAGGCCCCACATCGTATGCAGTAAAGGGTCTCTCTAAGCTCTTCATCCGCCAGGATTCTGCTGCGCCCATTATCCAGAATAATAAGGTGAAATTCCTCTGCCCCGTCCCTTTCTCCATCTCTTTTGGGACCGGTAATAATGGAAATGTAGCTGGAAAGTTTTTGCCCTGTGGTGCTCCTTGCGAGTAGTTTCAGGAAGACATTTAAATCCTCAAGGGTTGGGATTACCTTCTCGATCCCCATGATGGCCACATGGATCTTTGGTAGGGTGGTGCTCAGGCGAATGTTACCCTCATTTTCGAAAAGGACAATAGATCCGGTTTCTGCCACGGCAAAATTAACCCCAGTTATACCCATGTCGGCCTCGAGAAATCTTTTACGCAAGGTCTTACGGGCAAACATGGTCATTTCTTGCGGGTCTTCCATCCGTCTTACGCCCAGTTTTTCCGAGAAGAGTTCAGCTATCTGTTCCTTTGTTTTGTGTATGGCAGGGCCTACTAAATGGGACGGCGGTTCTCCTGCCAACTGGATAATAAACTCCCCCAGATCGGTCTCTGAGACCTCTATGCCACAATCAGCCAATGCCTCGTTCAGGGCAATTTCCTCTGTAACCATGGACTTTCCCTTGACCACGGTCTTGACACCCTTATTTAGGGCTATGGTTTCAATTAGTTGTCTGGCATGTCTGGCATCTCGCGCCCAATGGACTCTTCCCCCTGTTCGTATAACCTTTTTCTCAAGATGTTCCAGGTATTCATCCAGGCGCTCAAGGGTTTCTTTCTTGATATTGTGGGCCTGTTCCCGAAGGCCTTCAGGGTTGTCCAGAAGGGAAAAGGCGGAGTTCCTCATTGCCTGGATGCGGGTTCCGAAACTCTGCAACGCCTGCTGTAGATGCCAATCTTTAAGGGCTTTTTTGCTGAGTTCCTGAAATTGATCGCATCTAATTTCCATAAATGTTCTCTCGCCCACTCCTATAAGTCGTTCGAGCCCACAGACCCGCCCGCCTCGCCTGAGCGAGAGCGATGGCGGGCAGGGATCTCAGAGATAACAATATCTTTGGCCTGATTTTTTGACCCCAGTTAAATAGGCTGCGCCCCAGTGAAATATGCTGCGCATTGCACGGGGTAAACATTTAACGGGGCAGGGACGCAAAATCAGGCCAAACACTCAGCCCCTAACGGGGCATTGATAATCCTAGTAATTCCATCTTTTAGCATAGCCTCGTAGAAATTTATCAATAAACCGGGGGAATTTAAGCTAAATGTATATTTGTGTATATTGATTGCAGGCTTAATAATCTGAGATGAGAGTTGATTTAATTTCATAATAATATCCTGCGATAGCAGGATGGCAATTTGATCTGAATTCCCATCTCAGGAATTCAGATCAAAGACTCTGTGCTCTCAGTGAGCTCTGTGAGAGATAAATAGCCCTTACAATACAACTATCCAACCTATATTCCATGAGCAAGGAGATCGGCCAAATGCAAGGTTCTAATCGGAATGCCCCGGTGCTTAAGGTACCCCCCGATATTCATCAAACAGCTAATCTCGCATCCCACAACCGCCTCCGCACCACTGGAGAGGATATTTTTAACCTTTTCCTCTACCATTGCTTCTGCTATATGAGGAAACTTGAAAGAAAAAAAGCCACCAAAGCCGCAGCATAAATCAGGCCTTTCCATCTCAACCAGCTCAAGGTTTCTGACCTTTCTAATAAGTTGTCGTGGCTCTGATGATATCCCAAGGCCCCGCAAAATCTGACAGGAATCATGATATGTAACCTGCCCTTTGTAGCGAGCACCCAGATCATCTACCTGGATGACATGGATCAGGAATTCAGAAAATTCATAGGTTTTTTCAGAAAGTTCCTGCGCCTGATCCAGCCAAACCGGTGTATCCCGAAATAGCTCAAGGTAATACTTGCGTATCATGGTTACACAACTACCTGAAGGGGCAACTACAATCCTGGCATTTCTAAAGGCCTTGATTGTGTTCTTGGCCAGGGGAATGGCCTTTTTCCAGTAGCCTGCATTGAAAAAGGGCTGCCCACAGCATGTGTGTTCATCTCTAAAGTCAACTTCCACGCCTAACTTTTTCAAGATGCGTACCACATTTTTGCCAACCTGGGGATGAAATTGATCAATAAGACAGGGGATAAATAGAGTTACTCTCATTTTTTATAGATAAATTTTAATCCAATAGGGTTTAAAGATCTCCTGAGAAACTAAATGTTGAAAAGAGCATGGGGATGTCTTTTTTTCATCATGCCCTCTAACAGGGGGCCTCAGCGTGCCGCTTCAAACCGTGCGCACGAGCAACCAGTCATTGTCTTCTAGGGCCTTTGTCCGTGTGCGCCTGTTTGAAGCGGCCTATCGACTTGTCATTGTGAGGGCATGGTAAAAAAAGACATCTTCATGCTCAACGTAAAGTTTTTTTCATATATAACCCTGAGGTGAAGCGTCGGGGTCATTTGCTGAAGTCCGAAAACTTCTATTTTTAGGCAAAGGGCAAATAACCTTTCTCAGATGTGGAGGTGAAAAAGGGAGAAAGATTATTCAAACAGGCCCATCAATCTTTTTAGTCTCTTAACAGCCCTGGGGAGAACGTCTCCAATACTTTCATTAAATCTCAGGTTCGCATGATGATCAAAGGGGGTTTCACCCTGATTGATGATTACCAATTTTGCACCAGAGCGTAGGGCCTCCATGGGCATGTCTGCTGCTGGTGTTACCACCAAACTTGAGCCAACAACTATAAAAAGGTCACTTTTTTGAGAATGCTCAAAGGAAAGCCTTAGATCTCTTTCTGGAAGGGATTCACCGAAATCTACCACACTCGAAACAAGTCTGCCACCACACTCACAAGTATTCCTACCATGGGATCTGTCCACTTTTTTACCACATCTCGTGCACCTAAGTTTGGTCATGTTCCCGTGAAGCTCGGCCAATAAATCAGGATTTATACCTGATTTTAAATGGAGATTGTCTACATTTTGCGAAATAAGGAATTTCAGTTTACCCATTTTTTGGAGATCGGCAATTGCTATATGGCCCCTGTTAGGCTCAACTGAATCCCAGGAGCGGCTCATAGGTTTTGGAGCAAGTCCTTTATCTCTCCGGGTCCATAGACCGTTAGGGCCTCTAAAATCAGGCAGTCCTGATTCCGTACTGATTCCAGCGCCTGTAAAAATAACTAAATATCTGGATTCATATAACAATTCAGCAAGGGTATGGATTCTCTTTTCGAGATCTTCTTTCATGGCCAATATTTAGTGCCTGAACGAGAAGTCATGTTCAGGCAAAATCCGAATCTCGAAATCCCTGGCCCAGACCTGAAATGAAAGGGTGATTCCCACAATCACGACCTTTCAAGTAACTTAAATCTGCAAATTCGCTATAAGTGGTTAATATTGCGAAATATTTGCTAGAAATAACGGATTTGTTAAAAACATAAGTTGCTTCCAATTATAATGCCGACGTGTCGTCATAGCGGAGCTTTTTACGAGATCATCTATTTTTAATTGCTAATTTATTATATGCTTATTCTCTTCATTCCACGTTCAATAATGAGATAGTCAAAGATTACCCTGGTGATAAATAGAGCTGTGAAAAGGCTGGCAACAATACCTATACTTAAGGTTACAGCAAATCCCTTTACTGGCCCGGTTCCAAACTGAAATAGAACCAGGGCAGCGATCAGGGTGGTGATATTGGCATCAAGTACAGTTACGAGGGCCTTGCTATAGCCACCGTCAACTGCTGCCCGCGGGGTTTTTCCCAATCTCAGTTCTTCCCGGATTCTTTCAAATATAAGTACATTGGCATCTATTGCCATACCTATAATCAGGATGACGCCTGCTATGCCAGGCAGTGTTAAGGTGGCACCGAATAATGCCAGTCCTGCCGCGATAAAGAAGATATTTAAAAAAAGGGCCAAATCAGCAAGGATTCCTGCAAATCTATAGTAAAAAGCCATAAAGAGGATGACAATCAGTCCCCCGATTATCATTGATTTTAGCCCCTTATCAATGGAATCCCTCCCCAGGGAGGGGCCCACTGTTCTCTCTTCAATGATCTTAACAGGTGCTGGCAGGGCACCTGCCCTCAAGACAATGGCCAGATCCCTGGCCTCTTCCATAGTAAATCTGCCTGTTATCTGGGCCCTTCCACCTGAAATTCTGTCTTGTATTACCGGAGCACTATTTACAACATCATCCAGGACAATAGCCAATCTCTTCTTTATGTTGGCCCCTGTAATCTGCTCAAAAAGCCTTGCCCCACGGGAGTCAAATGAAATAGAGACATAGGGCTCATTGTATTGACTATCTATCTGCACCCTGGCATCGGTCAGATACTCACCAGTTAAAACAGCCCTCTTTTTCAAAAGAAAGGGTATCTTTCTTTGAGAACCAGCCACCCCCTTTGCCTGGTAAAGGATCTCATCTCCTGGTGGTATATTTCCCCTCAATGCCTCTTCCAGGCTATTATCCTCGTCTACCAGTTTGAACTCCAGAAGGGCAGTCTTTCCTATAATATCAATAGCCCTTTTAGGGTCCTTTATCCCTGGAAGTTGAACTAAGATCCTATCCCTCCCCTGGGGCCGGATATCCGGTTCGGCCACACCAAACTGATCGATCCTGTTAGTTATTGTTTCTACTGCCTGGTCCACTGCCATCCGCTTGATATGCTGCTGGGACTTATGAGATAGGACTAATGCCAAACTAAGATCACTTTCGCTAAACAATCCGGATTCAACAGCAATGTCTGAAAAATTGTTTGCGAGCATCTCTTCAACGGACTTTCTGTCCTCGACCCTTATTAGGGTCAAGCCAATCCTATCTGAGCCACTTCTTTTTAGCGCCTGATATCTGATCTTGGCTTTTCTGAGGCTGTATTTTATATCCTCAACCATTCTCTCAAGGTGGCTTTCCACAGCCTTCTGGGCCTGAACCTCCAACACAAGATGCATACCACCTTTTAGATCAAGTCCCAGATGAATCTTTTCCTCAGGTAGTATATTAGGCCACCAAGAGGGGAGTGTTTTACTGATAGTGGGAGTCAAATAGATCAATGCAACAATAATCGTCGTTAGGACAATCAATCCCTGCCAATGTAATTTTTTCGACACTATTTACCCCTTAACCCTGAGTTTCTGTCCTACTTGTAGTCACCCCTGCTATGGAACCTCTTGTAACCTTTACCCTTACTTTCGGGGATATTTCCATTGTAACTACATCGTCACTCAGGCCGGTTATAACACCGTGCAGACCCCCGGAGCTAACTACCCTATCCCCCTTTTTCAGGGAGCCAAGAACCTGCTTATGCTGCTTGGCCTTTTTCTGCTGGGGCCTGATCAGAAGAAAGTAAAAAATGGCAAATATAATGATCAGGGGTAAAAACGCACCCAGACCTCCACCTGACCCTCCTGCACCACCTCCGCCACCGGTGCCCATAGCGTAAACTAAATCAAACATTTATCTTCCTCCATTTCTCTTTAAGATTTATAAAGATTCGACTTCGCCTTTTTCTTGATTGTTATTCCTCTGAGAATAAAAATCATTGCTAAACTCAGTTAGCCTATCCTCTCTTATGGCCTGCCTTATCCTCGACATTAGCCGAGCATAATAGTATAGATTATGAATTGTATTCAACCTAAAAGAAAGTATTTCCTTTGAAAGAAATAGGTGTCTCAAATAGGCCCGCGAATAATTAGAGCACGTGTAACAAGAACACCCCTCTTGGATAGGAGAAATATCGTCTGCATACCTTGCATTTTTTATTATAAGCTTTCCCTTATGGGTAAATAACATACCATTTCTGGCATTGCGGGTAGGCATTACACAATCAAACATATCCACACCCATTTTCACTGACTCAATTATATCCTCCGGTGTTCCTACTCCCATAAGATATACTGGCTTTTCATCTGGAAGAAATTTCCTTGTCAACCTGATCACTCGCTCTCTTTTAACTCTATCTTCACCAACAGATAAACCGCCTAAGGCATAGCCGTCAAAGCCCATACTTACAAGGCCCTTGGCACTCATCTCACGCAGTTCAGGATAAATCCCACCCTGAACAATTCCAAAAAGGGCTTGTCCATTTTTCTTCCCTTCCTCAAGACATTGTCGGGCCCATTGTTCGGTAAGCTTAACTGAGGCAAGGACATAATCATGCTCAGCCTCAAAGGGTGCGCATTCATCTAAGGCCATGATAATGTCTGCCCCAAGAGCCCTCTGGATTTCCATAACCTTTTCCGGACCCAAAAAATGGGTGGAGCCATCCAAATGAGAACGGAATGTAACCCCGTCAGGTGATATTGTCCTGAGTTTTGAAAGGCTAAAAGTTTGAAATCCTCCACTATCAGTAAGTATAGGCCCTGACCAGTTCATAAAGCTGTGAAGGCCGCCGAGCTTCTCTATGAGTTCGTGGCCTGGCCTCAGGTAAAGATGATATGTATTTGCAAGGATTATTTCAACCCCTGCATCCTTTGCTTCCTCTGGAGATACCCCCTTGATTGCCCCTGCTGTTCCAACAGGCATAAAAACAGGGGTTTCAAGCCTGCCATGATCTGTTACTATCTCCCCAAGCCTGGCTTTGCTTGATTTACACCCTTTAAGAACCCGAAATTCCAAGAACCTGATTCCCCTTTAAGTGCCTAAAATGATCTAAAGTTGATGGCTTCGTAAAAAGTTTCAACAACTTGTCATTTCGAGTGAAACGAGAAACTTCCCAGTGTAACATCTTGTAAATACAAGATTTCTCCCTGCGGTCGAAATGACAGACCCGCCTGCCAGACTGCGGGCAGGTTCGCTGAGTTTGACTTTTTACGAAACCATCAAAGTTTAACCCGCCGTAAAGTCTGGCGGGTAAAAGTGAACTAAAGTGAATGAAGCTTAAATGTTAACATACAACAACATCCTACCCATAACTTTAGCTCACTTTAGGCATTTATAACTTTAGGCACTTTGTTTCACGTTATCAGCATCGCATCCCCGTAACTGTAAAATCTGTACCTGTTTTCTGCTGCCCAGCGATAGGCCTTCATGGTCAAATCACGACCAGCAAAGGCTGCTACCAGAAGAAGAAGTGAAGAGCGAGGCAGATGGAAGTTTGTTATAAGGGCATCAATTACCTGAAAATCAAATCCTGGATAGATCAAAAGATCAGTAATGCCAGAATCAGCTATGATTTCCCCCCTTCTCTTGAATATAGTCTCTAATGTCCTAACAACGGTGGTGCCAACAGCAATAATCCTTCTACCCTCTTTTTTAGCCATCTCAATAGAGTTGGCAGAATCATGACCAACAAAATATGACTCTATCCCTAAGCGATGTTCTCTGATGTCCTTTACCCTTACAGGTCTAAAGGTATCATGTCCAACCAGAAGGGTTATAGTAACTATATCTACCCCCTGGGATTGGAGAGACTTGAGCAGGTCATGGGTAAAATGAAGACCAGCGGTAGGTGCTGCCACTGCTCCTGAAAAACGGGAGAATATGGTCTGATATCTTTCCCTGTCCGTAATTGATCGTCTATCATTGCTGACTCTTTTAATATAAGGGGGCATAGGAAGGCAACCTCTTTTTTTCAAGACATAATTAAAAGTATGTTTACCTTCAAATCTTAGCTGAATCTTTCCGTTGGTACCTAACCGTTTAACAATGCCTATCAGGCCATCTGGAAACAGTATACTGCTTCCTGTTTTTGGCCTCTTTGATGCCTTTACAAGACACCAGCGTATGTCCTGCCCTTTTTTAGTAGACCTGACCGGATGCTCAAGGACCAGGATTTCTACCTGCCCCCCGGTTTCCTTTTGACCATATAATCTGGCTGGCACTACCTTAGCGTCATTCACAACCAACAGGTCACCCTCGCTGAGCAGCGAGGGTAGATCAAAAAAACAGTAGTTGCTGAATTCCCCTGTAGACCTTTTTACGCACAGAAGACGGGATTCATCCCTTTCCCGGGCCGGTTCCTGGGCAATTAATTCGTCAGGAAGGTTATAATCATAATCTTCTAAAGAATACATATGTTATTTGTAGAGGTTCAGGGTTCACCGTTCAGGGTTGCTTTATGCACGAATCAGCGGTTCAGGTTTTCGGTTACCCTGCACCCTGAACCCGTTAACGGTTGATTTAGGGCCTGAAAATATAAGTCAAGAGAAGACCAAAACATATAGCCATAAAACCAACTATCCTTAATTGATTATCAGGAACTTGCTGGATCTGGCCTAACCACTTTTTCATCTTATCAGGAAATGCCAGATAAGGTAACCCTTCAACAATAAAGACCAGACCCAAAAGGCAAAACAGTAATTTCATTTACCAACACCTATCACAATTATGCCTTTGCGATTGCCCAGATACCCACACCAATAAACGCAAGACCCGCTATCCAGGATAGATATTTGGAATTTATATGTTGGGTGAAAAAGGTGCCAACGAGTACCGCGATTCCTGATGCCAGGACAAGCGCAAGGGCCGAGCCAATGAATACTGTCAGTTTATTGTTTATTGGCCCCGCTGCATAAAGTAGTGTTGCAAATTGGGTCTTATCTCCCAATTCAGCGATAAATACAGTAGAAAACACTGTTAGAAGTAGTTTTAGATCCATTTTAACCTCACTCTACACTCTATTTCAGCCGCCCCGCAGTGTTGCGGTCGGCTAATTAGATTCCCATTATTTCATTCAGACCTTCAATAACTTGCACCAGTTCCTCTGGAGATGCCCTGTCAATCCTTTTACCAATCCTTTCAACGGAAAGTGTTCGAATTTGGCTGATTTTGACCCATGAACGTTTTGGCAACTTTCCTGATTTTAGCTCAAGAGTCAGTGGAAAGCCAGCGCGTTGGACCTGACTTGTTATAGCCATGGATATGACTGTACCTGAGCGCTCATTAAAAACATCATGGCTTATAATAAGAACGGGCCTCAAACCTGCTTGCTCACGACCTCGCGCTGGATTTAAATCAGCCCATCGGATCTCACCTCTCAATATTCGGGCCATTTGCTCAACTCCTCAGACAGGCCTTCTTCAGCCATTGCCTTTTCTAAGGCTGGGTCGAGTTTGGCACACTCTCTGGCCAAACGGCTACGCTCCATCCGTTCCAACTTTTCCTGCACAGCTTCCTGAATTGCCTGGCTACGATTTGGAAAAGTATGTTTACTAACAAGTCGATCTAACTGTTCGATGCTATTTTGATCTAAGGTGATTGCGATTTTAGTCTTATTCATTGCCCACCTCCTGGTATTACTATATATCATACCAAGATGTCGGTCAAGCAAGAAATTTTTTGAGGAAAAAGGGCCTCTCCCTTTCTTCTTAATTTTTGATTATTCCTTGATTCAAAGCTTTATGAAAACATGCCAGAATACCCCGTGCTGTGCACAGGGATGAATGGCATCCTTTAAGTTCCCCTCCCTGGGTTCTGACTTTTACCCATACGTGAGACCGCGGGTATTGAGCTATAGGGTATGAGACCTTTGAAAAATTATCTTACAAGTCATTGCGAGGAGCGAAGCCTGCCCGCCATCGGCTTCGCCTTCAGGCGAGGCGGGCGGGCGACGTGGCAATCTTTTGTATTTTCAATGAGTTAAAGATTGCTTCATCCGCCACGAGTATTGGCGGATTCGCAATGACAGAGCGGCCATTTTTCAAAGGTCTCGTATTTTGTTAGAAAAATAGCATACATAGCTATTGTAGCTTTCAAACTTGCTCTACGTGGTAGCGAAAGGAGCAACTAATTCAAGGATCTAAATTAAATATCGAATGTAGAACAAAGAATGATGAATGTCGAATTGTATTAGCTTGAAAATACTTCATAATTCGAAGTTCCTTGTTCGATATTCAAAATTAAATGTTATAAAATAAACGAAATTAAAGGCCATATTTTCCTACCCACGGTGTCAAGTGTGTCTTAGACTCAGCCTTGCGGGAGGGGATAGGGGAGGAGGAAAATGGGAAAGGATTTTCACCCCCACCTTTACCCGCCTCTGGCGGGTGAATCCTCCCCCATCCCCTCCATAATAGCGGTATCTTCGACAAGGGGGAGGAAATAGTTTTTGATGAAAATCAGAAGCCCCGCCTTTTAAGGCGGGGATCTTCACTTTTACCTCCTTAGGAATTTCATTTTATCGGGATTAAACAGAGTGTCGTGGCAGAAGAACCACGTAGGAAGCCTAACCGGAAGTTGGCATTTTCACTCTTATGATGTATGCAGTCCAGATTATAGACTACAAATTGTATTAGAAAGTTTTCGGGAGATGGTCTGGGTTATGACTAATAGCAGAAATCAAAACCCAGGAGCTCGATGGTTTTAACCGCAAATAAACAGAATGGGGCACCGGTAAAGATTGCTTAATTCATCTTGAACTAAACAGTTTTAGTCAGAAGAAAAAGCAGGGCAAAAAATCCCCCTCAAGGTGGGTGACAGCGATTGAAGAACGGTCTGAGTGACTGTTTTTCAATGGCCGTCCGCGGCCATTGAAAATACGTGTCGACTCATTTGTTCGAGATCAAAATGGGATGTCATCATCCGTAGGCACTGACGTTTCCTCGTGCTCGTGCTTGAATGTCAAAGTCTCAAGTCTCTCAATCATCTCATCCATTTCGGGACGGCGGCCCTGGAACTGCTTCACCAAGTAATCAATGGCTTTCTTCATAGATTCAAGACTATCGAGTGTCTCTTGATAGCCCCCTTGACCTGCAACTTGATCATCGTGTAACGAGATGTACTTTTGCAACAGGTCCTGGATCGCCCTGGGACTTATTGATGATAGAGGTCTGCGCACGTTTCGTGCGGTCGATCTGCTTAGTTCAAGGACCTCTTCAAGAAGCTCTCGTTCCGAACGAACGGGTTCTTCATCGTGATCCTCAAGCTCTGCAAAGTTCCTCTGGATCTCCGCTTCGAGTTCTGGCCACCACTTCTCAAACACGGAATCCAGAACTTTGGCAGGCAACTTGTCATTGCCCAACTTGTTATTGATGACAGAGACGAGTTTCTTGAAATCGTCTTTCTCAAACTCTGTCGTCTGGAATTGCTTGAGAGGCCCGGCAAGATCGGTGTTCTGGATCCCAAAGAGAACGGGGCAAACATGTGCCTTGTCCATGCTCTTGGATAGGGCCCCAGCTTCGAAAATTACCCAGTCACTGTGAAGATTGTCTCGTGTGACACAGAGAATGCCTATTTCTGAAGATTCTAGTTCCTTGGCAATGTCTGTGTTCCAGCGCGTGCCTTTCTCCACGTCTGATGGTGTGAAGTACGGTTTGACGAGTTGCAGCACTGCGGGCAGCCAGTTTCGAAGGACCTCTGCATGTCTCTTGCTATCATCTCCTGACCAGCTGATGAATACTTTCATGTCTTCTCCTTATCTCGAACATTATATATTAAGCAGACTCTCCTTTTTTCATCAACACCAAAAAGTGAATAAATTATACATAAAGTCGGTTGATAACGCAAAAAGATAAAAATTTAATTAAATATTAAACAGATATGGACGATAACATGAAATAATGGTATGAGCTTCCCGAATGCCCTGTTTTACAAAATGAGAGCAAAGATTCTTTTTTTAGTCCTCTGAGCACTATTATGTAGAGTTTATATAATTACGACAATTTATTATTTTGGGTGCAGTGGAAGCTTTTATGTCTTATCTATTGTCCAAATCAATCGTTCTTGAAAGAAGCTGGTCCATTCGTTTAGTTCTAACTGAAATAGACAATTTCGCTGAATACCCATTTTTACAATATTTGAAACGCAAATCATCATTGCTTGTAACTGCAAAATGCCAATCCCAGTAATATATGGTCGGAAAGCAATGTGAACTCTGGAGGTTCATCAAATCAGGCGGGTTTAATAGCTTAGGATGTTGTGGCGTTCTGCTAAGAAGGAAATTACAGATTACGTGCCATATCATATACCTGGCAACCTGTCAATTTTATTCAATAATACATATTGTAATCAAAACCTCAACCTTACCCTGGGACCGGTCCGTCAAAACCAAAATATCCATGAAGACCCAAAAATGAAATTCATAATGGTATTATGAATTTGTGAATTGGTATGTTAGGTAATTATTCAGCCGGAATCAACCCTCTCCTTCAAATCTATTCAAGGCCCCTACACTTTACGCACGTCAATGAACATATAAAGGTGTCAGGTTTCTGCTTTCAAATGAAGATAGGAAGTAGATTTTCTGATCTTAGGTCGACTGGCGCAAGCGAGGCGGTAGGATGAATACCTTCCGTAACCCCTCTTTCAACGAGATAGCTTCCTCCGGGCAAAAGCGTACACAAATTCCGCACCCAAAGCAAGAGCTCTCGTCGCGTTCAGCCTCTTCGTTGTCGTTTAGTTTTATTGCCTCGGTGGGGCACCGGTCAACGCACGTACCGCAGCCGGTGCAGGCATCCTGGTCGATTACAGATAAGTAATAAGTGGAATTAATTAAAGGTAACGCGCCATCGCGCCAGACATTCAGGGTGTCACAGCAGTCCTTACAGCAATTGCAGATGCTCGTTTCCGGGCGGGACTCGTTCGAGCCGGGATGGAAGGCCTTGTGGACGAGGCCGGCCTCCTCAGCTTCTTTCATTATCTTGAACGCTTCTTCTTTCGTGATTTTCTGTGCGAATCCCTGGGCGATAGTGTGGCGAGCGGACTTGCCGAAGGTGAAGCAATTCATCATCGGTGCGTCCGTGGCGCAGGGTTCTCCTAACATTTTTCGCCGCTGGCGACAGAAACAGCGACCTACGGCAATGTAGTCGAACTTATTGATGATCTCTTCGACCGTCTGGCTCGGCAGGACAAATTCCTCAGGCACCTGTATGCTCTTATCAATAGGTATGATTTTAATATCCTTCCCGTTCTCCGTAGTTCGCATGGGCACAGTCCGGTCCACAGGCGGGGCCATCTTGAATACTGGGGCTAAATTATCATAATTATCTTGGACTTGGTCCCTGACTTCCTCCATGAGTTTTTCGAATAATTCGGCCAGCTGTTGTTCCTTCTCGTCACCCTTCAGCTCGCCCATGAATGTGTACTCCATCAACCCAACATTCATAAGAGGGAGCAACCGGTAGACCATGGTCCCGGCTGAGCTCGGCTGGTTGAAGATCAGCCCCTTCTTAGCAAGACTAATTGCGATTTGTTCAATCTTCTCCTTGGGGAGATTACTCGATTTCTTCAACTGCTCCATGGTCTGAGACGTCTTTTGACTAAATGCGTAGATGAAATCGAGTTCTTCTTCGTTGCCCTCAATGACATGTTTCAGGATGGAGATTGTAGTGTCATTAACCGGGAAGGGTACAATGCCCTGCTTGCAAATCACTTGGGTAGCCAGTTCGTATTTTTGGCCCAATGAAACTTCAGACATAATCTTTTAACCTCCCTTTTACAAAGGATATTTATGATAATTAGGCCTCTTTCCAACACGTGCCATAAGCAAAATCTGAGTTTCTTTCAGTTTTTTTACATATTACAAATAGAAATCAAAACCGCAAACCTGGCAGCGTTCTCTTGCGATTTTTCAGACGGTTAAAAGCTGCCGTACCCTAAAGGGCTTTGCTGAAGAGCTGCAAAAAAAAACAGCTTGCTGCTCAGGCACCTTCTTATTCAGGCCTTTCACGATCATCAGAGGCCAATCTTTGCCTTCTTCAGACGGCCAAGAACTGGAGTGACCAAGCTCCCAATATAGAGGTAGTCCTCTGTCTCGGTCACGCTCGTGTTAATCGGATAGCTGCCGTTAGGGTCCTGCAAGTCTATTAGGACATTCCCTTCTCCGTCAATAGCGATGATATGACCGTAGGCGACCGCTTTGGGCCGCAGGAATGCCGGCATGCGCTGGATAACCTTACGCATGAAGGGGTTGCCCGAGAGTTTGTCTACCAGTGGGTTGCGAGGCGAGACTAACGCCACCCAGAAACGACCATCAAACCCAGTCGATATGTTGTCCGGGAAGGACGGCAGCCCCTCGATAAGCGGTTCAGCCTGCCCCTTTTTCGGCCCGGCCAGCCAGTAGCGGATCACCCGATAGCGTCCTGTCTCGTTTACCAACACATAGGTCTGGTCATGGCTGACCGCAACGCCATTAGCGAAGTTCAGGCCTTCCACCAGCGTCTTCGTCTTGCAAGAGGCCATATCAAAGACTAACAGCCGCCCGTGACCACCATGCTCCATGAGATCAACCAGGCTTGCCTCGTAAGTACTCCCCCATTCCTTGGCGCCAAATTTGGTAGAGGCATCAGAGAAGTAAATTTTACCATCGGCAGCCACGTCCACATCATTTGCATAGCGAATAGGAACTCCGTCCGCCATTGTTGCCAGTTCGGTGATGGTGCCGTCCTGCGCGATGGACAAGAGGCCGAGGAATGCGTCAGCGACAATCAAGTTTCCATCATTGTCGAAGTCAATACCCAGCGGTCGGCCCCCAGTGTCTATCCAATTTTCCGGGTTTGAGCCATCAGGTTGCAGTCGGACGATGCGACCCTCGTGTGTCGCCGCATAAATGCGGCCTTGCGTATCAAGGGCAATATCCTCCGGCCCATGGTTGTCCCCGATAGGCAAGACCTGAATACCCTTGAGTCGCTCGTTTGGTGCGTACGCTCCACTATAGCCCGGGTTGGTGGGAGCTTCCCAGGCAACTGGATCGATCGGTACTGGCAAGGCAACAAGGTAGATAACAATAACTATGATGATGAGTAGGAGCGACCACAGAATTCTTTTAAGCATGCGTTCCCCCTGCAATAAAAGTGATCA
Source organism: Desulfobacteraceae bacterium (assembly GCA_030612685.1). Lineage (GTDB taxonomy): Bacteria > Desulfobacterota > DSM-4660 > Desulfatiglandales > B25-G16 > JAUWNK01. The sequence goes on from JAUWNK010000012.1 coordinate 24,003, forward strand.
TCTGATAAAAATTGATCTTAAGAGAATGGTAAAATTGCATAAGCACATCAAAGCCCTAAATGAAAGGATAATTATTGCTTTGCTTTTAAATCTCCAGTGTCAGCAATACTCAAATATGATTGATTAAAAAACCACATAAAGCTCGGCTTCAGATGCGCCAGCCTTTTGGCGCCAACTACAAGCCGTTGTTATCTACGGTTTCAGATTTATAGGAAATAGATGAATCTTCTCATAGCTTTGTAACTTGTATTGGTTCGATATAAAAAGGGACCCTGTGGGTGAATCCAGCTCTTATTACCTCTGTTCTGATTCTCTTATTAATTCTTCACTCACCAAATTAAAACAACAATGGAAGTGCTGACATCTCCTACACCAAAAAAATGGAAGACTTGCGATTGTTGGAAGACAAAATATCCAGAATAGAATTAGAATAGTATAATTTTTAAATAACCAATATTGAGGAATCACAATAAATCCTGCCATTGCTAAGATAAAAACAGTCTTATCTAAGATACTCATCGGGGCTGATCGAAACTTATATTGCTTTGTAAATACCCAAAATGGTGCGAAAAGGCAGTCTGAATGCTTGTAAGGGTAGGGACAATGGCTGCAGAGAAAATATGAAAGCCCAAACTCTATGCCGAAGATAACAAAGCCTGAGTATATTAGCCCCCAAAGTATACTTTCCAAGTAAATCCCATATGCACCTATAATCATGAAACCATAAAACCCTAACCGCATAAAGATCTTTTGAAGAAGGGTAAATCTTTCAACTAAATTTACATGTTGGTTACAATTTTGAGGAAGCATCGATAATCTCCTTCCTTTAATTCCTGTGGGGCATAGCAGATAACAGTTAATATAAAGAATAAATTTTATCCAATAATGAGGGATTCAATATAGCAAACTATTAATGCCTGATTACCTTTATCCAGAATTCCATGCTATTCTTGCCATATTTGAAACCAACAATCAAAATTCTATTGTAGGCCTCATTCAGTAATCATAACATTTACCACTTTTTGAGGCCCCAAAACCCTATCCCTCTATCTGGGAAATGGGGTCTTAGCTTTTAACTCATAAAACACCTTTTATTAAGGACTAATATTTTCAGGATAAATCTACAATGAATCTATTTTTCAGTCAAGAATTTCAAAGGTTGCAGCTTGCTTGGGCAGGGATAGAAAAGAAAAGCCCTCATGGATTTCTCCATAAGGGCTTTTCTTTTTCAATTGGTCTATAAAGTTTAAAAGTTGCCTTTGAATCTGTCTTTTAATAGTGAATGGATAGGAATTATTGAAATCTATTCCGTTATTTATTCTTTAAAATGCGACCAACATTCCTGTCATCTAACGCCCCGCTTGAGAAGCACGAGTGAAACTAGCGTCTTTCTCCAAGCGGTTGTTGGGCGGCTTTAGAATTTTTAAGCCGTCACCGTCTCAAAAGCCACGTGTAATTTCTCTGCTTCTGAAAGAGAGTAATTCAGTTTTTCAAAACCAATCACGCGGCCTGATTTGTCTTTCATTAACACTACTTCCTCACCGGTCTCTTCACACACATATTCTTCTTTTGGATCTGAGAACCACACGGTAAGGGTATTACCTTCCTTGTCATAAAAAACTTTTACTTGGGCCATATATATTCTCCTTCCTTTATTGAATCAGTTGGGTAACCTGTGACAAGAAACGCTTCGCCATTGAGCCTTTTTGCGACAGCACAAATCCAACGTCCTGGGCGTTGCATCTTATAGAATAAGAAGACTTTAGGATCGCTTCGACTGACTCTAATCTGCTCTGGCTTCTCCAAAGTCTCTTTAACATTACTTTCAAGCCCAGCCATTACAGGGTGTTTTATGGTTACGATCAGATCCCAATAGGTTGCAGTCACCCGAACGGTAAAATCTAGCGGCGTCATGACCTCAAAAAGTAATTCCTCAGTGTTTGAAATAGGTGTCACAGTTGTATTCTCACATTAGATAATTCGTTAGGAAGACCAAATCCATCACAAAAGGACTCTATCACCTTAAGGAACGTTGGTGACGTATACCTCCTCTGCCTTCTTACGCTTTCGAGCAATTCCTTTAGGCCAATCAAGCCGCTCAGTTAATATAAAGAATAAATTTTATCTAACAACGATGGATTCAATATAGCAAACTATTAATGCCTGATTACCTTTATCCAGAATTCTATGTTACTGCAATATTTGAAACCCACGACCAGTAAAATTTTATTGTAGACTTCAGTAATCATAACATTTTCCACTTTTTGAGGCCATAAATCCCCACCTCTCTATATGAGAAATGGGGTCTTAGCTTTTAACTCATATAACACCTTTGATTAAGGACTAATATTTTCTGAAAAAACTTACACTGAAATATCCTCTTAGTCAAGGATTTACACAGGTTACAGCTTTTAAGGGCAGGAATGAAAAGAAAAGCCCTCATGGATTTCTCTACTATCTATAATGGCTTCCACCTTTCAATTGGTCTATAAAGTTTAAAAGTTGCCTTTGAATCTGCCCTTTGATAGTGAACGGATAGGAATTATTGAAATACCTTTTATATCCAGACTTGAGACTTAATTAAATCTGTTGGCTGAGTGGGATGGAGTCTCTGGCCTTGGCAGAGACCAAAAAGCGGCGGTAGTAGGCCAAAAGCAGGGCAGGGGCGTCTGCTAAATACCCCAAAAGCCAGACCAGCCCTAATGATAATCCCGAAGTTATGCCAATATGCACTATGCGGTCGAATGTATAAGGTTTGTTGTGGAAAAACATAGTACTCTGGCAGTGTTGGGTTAGCGGTTTACCGAGTTGGCTGAAACTAATTTGCAGGCAAAATAGCTTTTTGCCAAAATCAAAGATCCACCTACCTACTATTACATTTATATTTACAATGTCATGACTGGATACTTATCCAAGTTAAATTCTGATGTGATCATTGTTACAGGTAACTATCTTGCGAAAAGGCCCTACAAAAGGTTTAAATAAAAATCAGTTATTCTAAGGGAGCTTATTCTATTGAAAATTATGAAATATATTCTCTTCCGGGAATAGAACATAGGATATTCTTTTTTCTTAATTAAAAGATTTTATAAGTAAATGAAAAAAAGTAATAAAAAAATGATAAAAAAACTTGACAAGGGGTTTTTCAATATATAATTAGTTAGATTAATAAAACTTAATTATAAAATTCTAATAATAATTATTGTCATGAATGACAAAGATACTGAAAATATCTCCAAAAATAACATTACACCAACAATGGAAGACTATCTGGAGGCTATCTATAATCTTGCCAAGGAAAAGAGGGTTGTCAGGGTCAGGGATATTGCTAAAAGACTCGGTGTTAAAATGCCTTCTGTCACCAATATGCTCAAGACCCTCAGCAAGAAAGGCATGATTGATTATGAAAAATATGAATATCTTGAGCTCACAGAAAAAGGTAGTGATGTTGGACAAGAAATAGATCACCGGCACCAAATCTTCATGAAATTTTTAACCGATATACTAAAGATAACCTCTGATCAAGCAGATGAGGATGCCTGTAAGATGGAACATGCTGTAAGCCCCACCACCCTTGAGGCATTTGTGGACTTTATGGAATTTATCGAGCATTGTCCAAGGGGTGGAGCAAGCTGGCTTGAATATTTCAATGAATATAGAGTGCATGGACAGCCAAAAGATAAATGCATTGAGCGAATGAAGCAGTTTGCTAATGAATATAATGCCAAGATAAAAGAGATTGAAAGGACTAAGAAGGCAAGATGATGCCACTTACTATGGCAACACCAGGGCAAGAGTTGACCTTAATAGATATACTCGGAGGAAAAGGTATCAGGTCAAAACTTTATAGTATGGGCCTTATTCCAGGAATAAAGCTTACAGTCTTGGGAACTAGAGGTGGCCCTATTATGATTGCTATAAATGATACAAGGTTAGCACTTGGTTTTGGTATGGCAAAAAAGATAATGGTTGAGTAAACCCCGTTAGAAATTTCGAACAGGTCTTTATAACCTGTGTAAAAAGAATGAAAATATTTTTGATAGCATCCCCTGCTTATACATAGTGTATTTTAACGGGTAAATTTTTTTATCCCTTTTATTAGCAATCTCTAATTAAGTTAAGGAAATCTAATAAAATGGAAGGCATTAAAAAAGGAAGCATCATAGAGGTTATTGATAAAAGTACTAAAGAGATCCATCAAAGAATAGATATGCATCGATACCTTATGGCCACCATTCTCGACAAAAAGGTAAGTGAGAAGACATTAAATCACATCCTTTTGCCTAACTCTCACCGTGAATTAAGATTAAAAGAGACCATTAAAGAGACAATAGAGGTGTTGGAAGAAACCAGAAAGGCCTTTAAATCAAAAAGGCTAGAGACCTTGAGGAAAAAACTAACACATGTATTAATAGAGTCAGAATAGAATAATCAGGGATGTCTTACGATCCTGCTACAAGGCGGGAAAGTGAAGGCGTAACTTGGAGATGGAAATCAATCCAGCTACGCCTTTTTATTTTTGTCATGATAAGGGGGGATTATTATGAAAAAAAGTGAAATCGAATCTTATGTAAAAACATCATTTAATATGACTATGCAGGATTTTATGAGACAGATGGTAGAAGTCAAGGGCCTCGTTGATAAGGAGATTGCTGAGATACTGAATGTTAGCATTAGGTTTGTCTGGAACATAAGAAATGAATACGGACTAAAAAAGGCCCGCGCTTCTTTAAGGCGATTTGAAAAAAGGTATGGCTCGAATGCTATAGGCAAATTCAAAATAATTATTGAAAATCCCTCATTATCCCTTGCAGATGTAGGGAGACATTTTGGATTTACCAGGGAAAATGCGCGACAGATTTACAGAAAGATATATGGGCGCCCATACGCCGAAACATATAAAAAAAAGATACTCACCAGAAGAGAAAAAGCTGATTCGCTCAAATTTAGTTCCGGTCGGCTTATCCATCTTAAAAAAATAAAGGATAAACTCACAAATATTGGCCTCGACCCCAAGATTCAGAATAAAGCAAGGTCGCATTTTTTACTTACTAAAAATGGCCTTAGAGTAGGAGTCATTAATACATCAAACCTGGTACAGGTTGGGGATAAGATCTATTTCCAGGTCAACAGAGTGAGTAAGCAAAAACAGGATTGTGATTTTTTCATTATCGCTTGCCTCAACAATGGAAATAAACACTATTATGTTATCCCTAATAAGGTAATGCCAAAAAAGGGGACAATGATACCGGCCTCATCTAATAATGCCAATATTAAATATTCACAGTTCAGGGATGCATGGCACTTATTGGTCTCCAATTGATTGTATTAACCTAACCATAGCTCATAGAAAGGGAATACCATGCAGAGAGGAGATATGCCCTGTTTGTAGCGGCAGGATGAGGCGAAGATAGAGAAGGGAGGTGGTATTGGAATTGAAAATGCAAAATGAAAAATACAAAATTAAATTAAAAACAAAAAAAGAGGAGGCTTACCGGTGAGATTACTGAGCGATGTAGAAGTAGAAGAAAAGGTTACTGTTAAAAGAATTGAAGGAGGAAAAGAGGTCATAGACCATCTTGAGGATCTTGGGATTAGAGAAGGGGTTGTGCTTCATATATTAGCACAGACACCTACCCACGAACACAGAGGTGCTTTACGTCTTCTGGCAGCAGGAAAAGAGGTTATCTTAGGGCAGGGCATGGCAGAAAAAATTTACATGGAAAAAGGAGATGCCATGCTTTCCCTGCTTGAAATGGAAAAAGGAGACAAAGGTATTGTAAAGGCCTTAAAAGGAGGGAAGGAATTTACGAGCTGGGTTACTGATCTGGGAATTGATGAGGGGGTTGAAATAGAGTTCTGGGCCCATGCATCTGATCATACTCTGATTTTTGAAACCGAAGGTAAAACAGTAAAGATGGGTGAAGGTCTTGCATCAAGGGTAATTGCTGAATATGGAGGCAAAACAGGTAAGATTAATTACATGAAAGAAGGGGAAAGTGGCACAATAAAAAGGATTACAAACGAGCTGTCAGCAAGAAAGAAGCTGGAAGGACTCGGAATAAAGGAAGGAAACAGATATAACTTTTTCTACCATAGAAAGTTTATCGCCTGCACCTATCAAAGGGAGATACACTAAAGCCCAGATAGGAGAGGAGATAATCACCATTGGCCATGGAGTAACTGAAAAGGTATGGGTTGAGTAATTGATAACCAATAAATGTAACTGTTCAGGTAGCCACCAAGGCGCTAAGACACAAGGAATAGATATAAGTTATGCCCCTATCTGGAAAAGAAGAAAGCATTACAAGGAAGGGTGTTAAGAGAATAATTTTTTGATCTTGGTGCCTTTGTGGCTGAGTAAATATCAATAAAGAAGCCAGAGGAAACGCCGCCGCTAAGCAGTATTGTATTTCCCCTGGCCCTTATTGCAACTCTGTTAGAGCTGCTTTTTCCTTATATCCAAAAAAGAAGGATATGACAAGGAGAAAAGGAGGATATTTATGGAAAACATAGGTCTTCAGAATCCAAACTATTTAGACTTAAACTCGGGCAAAGAATTAAGAGCGATTCAAAGTCTTGATAACGAAATTAGCAGCACCAAGCCATCACAACAAAAAGCATGGATGATTAATCTATCCTTCAAATGCCCGGTTATAGGAACCTGTTTGAGCCTTGAGGAGCAAAAGAAGATCCTTAAAAAAGCAAGGTATTCAACCAAAAATTTAAGCGCTTATAAGGTTCACCAGATCCTGGTTGAAAGACTGGAAAACGAAAACGATATCTCTACCCGAATAGATGGGTATCTCAAGAGAAAATTTCATGGGGATATATCTAAATATCTCTATCTCGATGAATCAGCCTTTTTAAAAGAATGGAAGGCACATTTTGAAAAAGGATTAATAGAGGGGCTTTTTTGGGTTGCTGCCACCCGAGCTGACCTATCGCTGTCCGCTATATGGTCTATTTTCGGTAACATTCATATGCAGATGCATTTTAACTCCGAACAGAACCGGAAAGAAAGGCAGAATCTGGCCTATCAAATGGAAGAAAACAGGAAGATATCTCAAAGGCTTGAGAAGATAATCCAAATTAATAGGGGTATCAAGAAAGAAAAGGAAAGACTGGAAAAGGAACTTTCTGAACTTAGCTCTGCACATCTTTTCCTCAAAAAGGAAAGGGATAGTCTTGAAACGGAGTTAAAAGAATTCCAGAAAAAAAACTTAGTAAATACGCTCAGGGATGAAAATTGCC
>JAUWNK010000069.1 GCA_030612685.1 Desulfobacteraceae bacterium
TTTATGGCCTGGAGGAAAGAGCTAATCAGGATATTAAAACGATTAGGCATGAAAAGCATTGGAGAGCTGGTGGGCAGGACAGACTGCCTTGTGCATCTGGATTATATGAATAAGTGAGCTAAAGTGCCTAAAGTAAAAGAATTGTAACTACTCAGCAAATGACCCAGACGCTTCGCTTCAGGGTTATACATGAAAGAAACTTATAAGTTTCATAAGCGACTATTTTAATTGCTAATTTTCAATTGCTAATTGCTAATTTTAAATTTAGTTTCTTAGGAGGTTGTCAGGGTCACGGATCAAGGTTCACGGTTGGCTCATTTTTGTTCTTCATGCCCGCCTGCCACCCGCCTGCCGGATGTCGGGCAGGGATGGCTGGCAGGTATGTTCATCGTCTTCTACCCTTGAACTCCGCCTGCCATCCGGCGGGCAGGCGTGAACCTTAGAACTTTGAACCTCCTAAGAAACTAAATGTTGTAAAGAGCATGGGGATGTCTTTTTTTACATCTGTCCTCTAACAGGGGGCCTCAGCGTGCCGCTTCAAACCGTGCGCACGAGCAACTTGTCTTTGTCTGCTCGGGCCTTTGGCCGTGGGCGCCGGTTTGAAGCGGCCTACCGGCTCGTCTTTGTGAGGCCCGCCCTGGCGCGAAGTTTCTGGAATAGCGTACAATGGCTATATTATTTCTATGCTTAGCTATACAAACTCATATCTTGCAAGCCAGGTCTGGGCCAGAGGCATGGTGAAAAAAGACATCTCCATGCTCAACGTATAGTTTCTTTCATTTATAACCCTGAAGCGAAGCGTCGGGGTCATTTGCTGAGTAGTTACAAAATAGATACGATAAACACTAAATGATAGAATTGGCCACTATCTCTGTTATATCCATTACCCTGATTTTTGGCCTTTCATCTTTGGGGATGACCTTTACCCCTTTCCTGAGGTTATCCTTGCAGGCGGAACAACCAGACACTATTATCTCTGCCCCCACCTCCATAGCGTCCCTTACCCTGACTGCTGCCATATCTGCTGCTAACTCTGGCTCCAGAGCCATTACACTTCCACCACCTCCACAGCACCTGGCCATCAAGCGGTTTCTGGACATCTCAACGAGATCAATATCAGGGATGGCCTTCAGGATATCCCGGGGCTCCTCGAATATTTGAAAAGTCCGGCCCAGGTCGCATGGATCATGATAGGTGACTTTTTTACCAAGATCACCACCCAATTTTATCTTTTTCTCCTTTATAAGTTTTGGAATATAGTGAACAGAATGGAAGACTTTCAATCCTAAATCTCCGGCCTCAGGATAATATTTTGTGAATGTTTTATAACAACCGGCACAGGGAGTTATCAGCTCTTTTGCCCCAGTTTCCTTAATGCGATCAATAAGGTTTCTGGCAGTTTGCTCAAATTTTTCCTGATCCCCCATCAGGTGTAATGGAAACCCGCAGCAGATCTCATCTTTTCCAAGCATTGTGTAATCTATACCAGCGGCGTCCATGATTTTAAAAAGGCTTGGGATTATTTTCATATCTAAGTAGCTTGAAACACAACCCATAAACAGGAGAGTGTCTGCCTTTTTCTTTAGCTCACCTGTTTCTACCCTTTTCTTGATAGATGATGGAAAGATGGCGATTCTGTCTTCCTTTGTAGCAGCATAGACATTATCTGTATTCAGGATGCTATCTCTCAGTGCCATGACTGGTTCAGGGGTAACACCAGAGGCAAAGAGCTTTTCACGGCCTTTTTGAATAATCTCATCTACCTTAATCAGAGCAGGACAGAAATATGTACAGGCATTACAGGTAGTGCAGGTATAAAATGATTCTGCCAATTCCTTGGAGGGCTTAATTGTCCCGGTCATTAAGTTGAATGCCAGGATTGTCCTGCCCCTGGCATTCCTTGACTCTAATTGTGTGACGTCATATGTAGGGCATCCCAAGCGGCAAAAGGCGCAGTTTATACAAGCAAGGATCTCATTGTCCGCATCAAAACCAAAGGAGTTTAGACCCTCTGGGTGCTCTAAGAGGGGTTTGAAGGCAAAATAGTCGTAGATGTCGTGCTTCTTTTTGTCCAATCCCATCTTGCCTGGATTCAGTATACCATTAGGATCAAGGGCCTTCTTTATAGACCTCATGACATCCAATGCTGGGCCCAATTGTTTTTCTATATATGGTGCCCTGGCAAGACCGGTTCCGTGTTCAGCGGTAATGGTGCCTCCCATCTCAAGGGCAATTTCAGCAAGTTCATCAGCAGCCGGTTTCAGCCTGTCCCATTCATCCTGGCTTCTCATATCAATTACAAAGGTGGTATGGACATTCCCATCTCCTATATGTCCAAAGGTAGTAAGAAGTAAGTCATATTTATCTGCTATTGCTTGTGCCTTCTTGATTGTTTCAGGGATCTTTGTTGGGGGGATACCGAGATCTTCTGATATGGGAACAAGCCTGTTACCGGGTTTGATTCTTGAGAGTGTTGGGACCAGTTTCCCCCTGGCCTCCATTATTTCGGCAGTTTTGGCCGGGTCATCACTCCAGGTGAACTCTTCCACATTGTATTTTTTACATATCTCTTTAATCCTTTCCATATCCCTGATAACTGTTTCTTTGACGCCATCTGACTCAATGATCAGCATGGCCTCTATCTTGCTTACATCCTTGCCAATAACATCTTCCACAATCTTTAGGCTATATTTATCCAGTATCTCACATGCAGTGAGTTGGATTCCTGAGGTTATTATATCGGTAACTGCTCTTCCAGCGGCGTCCAGGTCATGGAAGATTGCCAGGGCAAGGGCAGAGTATTCAGGACGAGGTTGAATCTTTACGGTAATCTCTGTAATGACACCAAGTGTTCCCTCTGAACTGGCAAAGACATGGTTCAGATCATAGCCCATAGATGATTTGGGGGTTATAGAGCCAGTTTCGATGATAGTTCCATCAGCCAGAACTACCTTAAGAGCTTTTACATAGTCCCTGGCTGTGCCGTATTTAACTGCCCGGTGCCCGCTTGAGTTGGTAGACATCATACCACCTATTGATGCAATAAGCTCGCTACCAGGGTTAGGGGGAAACATCAGCTTTTCTTTACCCAGGGCCCTGTTCAGGTCCATACAGATTACCCCTGGTTCCACCCTTGCATAAAAATTGTCTTTATTGATTTCCAGAATCTTGTTCATCCGATGGACATCCAGGAGTATGCCGCCTTCTACTGGAAGGGATGCACCGGTTACGCTTGTACCCGAACCCTGGACAGTAACAGGAACTTTTTCCTGATTACACAGTCGCATAATAGCAGATATCTGCTCTGTGGTTTGAGGGTAGACCACTGCATCAGGTATCCCTACATGGACAGACATATCACGTGAATTGGCTATACATTCCACGCGATCAGAAAATATCTTTTCTTCTCCTACAATCTTCGAAATTTCGCTAATTATATCCATAATTGTACCCCTTTTATTATTTGGTGCAATTTTATAGCTACTTTTTAGCTACAAAATAACCATAAATAAGTAGTCAGTACTCTGTCAAGTTAAAAGTAGAGTTTAACCAGAGGGTTATTAACTTGGTAATTCCCTACACTTGCTGCAGGGTTTCTACAGTCATTGCGAGCATAGCGAAGCAATCTCAAAAGAAAAAGAGAAATTTGCTTCGTCGCCCGCCCGCCTCGCCTGAGAGCAAAGCCGATGGCGGGCAGGCTTCCGCTCCTCGCAATGACAGGGAAACGGGCTTTTTTGCATTCTGATACCCTGCAACTTGCTGCAGGGAGTTTCATAAGGCGATTTTTGGAGGAAAAAATTGGAAGTATTTTCTTGATTCAGGCTGTTAGAATGTAGTATATGGGGTCACGGTGTATTACTGCAAACACTTCTGGAATTCGAGGGTAAAGAAGATTAAGGGATAAAAAATAATCATGGGATGGACTGCTCGGGCTTCAATGGGAAGGAGAGCCCAGGAGGAATCCCTCAATGGAGGGCACTATGGGAATCTTAAAAGTTGGATATTTTCCAGGAAATATAATCTTCATAGCATGTCTGCTTGCAGCCTTCGGTATATTTAGCTATTTGTGTTACAATTTAATTAGAATTCTTTTATTAGCCAAACCCGAAGAAACCAAAAGATTTGACCAGATTTTTAGGCGTATTATAAACGTTATTTACTATGTATTTGCTCAGGCCAGGGTGGTGAGAGAGCCTGCAGGTGTGGGGCATTTTTTCATATTCTGGTCTTTCATATTCTTGAGCATCGGGTATGTAGAAGAATTTGCGAGAGGTGTCTACCATGGATTTTCTTATGAAGGGATACTGGCTTACTTTACTGGCGAGACCATAGCTGAGCTGGCATATGGCTCTTTCATACTTATCCAGGATATATTATGTTTTGTGGTCTTAATTATTCTTTGCATATCCCTTTACCGGAGGTATATTCAGAAGCCCCTTAGACTCAAGATCGATGATCCACATGCCATTGTGGACGCAACTATTATTATTGGATTAATTATGTCCCTGCTCGTCCTGATGTTATTCCTGCATGGTATCGAAGGTGTAAAAAGACCTGCATTTGCCTCAACATGGATGCCTATTGGTCAGTTTTTTGCAAATATATTTGATGGCCTGTCCGAAACTGGCTTGGAGAAGGTGCATACTATCCTATGGTGGGTACATGTCCTTATTATCCTGTACTTCCTTACCTATTTACCACGTTCAAAGCACATGCATCTGTTGGGTGCCATACCAAATGTATTCATGCGTTCCTTTAACTCCACAGGCTATCTCCCTACATTAGACATAGAGGATGAGGAGGCTGAGACCTTCGGTGTTAACAAGATGGAGGACTTTAGCTGGAAACAACTCATGGATAGCTTTGCATGTACAGAATGTGGGAGGTGTCAAGTAAACTGTCCTGCTTTTTTGACTGATAAACCATTAACTCCTTATGCCATGGTCCACCACATGAAGCTCCATACGCTATCTAAAGGGAAATTGATGTTAGAACAAAAGGCAGGGAAAGAGGTGGAGGATACTGAAGAGATCTTGCAAAAGCCGCTGATTCCCGATGTTATAGATGAAGATGCGGTGATGTCCTGCACTACCTGCGGGGCATGTATGGAGGAATGTCCTGTATTTATTGAACATATTCCCAAGATAGTGGATATGAGGCGATATCTTGTCCTGACAGAGGCAAAGGTATCGCCTGAAGGTCAGTTGGCCTTTAAGAATATGGAGAACCAAAGCAACCCCTGGGGTATAGGTGCACACACCAGGGCAGATTGGGCCAAGGAAGCAGGAGTGCAGACCATGGCCGAAAACTCTGATGTTGAGTACCTCTATTTCGTAGGTTGCTCTGAATCATTCGATGAGAGAAATAAGAGGATTGCTATAGCAGTGGCCAAGATACTAAAGGCAGCAGGTATTAGCTTTGCCATCTTAGGAACAGAGGAGGGCTGCTGTGGGGATTCTGCCAGGAGATTAGGGAACGAATATCTGTTTCAGATGCTTGTAGAGGCAAACATAGAGGTAATGAATAAATATAAGGTAAAAAAGGTCATCACCTCCTGTCCCCATGGCCTCAACTGCCTGAAGAATGAATATCCTCAATTTGGAGGAAATTATGAGGTCTATCACCACACAGAGATTATTTATCAACTCATGGAGGTAGAGATACTTAAGCTGACTAAGCCGGTAGAAGGATTTAAGCAGGTTACCTATCATGACCCCTGTTATTTGGGGAGGCATAACAAGGTTTACCGCCCTCCTCGTTATATTCTGAATCATGTTCCAGGTATCGTGACTCAAGAGATGCCCAGGAATTCCAGAAAGAGCTTCTGTTGTGGAGGAGGAGGCGGCAGAATGTGGTTGGAAGAAAACCTTGGCAAGAGGATCAATGTGGAGCGAACCGAAGAGGCCCTGGAGACAAAACCAGAGCGTATTGTTATTGCCTGCCCCTTCTGTCTCACCATGTTTGATGAAGGACTGAGCACAAAAGAGGCTCAGGAATACTGTAAGGTCCTGGACATAGCAGAGATAGTGGCTGCATGTATAGAAGAGCCGAGTCCGGCTGAGGCCCCTGAAAAAGCTGAAAGCTGATTTTTCTTAGTAACAAGCACTTACAAAGGCCTAGGGGACTTTAACCCCGGGCCTTTATTGTTTTCATTGGGTTAGCCCTATAAGCACAAGAAACCCGACAGACCTTAAATAATTGAGGAGGATATTAAAATGGAAATGACATTGGCAATAATTAAACCGGATGGTGTGGCAAGAGGTCTTTCAGGTGAGATAATTGGACGATTGGAAAGAGAAGGTATAAATATCTTTGCTCTAAAAATGATCTGGATGACAAAAGAGCAGGCAAAAGGTTTTTACAAGGTACATGCTGGCAAGCCATTTTATGAAAGTGTTACAGATTTTATGTCTTCCGGCCCATGTGTGGTCATGGTCCTGGAGGGAAAAGAGGTTATCAATGCCTACAGGAAATTAATGGGGGCCACTGATTACAAGGAGGCTGCTAAAGGCACTATTAGACATGATTATGCAACTGATATCGAAAAGAATGTTGTTCATGGGTCAGATAGCCCCCAAAGTGCTGCATTTGAGATAGCTTACTTTTTTAACGAATTGGAAATCTTCAAAAGATAAAAGTAACTACACAGGTTCAAAGTTCCGGGTTCACGGTTCAATGGCTATTTGCTGAACCATTAACCGTTTAATAAGCCAAAGGCTTATAAACGCGGGTTTTACATGAGCTGGTTGAGGAGTCTTGGCATGGGCAATGGTTCATGGCTCCAAGTTGAACCCCTGGCCCAGACCTGATTTCAGGAAGTTGGATTTAAGAGAGATACTTTTAAATAGTCAGGAGTTGCTTTACTTGATAACGGCCATCGCGCCAGGGCGGGCTTGAACCTGACAACCTGGGTAGTTACAGATAAAATCTCTAACTAATTCCAATATTAACCGAGGAATCAGCTTATTTTTCTTTCTTAAGATCCTCTACCTCTTTTTTAAGGCTATCTACCTCTTCCTTTAGCATGCTTGTATCAGGTTCTTCGTTAAACTTCTCTGCACTTCTTTTATCTTTCAATTCTTCAATGCCAAGATAAGTGGCTAAGGCACCGCCTAAGATAAGTAAGGCAGGTATTCCAGCCGCTAAGGCCTTAACAAAATATCCCCAAAAGATAACAATTCCTATAATACCCAACACTAAAGATAACAAACCACCAAGTAAAGCTGCCATTTTTCCCTCCTTAACCTTTTGACTTATTATTACAGAGCAATAATTTTCTCCCTTTTAACACAACAAAAATCATCATTCAAGGATTTAATTGCATTTAAAATGCATAAAGTGCCTATTAAGGCAATAAATATAAACGAATTGATGAATTTATACAAAACAAACACGGACAACTGACAATTATCACCGAATACTACAAAAAATGGTTGATAACTTTTATTATAGGGAATGAAAATAAAAATTTGCTTTTTTAAATAAATATCAATCATGAAAGAGCGTTAACTATATTTTCTTTGACAAAAGATGCTAAATTAGATAAGAAGATTTACCCTGTCTGAAAGAAAGAATCACTAAACTTGAGCAGGGTTTATACGCCTCAGGGTTTGCCTGATTGTTAGGGCGATATGCTTTTTTTGGGGGCACAAATGGATATTATCAAGGATTATTTTTTGTGTGATAAATGTAAGAATAAAAATTTTATTCGAATCTTCAATTTTTCTGTCCAGTTCCGAAAGGTAAATTTTTCAGATGATCTAATATATGATGAACTCACAGAAGAAATCTACCAATGCACACATTGCCACACGATCTTTTCAAAACACCAGATAGAAACAAGGTTTAAGGAAATGATAGGTGAACATCTGAAATCTTCAGTTGTACCTAAGGAGTAAGGTTGCATTAGCAAAAAAAGTATATTTCCTTTTTGTCTAATTTTTCCATCTATCCAGTCATAAAAAGCCCCGCCATTTAAAGCAGGGCAAAATAACCAATAGGTTTGAGTTGGGTTCAGAACCCCGTTCAAACCTTCTAACAGGATTTACATTATTTTTTATCTCCACTGTCTATGGTATAGAATTGGAACTTGTATGATCCTACTTCAATCGTATCAAAATCCTTCAGGAAATGGCTTTCTTTTATCACCTCATCATTTACTTTTACCTTTGTTCTCCCACCAGCGGATGTAATAGCATAACCGTTTGGTCTGCGGCTAATGGTAGCTGCAGTAGGTGGCATGAACAAACCGCTGAGCTTTATTTCTGAGGTTTCCGCTTTTCCTATCTTGGTTAGCTTTTTACCAAGTTTAATTTCACCTTCACTAGAACCGTCAATGAAGCTTATGACACCAATTTTTTCCTTTTCAACCACTTTATCAGCTCGTTTCGCTAAAAGTTCCTTCTGTTTGGACGTGTCAAGTATCATAGTCTTATCAAGAGCTTCCTTTTTAACCTTGGCCTGTTCTTCTTTGGACATTGCAAAGAAAAGTAGATGCTTGCCGATAATTATTTTATCCTTATGTTGCAACTTATGAGAAGTTATTTGCTTATTATTAACAAATGTTCCGTTTGTACTTTGTAAATCGGTAATTATATAGTTATCCCCTGTTTTATCTATCCTGGCATGGAGACTGGACACTGCCAGATTATCGATTACGATATCATTCCTGTCATCCCGCCCGATAGCCATGCTTTCTTTAACAAAAGGATACTCTTTAATCACTTTCTTGTTGAATGCTAATATTACCCTTGCCATGATATATGCCCCTTTTTGCTGTTAAAAAAAATGAAACCTCTTATTATTTTTTCTTATTAAAAAAGTTAGCAAATTTCCCTATGATTCCCTGCCTTTTATCATCCTGTGTATTTACAAATATTAAAGAGACAGTGATATTATCATTCCCACCCCTCTTGTTGGCTTCAGAAACGAGTTGATGACAGAGATGCTCAGGGTCGTCTCCATTTTTGACAATTTTTAGTATCTCATCGTCTGATACAAGGTCTGTTAGCCCATCAGTGCAAAGCAAAAAGCGATCATCATTCATGGGTTCAATCTCGAAAAGGTCCGCATCAACTATATCTGAGAACCCAAGGTTTCTGGTAAGTATATGTCTCAAAGGAGAGATTTCTGCTTCTTCCTTAGATATCAGCCCCATCTCTAATTGTTCAGCTACCAAATTATGCTCTTTAGAAAGAGGCTCTATTGTATCGTCCCTTATAAGATAGATCCTGCTGTCACCCACATTGGCTGCAATTACAGAATTGGGCATTACCGCCAGAACTACAATCGTTGTTCCCATCCCCTTATATTCTCTATATCCTTTAGACATCTCATATATAACCCTGTTAGCTAATTTTATACTGCTTGATATATAATTACCTGTTCTGCTTAGGGTTCCATCTGGAAAGTCGAATAATTCATCCTCGGGACTATTCTTAGCTATCCAATAGTTAATGTTTTTCTGGATTATTTGTACAGCAACGTTGCTGGCAACCTCTCCAGCCAAATGGCCTCCCATGCCGTCAGCCACTATATATAAGCCAATAGAATCATCCATCGCAAAGGCATCTTCATTGCCATCCCTCTTAAGACCTACATCAGAAAGGCCAGCAGCTTTAATTTCCAATTTTTATCCTTACTTTTTTACTATTACTTTATTTCTTCTTTTTCGCCCTTAAAGAGTCTATTCTATTGGTCAGAATTTTTAGATACCTGGCAAGATCCATCGCCCGTTGGAATCTATGATCCGGGTTTTTGGCTAAAGCCTTATCAATTATCTGTTCACATGGTTTAATAACCCTTGTGTTTATTTTACGAGGCGAGAGATGCTTTACCTGCGTAATCTGATAAAAGAGGCTGTTCAGATTTTCTCCCCTGAATGGCAACTCTCCAGTTAGGAGCTGAAAAAAAACAACACCAAGTGAGAAGATGTCCGATCGAGCATCTATCTGGCGACCCATAATCTGCTCTGGTGACATATAGTTTGGTGTGCCGAGAATTATACCACTTCTGGTTTTTGAAGCAGACATTGACTTTGCTATTCCAAAATCAGTTACCTTGATTTTACCATTTTTTAAAAGCATTATATTTGCTGGTTTTATGTCCCTGTGAATTACACCATTATTGTGCGCATATTCTAAGGCATTGGCTGTTTCCTCTATAATATCCAGTATTTTTCTAATTGGAAGAAGTGATCCTTTTCTGCAATATTTCTCTAAATCCTCCCCATCTAAAAATTCCATGGCCATATAAGTAAGATCATAGTCTTCTCCCACATCGTATATGGCAACGACTCCAGGATGTGAGAGTTTTCCTGCTAACTCAGCCTCTGAAAAAAAACGATCCTTTATCTCCTTGAGCTGATCCTCCTCAAATTCATCAGAAAAACGAATTGTCTTTATAGCTAAGAGGCGGTTAATTTTAGGATCTCTACCTTTGTAAACCGTACCCATTGCTCCCTGACCCAATTCCATTAATATTTCGTATCTTCCAACAGTGGGCTTAACTTCCAGGTCATCTGAGACAACTATTTTTTCTTCCCTTCTTCCTTTAAGGGCATCTAATGGTAGGGAGCTGATTACCTTTTTTAATTTTGGTATACGTTCATTTAGATCCCTAAAACCCTCGGCTTTCTTATTAATGTATTCGTAGATGGAAATAGCCTTATTAATCATTCTTTTTCGTTCGTAATCGAGCCCCAGATTGTAGATAATATCCCTTATCTCATCATCTATGGGGCATTTTCTGAATTTTTCAAAGGCCAGATCAAGTAACCCCTGGCTCTGAAGGCTAATACCAAGCATCCGGTTTGTTTCTATAGCATCTTTGGAGACAGTTTCTTTTCCTATGGATATAATATCTTTCCCCATAATGATAACATATATCGTTATCAGAGAGAGAATAATATAAATGGTTTTAAACCATACATCAAGGGCTATAAAAGAGATGGCACCGGTTAAAAAGACAAGAAAAATCAATCCGGCTGTTATAGCGGTTCGGTTCAAATAACCTAAATGTGAACTGAAGAATGAGAAGACCAATCCCATTAACATTAAGATTAGGACCTCTAAATATATCATGATATCTGGGCGTTTAAGAAAACGTCCATGTAAAAAATCCTCGATTATATTGGCCATAAATTCTATCCGTGGCATATGAGGGTCTACCGGCGTATCAACAGCAACACCTCCTTTGGCTGTAAAGCCAATAAGGACAATTTTGCCATCAAATACAGCAGGGACCTTTTTTACATTCAAGATATCTACAAATGAATAATATGGAAAGGATCGTCTGCCACCTTTAAATTTGATAAACAATTCCCCCTTAGTTGTATGGATGATTTTTTCTCTGAGTTTAATCCCGGAGCCTTTGACTATTACCTGTTCAGGATGCTTATTGAGAAAGTCAAGGGCAAGACGCAAAGGCATGGAAGGTATTATAAGTCCTCTAAAATTGATAAATGGTACATGAACTTGACCCATCATTATTTTATTCGGGGAGAAGTTTATGTGTCCCAGGCCACGACCACTTTCTGACAGCTCTGTAAATGGGGTAGTTAATTGCCTGACAGATATATAGTCTTCAATATTAATATTATCCTTTCTCAATGTACTCAAATTCAGGAATGATTCAGGTGGAATCACTAACTCGGTTTGGTATTTTCCAAATTCGCCAACAACTGGAAGGATTATATTTCCACTGTTTTTCACTGTTTGAGATAGCACTTTATCGTTATCCAGGCGTTTTTCTATCTCACCCAACTTAACAAGTATCCATTTATCTTTTTCCCCTGAGATGTAGACTTTTTCTCGCTCCAGGATTTCACTGTAAAGTTTTTTTATCTCTTCTATGCCTGGATTTTGTTCTTTTTCGCTAAATATCATATCTAAACCGATAAGTCTTGCCCCATTGTTTTTCAAGATTGTAATCATCTCAGCTATAATTTGCCTCGGCCACGGCCATTTGCCAAGCTTATCGATGCTTTTATCATCTATATTTACTATAGCTACTTTGCTCTCGCCAGGGTTACGTGGTGTATCAAGCCTCATCTCGATCTCGTAAACTACCTTTTCCAGAGACTCAATAAAAGTGAAGTGCACAAAGGATAGGTAAATAAAAGCTACTACCACGAATGCACCTATAATTAAATTTGTTTTCCTATCGCTTTCTTTCATTTAATTAAACGTTACCATCCATGTCTTTGATTGGAAGGCTATAATCCTTATTCTTTTTGTAACTTATCTATATATTATATGTAATTACTCAGGTATGTTGCCACAAAGGCACCAAGACACCAAGATTATAGAATTATTCTTTATTATAGTCTTTTTAATGCGTGGCACATTGAAATTAATGAGAAAACTGCGTTATTCAATTTATATTCATCTCTTCTTTGGGTCTTTGTGCCTTGGTGGCTGAATAGTTACAAAAAACAATTGAATAATTACAATATAGCTATAATGTGACTATGTTAAAGTATAATTTTTGGGTTAAGATTATGTCAAGGGCTAATTTGTAAAAGACCTTGACCGCCTGGTATCCTTTTGTTAAAAAATGAACGATTATTCATATTAAAAAACTATAAAAAGTTTACTACACTTTTACTGCAGACTTTAAAAGATATGAGACATAAAAATAACGAAAAATCCAGAAAGATAATAGCTGCTGCGACAAAGATTTTCGCCAAAAAGGGCTTTTACAAGGCCAAGATTTCTGAAATAGCAAAAGAAGCAGGAATAGCGGATGGAACAATCTATATCTATTTCAAACACAAAGACGACATCCTTATAGCCCTCTTCGAGGAAAAGATGAAGGAAGTATTAGGTAATATGAAAAAGCAGATAAGTTTAGAAAGTGATCCATTTGCAAAGATTGAGAGGTTTGCCTACTTTCACCTCAAATTAATTGAAGATAACAAAGACATGGCCGAGATTATCCAGGTGGAGCTCAGGCAGAGCAGTAAGTTTATGAAAAACTATCAAAACAAAAAATTTGCCCAATACCTTGACCTAATAGGGGATATAATCCAAGAAGGAAAGGAAAAGGGTTTAATTAGCCAAGATATAATTCCGGGAATTGCCAAGAGGGCCTTCTTTGGCGCCTTAGATGAAATGTCGAGATTTTGGGTTTTATCAAAAAGGCGTAAATATGATATAGAAACTGCTGCAAGACAGATCAGCAGTTATTTTATTAATGGCATGAAGAATTAACTGTCATTGGCTCAATGCAAAATGAAAAGTGCAAATTTCATTTTTTTAAGCTTCTTTTATCTGATCCCTATTGACATAACAAATATTTTAGTGTTAAGGATTGAACCCAAAAAAGGGGTAAGTTTTGCTAGTATAATATGGCAAATCTCAAGAATTAATAGTCAAAGATAATCAGAAAGGGGGATAAAGTGAACATTTTAGTTTGTTTAAAACAGGTACCAGATACAGAAACTCAAATTAAAGTTGCTCCAGATTCTAAGTCAATCGTTACTGATAATATAAAGTGGGTTATGAACCCATACGATGAGTATGCGGTTGAAGAAGGCCTGCGCCTAAAAGAAAAATTTGGCGGTGAGGTCACCATTATAGGAGTAGGACCAACAAGGGTAACGGAATCCATAAGAACTGCTTTAGCCATGGGTGCAGATAAAGGAATTTTGGTAGATGATCCGGCCCTTACCGGGAGTGATTCTCTTGGTATAGCCAAGATTCTTGCCGCAGTTATTAAAGACCTTGACTACAATCTTATACTCTGCGGTAAACAGGGAGTTGACGATGATTATGGTGTGGTTGGCTCCAACTTGGCAGAACTCTTAGGCATTCCACAGATATCAATAGTTCTTAAATTGGAAGTTAGTGAAGACGGCTCAACAGTAAAGGCCCACAGAGAGGTTGAAGGTGGAATCCTTGTTATTGAGGCTCCTCTGCCAGCCTTAATCACGGCCCAAAAAGGATTAAACGAACCAAGATATGCATCACTGCCCGGAATAATGAAGGCCAAGAAGAAACCCTTAGATGTCAAGACAATCTCCGATTTAGGTCTGGATGCAGGTCAAGTTGGAGAAAGTGGGGCAAAGATAAAGATTATGCAAATCACACCTCCAGAAGAAAGAGGTGCGGGGAAGATAGTAGAAGGTGAAACGCCACAGGAAAAGGCCGCCAATCTGGCAAAATTACTTCACGAAGAGGCAAAGATTATTTAGTTGAAAGGTAATAGTTCAGCCACAAAGACACCAAGATTATTATATAATTCTTTTCACCCTGTTAAATTTCCCATAGGGAACCCTATTTAACAGGGTAAATATCATTTTTAATAAGAGACATAATCATTTCTTCGTGCCTTTGGGACTTGGTGGCTAATCTTATACGTTGAAAGAAGT
>JAUWNK010000164.1 GCA_030612685.1 Desulfobacteraceae bacterium
CTATAAATTGAACATTTGATCGGAATCAAGAAGTTCTGTGAAAGTAAATTATATGCGAACCTATTCCGGAAATAAATTTTTCGCATCTACAATAATGAAAAGGAGCTAATTATTATGGACACAATCAAAATCGCTATTGTGGGTATTGGTAACTGTGCAAGCTCACTACTTCAAGGTATAGAATATTATAAACGAAAGAATAGCAAAGATGCTATTGGATTGATGCACTGGGAGATTGGGGCCTACAAACCCTATGATATCGAAATAGTAGCTGCCTTTGACATAGATAAAAGAAAGGTGGGGAAAGATGTCTCTGAGGCTATATTTGAATTGCCAAACTGCACAACCATATTTTGCAGAGATATACCTAAGACAGGCGTTAAGGTAGAGATGGGTGCCATATTAGATGGCTTCTCTGAACATATGAGGGATTACGATGATAAATATACATTTCTCTTATCTGATGAAAAAGAGCCATCCAAAGAAGACTGTATTAAAATATTAAAGGAATCTGGGGCTGAGATCCTCCTAAATTATGTCCCGGTAGGATCAGAGAATGCCGCCAAGTTTTATGCAGAATGTGCTCTTGAGGCTGGGGTAGGATTTATAAACAACATTCCTGTATTTATTGCAAGCAATAAAGATTGGGGCGAAAGATTTGAAAAAGAGAAAATTCCAATTATAGGTGACGATATAAAATCTCAACTCGGTGCAACTATAGTACACAGGGTTTTGACAAACCTTTTTAAGGCCAGAGGAGTAAAGCTTGAAAGGACCTATCAACTTAATACAGGGGGTAACACAGACTTTCTGAATATGCTCAGCAGAAGCCGCCTTGTATCAAAAAGAGAATCCAAGACTGAATCTGTGCAATCTCAACTCCTTGAAAAAAGATTAGACAAAGAAAATATTCACATAGGTCCCAGTGATTGGGTTGCATGGCAAAAAGATAACAAGATAGGTTTTATTCGAATGGAAGGCAAACTCTTTGGTGATATACCTATGAACTTAGAGCTAAGGCTTTCAGTGGAAGACTCTCCAAATTCTGGTGGGGTGGTTATTGATGCAATCCGATGTTGTAAACTTGCACTCGAAAGAGGCAAAGGGGGCATTCTGTACTCTCCTTCCTCTTATTTTATGAAACATCCTCCAAAACAGTATACAGATGATGAGGCATACAGGATGACTGAGGAATTTATTGCGGGAAAGAGGGAGGATTAGATTCATGAAATGCCTCATTATCGCTGCGGGACGGGGAAGCAGGCTATCAAGCAGGGGCGATTCAAAGCCCCTTATACCTCTCCTTGGGTTATCCCTTATCGAACGAGTGGTATTAACTGCACAGAAGAGCGGGCTTACCGATTTCTATGTGGTAACAGGATACAACGGTGAGAAGGTACGGCATTACCTCAGCAGATTTAGCCAGAGGAGTAATATACCCATAACCCACATCACAAATAACGAATGGGAAAAGGAAAACGGCATATCTGTGCTTAAGGCTAAAAAGCTATTTCATGAGAATTTTATCCTGTTGATGACAGACCATATCTTTGACGAATCGATACTGGTAAACCTCAGGCATGAAAGAATAGCCGATGGCGAAGTTATGCTAACTGTAGATTATAACATTAATAAAAATAAGCTTGTTGATGTTAATGATGTTACCAAAGTGCTTGTGGAGGACAACAGGGTTTTAGATATAGGAAAGAGTATCAAGAACTATAACGCCTATGATACAGGAATTTTTCTTTGTTCTCCGGCACTGTTTAGAGCCATCGAAGAAAGTTTCCACAATGGCGATAGCTCCATTTCAGGGGGAATACGAGTGCTGGCCAGCAAGGGAAAGGTCCAAGCCTTTGATATTAAAGATGCCTGCTGGATTGATGTGGATAATGAGAAGACATTTAAAAAAGCGGAAAAGAAGCTTTTAGATACTTTGAAAAAGACCTCTGACGGACCTATATCAAGGCACTTAAACAGACCCCTATCAACCAGGATTACAAGGCATCTTCTAAGAACAGATATTACCCCAAACCATGTTTCGTTCTTCTCCTTTATCCTTGCTATGGTGGGCGCCCTTTTTTTCTTTTTGGGGGGATATAGTAATTTGGTTATTGGTGCACTACTGGCACAGGTAGCATCTGTTATTGATGGCTGTGACGGGGAAATAGCACGGTTGAAATTCCAGGTTACGGAATTTGGTGGATGGTTTGATGCTGTCTTAGACCGCTATGCCGATGCCTTTCTTCTCTTTGGTTTGACCTATTATGTCTATGCTGCCAATAGGGATATTTTTGCCCCTTTCATTGGCTTTCTGGCAATCATAGGCACCTTCATGAATAGCTATACGGCAGACAAGTATGACGGTTTGATGAAGAAAAAACTTGTACCAGGAAAGTACTATTTCAGAATGGGGCGTGATGTTAGAATGTTTATTGTATTTCTGGGGGCTTTACTCAATCAGCCTCTCTCAGTCCTTGCCTTAATCGCCCTTTTGATGAATGCAGAGAATATCAGGAGGATAGTGGTTCTACACAAAAATGGATAATATTGATTGTGTAAAGAAGAGGATTGAGGGAATTATTAAAAAATCTCCAGTTCCTGAAGACCCAATCCACTCGAAGAATACCTTGGAGTGGCTGCTCCGGCTAAAGCCTGATGCTGACGAGGCCCTGCAAATAGCTGCCTTGGGTCATGATATCGAGAGAGCCATTGAGGAGCGGAAGGTAAGAAGGGAAGATTACAAAAATTACGATGAGTTTAAAGATGCCCATGCTTCAAACAGTGCTGAGATCCTGGCAGAAATAATGAAAGAGTGCACCATAAGTAAAGAATTAGCCGATGATAGCTTTTTTCTGGTCTGCCATCATGAAACAGGAGGCACCAGACATGCTGACATTTTAAGAGATGCCGACAGTATCTCATTTTTCCATGTAAATCTGCCCTATTACTTTATCCGAAATGGCGTAGAGGAGACAAAAAGGCGGTACTTGTGGGGCTACAGGAGGTTACCCGACAACCTTAAAAGGCTTGTGGCTGAGTTCGATTACCAAAATAAAGAACTTGCCTCACTGGTAAGGACCTTGCCAAAACTTCACCACGCTGCGCGGCCCAGAAAAGCGAAAATTTGAGCTAATTTTCCTTTGATTTGATAAGTCAGGAGAGTATATTTAAAACTACCAAACCACATACAGGGGGGAGGCCGTTATGCTCCTTTTGTATTGTTTGGGTAACTGCAAACGACTGGTGTCTTTTCCAGCAGATGGATTCTCTCATTGCATGGTGCAATAAATAGCTAAAGGAGGTTTCTATGTTTTATGTTCTTGCAATAGTACTGCTCATATTCTTTCTGAGCACAGCCATCAAGATCCTGAGAGAGTATGAGAGAGGTGTTGTTTTCAGGTTAGGAAGGGTATTAAAAAGGTGCAAGGGACCTGGTCTTGTTATCATTATCCCCATTGTTGATAAGTTGATTAGGGTTAGTCTTCGCCTTGTGGCCATGGATGTTCCCCCCCAGGATGTGATCACAAAGGATAATGTTTCCCTTAAGGTGAATGCGGTTCTCTATTTCAGGGTTATGGATCCAAACAATGCCATAATTGAGGTGGAAAACTATCTTTTTGCAACATCCCAGCTTGCCCAGACAACACTTAGAAGTGTGTGCGGACAGGCAGAACTGGATGAGATTTTATCAGAGAGGGAGAAAATAAATACCACACTGGCCTCCATACTCGATAAACATACTGATCCCTGGGGGATCAAGGTCTCTACTGTAGAGGTAAAACATATTGATCTTCCCCAGGAGATGCAGAGGGCTATGGCCAAGCAGGCAGAGGCCGAAAGGGAGAGAAGGGCAAAGGTTATTAATGCACAAGGTGAGTTTCAGGCAGCTGACAAGTTGGCAGAGGCAGCCAAAAAAATAGAAGATTATCCATATGCCCTGCAGTTAAGATATCTTCAAACCCTGAGGGAGGTCGCGGCTGAGGGCAATTCAACTACCCTGTTTCCGATTCCAATCGATCTGTTTAAACCGTTTTTTAAGAAAAATAAATCAGAGTAACCGCTGGTTGAAGCGCATCAGCTTGCTCATGCAAACTTGCCGTCCCCCTTTTTTACGTTTATGCATCACCTTTTCTTTCCCCCCTCAATTCAGCAGAGCGTTAAGGATCAAAACCTCCTGATAGGAGATGTTTAACCTATTGATTAGAAAGGGCTTGATGCCATAAAATAGAAACCCACTCTGATACCGTGAAAGGAGTATCTTGAGCCGAGACGATTTAATCCAACTGGAAGGTGTAGTGGCCAGGGTTCTTGGTCGAGGGATCGTGGAAGTTGAATGCGATGATAATGTCACTGTAAGGGGTGTTCTTTGCGGGCGGATGAAAAAGAGGAGGATTAAGGTGATAAAAGGTGATCGAGTCCAGGTAAGGGTCTCACCATATGATACCTCACATGGAATAATTACCTGGCGCCTTAGGTGATAAATGGATATAGATAACAGCGACTTGTAGTCCAAGTTATTCCAAAGGGACCCCGATTTACTGTGCTAATATTATCGAGATACAAGAGTTATCTGAAGAGAGCCAAAAAGATAGAAAGGAAATGTAGCCAAATGCTGATACCAATAGTTATAGAACAAACCCCCAGGGGGGAGAGGGCATATGATATTTACTCACGCCTCCTAAAAGATAGGATTATCTTTATGGGTGAACAGGTTACTGATGATATGGCAAATATCATTATTGCCCAGTTTCTTTTTTTAGAATCTGAAGAGCCAGATAAGGATATAAATCTATATATTAATTCCCCTGGAGGCTCAATTACAGCGGGACTGGCTATCTATGACACTATGCAATATGTAAAACCTGATATTGCTACAATCTGCACTGGACAGGCCAGCAGTATGGCCGCTCTTCTACTGGCTGCCGGCAGTAAGGGAAAGCGGTATGCCCTTCCACACTCCAGGATACTGGTACATCAACCTATGGGGGCAACACAGGGACAGGCAACAGATATAGATATACAGGCCAAGGAAATAATGAGGCTTAAGGGGGCCATTAACAAACTTTTTGCTCTGCATACAGGACAGGATGAAAAAAGGATAGGAAACGATACGGAAAGGGACTTTTTCATGAGTGGACAGGAAGCGCTGGAGTATGGCATTGTAGATAAGGTGATTACAAAAAGGGAAATGGTAAACATGGGGAGAGATAATAAAAACAGGAAAATCCACGCTGTTGACTGAGAAGACTAGATTTATTGACATATTTTATATATCTTCCGTCCAAAAACTTAAATCTATTGTACATTTAGGTAAGAAAGTCGGGAGTCAAAGGGATCGTGTTTCAGGTTTTTTAATCTAAAGGAGGTAGCTAGGATGAGAAAAGAAATGATAAAACCGTTTGTCTGGGGTATGGTGGTTGGCGCGATTGTGTTGCTCATTGTTATTTTCTCGACAGGATGGGTAGTGACAGGTGGCTCTGCCCAAGCTAAAGCTGAGGAAATGGCCGAAAAGGCTGTTGTGGACCATCTGGCACCGATTTGTGTCGTGCAGTTTCAGCAGGATCCAAACAGGGAAGAG
>JAUWNK010000091.1 GCA_030612685.1 Desulfobacteraceae bacterium
TATCTCAATGGCATCGAAATGGCCTTAATCAAAGGTTGAGCCCCTGACATATGCATATCAGGGATTCTGTTTGCCATGGCCAATTATAGTTAATAAAGTATTGGATCACTGTTTTCAGGTTGATTTTGGTATTGTATTAAGATATGTATTAACATTATTAAAAGTGAGCTAAAGTTATGAATAGCGAGGTTGCTGCTAAGATAGTTAGACTTTAGGTAATTACTCAGGTATCTTGCCACAAAGGCACCAAGACACCAAGATTATAGAATTATTCTTTATAATAGTCTTTTTAATGCGTGGCACATTGAAATTAATGAGAAAACTGTGTTATTCAATTTATATTCATCTTCTCTTTGGGTCTTTGTGCCTTGGTGGCTGAATAGTTACGACTTTAGACACTTTGAAACTTTAGGCATTTTAGGCACTTATGATGTAATAATCTTATGTTAATTTACTCAATCTAATTTAAAGGAGGTTTACCACATGGAAATTAAGACATTAGGTGTAGTTGGTGCAGGCCAGATGGGAGCTGGGATTGCCCAGGTAGCGGCTGCTTCAGGGCTTAAAGTAATTATGAATGATATAGCTAAAGAATTTGTGGATAAAGGTTTTGCCACCATTGAGAATAATCTTTCCAGAATGGTAAAAAAGGAAAAGATATCCGATAAAGAAAAGAACAATATCATTTCCCGGATAAAAGGATCTTTAGATATTTCTGATATGAAGGAGGCCGATTTTGTAGTAGAGGCCGCAATAGAGAATGAGGAGCTAAAGTTAAAGTTATTTACTGACCTTGATAGGATCTGCGCCCCGGATGTAATTCTGTCTTCAAATACCTCCTCAATTTCTATTACAAAGATTGCTGGAGCAACAAAGAGGCCTCAAAAGGTAATAGGCATGCATTTTATGAATCCCGTTCCAGTAATGAAACTTGTAGAGATTATCAGGGGCCTGGCGACATCTGATGAGACTAATAAGATTACCCATGATTTGTCTATTAAATTCAATAAGACACCAGTGGAGGCAAATGATTTTCCTGGCTTTATTGTCAACAGGATTCTTATGCCCATGATAAATGAGGCTATCTATTCACTGTTTGAAGGGGTAGGCACAGCAAAGGCCGTGGACGATTCCATTACCTTAGGATTGAACCATCCTATGGGTCCTTTGGCCTTGGCTGATCTTATTGGATTAGATACATGTCTGTCCATAATGGAGGTTCTCTATAAAGGCCTCGGTGATTCTAAATATAGACCATGTCCACTCCTTAAAAAATATGTAGACGCTGGTTGGTTAGGGAGAAAAACCGGTAAAGGATTTTATGATTATAGCAGTTGAAAGGAAGATAATCGGAGAGTTTAAAAGATGTTTGAACATGAGATTAATCCTGAAAATATAAAGAAAGCAGAATTTGTTGTAGCAATACCCTCTTATAATGAGGCAGATTCCATTGCCTTTCCAGTTCAACAGGCAGACAAAGGGATACAATCATTCTTTGGAAATATGAAATCGGTTATTATTAACTGTGATAATAACTCTAATGATGGCACAAAGGAGATATTTCTGGGCATAAAAACTGATACACCAAAGATGTACATATCAACACAACCTGGTGTTAAAGGAAAAGGAAACAATTTTAGAAATCTTTTCCAAAAGATTACAGATCTTGATGCTAAAGGAGTGGTGGTAGTTGATGCTGATTTAAAGAGTATAATGCCGGAGTGGATAAAACATTTGGGGGAGCCTCTCTTTCAGGATTTTGGTTATGTCGCCCCCCTTTATGTAAGGCATAAATATGATGGCACTATAACAAACTCTATTGCTTACCCATTGACACGTTCCCTTTATGGCAGGAGGGTCAGACAGCCGATAGGTGGCGATTTTGGTTTTTGTGGGAAATTGGCCCAGACCTATTTGCAAAGTGATACCTGGTCAGATGCTGTAGCTAATTTCGGTATTGATATCTGGATGACAACCATTGCCATGAATGAAAATATCCCTATTTGCCAGGCCTTTATGGGAAGGCCCAAGATTCACCGGGCCAAGGATCCGGGCGCAGATCTCGGGCCAATGTTTAGGCAGGTGTTGGGGACTGTTTTTGAGATGATGATAAAATTTTATCCTTTCTGGAGGGATGTAAAATGGAGTAAGCCAACTTCAATCTTTGGCTTTGGCCTTGGAGAAGTAGAGATGCCACCGCCAGTTAAGGTCAATAAGGAAACATTGTTTCAAAAATTTCAGGAAGGTTTTAATAGCTACGGTCATATTTGGGAGAAAATACTCCAGAAGGAAACAGATCATAAATTAAAAGAAATAAGGGAAATGGATAAAGACAGATTTGACTTTCCCACGAATCTTTGGATCAATGTCTTGATCGATTTTGCCATTGCTTATAGGGATAAACCGGTGAGTATAGATGAACTTCTGGACTCGCTTATCCCTATATATTTAGGCAAAACCCTATCTTATGTTAAAAAGACAGAGACGATGTCCATAAGTGAGTCGGAAGAGTTTATTGAAGAAGAATGTATCCAGTTTGAGGCAACCAAGGGCCTTTTGAAACAGCATTGGAATAAAAAAAACTAACGCCTAAAGTTTAAAATTTACCCTGTTAAAGCCCCGCAGGGCGTTCCCGATAAATCGGGAAATTTAACAGGGCAAGAAAACCCAAAAAATTATTGTAGGGAGATTACCTATGGCCAAGATATTAGTTGTTGATGATGAAGAACACATCAGGTTACTTTACTCTGAGGAGTTGAGCGAAGCTGGTTATGAGGTTATTACAGCCGCAGATGGCTTTAAGTTGACAGAAAGGATAGATAAAGAAAAACCCGATCTGATTATACTGGATATCAAGATGATTGATTATAATGGTCTCGACTTATTGCAAGAGATTAGGAACAAATTTTACAATTTGCCAGTAATACTCTGTACTGCCTACGACACCTTTAAAGAGGATATTAAATCCATTGCTGCAGATTTTTATGTTATTAAGTCTTTTGATTTAACCGAGCTTAAAAATAATATAGCAAAGGCCTTAGAGGCGAATATTCCTTCATCCTGAAATCCTTCCTCAACTCTCTTCCATCAGCATAAGGTAAATCCCTAAGAGTGAAAAAAGAAGGTTTGCCATCCATGCACCTAAGATAGGGGGTAAGGACCCAGATATGGCCAAGGACCGCGATAGGCCAAATGTCAGGAGATAGAGAAAACTAATGGCGATACCAATAGTAATACCAAAGGGAATTCCGCCTTTTTTCTTTCTCAAGGCAATAGGAATTCCCACTAAAATAAGTACGGGACAGATAAAAGGAAAGGCTATTTTGATATGAAGATCTACCTGGCATCTGGTTGAATCATAACCCTCCTCCTTTATTTTCCTCGTGTATTTTTTTAGCTCCCAAAAACTCATTTCTTCTGGTGCCTTCATGGAATGCTTAAAATTTTGCGGGCTTTCAGGAAGTTGTATTAAATGGTGATTAAACCTAATCGATTTCCTTGAACCATCATCTTTTATTGTCTGGATAAGCCCATCATTAAGATACCACCCATCATTAGTCCATGTTGCCTTCTTGGCATCAATCCTTTTATATAATTTGAAGTCCTTATCAAAGAAATAGATTGAAAGTCCCTCTATTATATTTTTCCTGCTGTCATAGGTCCGGATCTGGTAGATGGAACCCTTGCCCTTATACCATAGGCGAGACATCTTGTAGGCCCCTTTATGGTTCTTTTTTTCAACCTGGACATTCCATATATGATTGGCCCTCGAGCTGGTAATAGGTACAATGGATTCGGAGAGGAAAAAGCAAACAATCCCAATAAGAATAGAAATCCCTATTAAGGGATAAGATAGATTAAGCATGCTTACTCCGGAATCCTTCATGACCATTATCTCATTGTGTTTATTCATTATGCCTAACATCAACATAACAGATATAAGGACTGATACAGGTATCAACTGTTGTATAGCAAAGGGTATTTGATAGATAAAATAGGAAAAAGCCATATTTATGGGGACATTGACCTCAAGAAGATTGTCTATTTTTCCGAAGAATTCAACTACAAGGTAGATTATCAAAAAGGTGGTCAGGGAGATAAAGAAAAAGGTAAAGAATTCCTTATAGAGATATTTAGTAATTATTTTCATCTTTACTTTATTTTTTTTTGTAACTACCCAGGTTGTCAGGTTCAAGCCCGCCCTCCCCGTCCCGACCTGGAACGAGGTGGGGCAAGTCACCAATTTCAATTGTCAATTTTCAATTGTTTGTGTCCCTGGCCCAGACCTGGCTTGCAATGAGTTAATTTTAGAGATTCCATCTTAGGAACTATTACAGCGATAATATAATACACCAGTCAAGTCGCGCCAGGGCGGGCTTGGTGTCTTTGTGGCTTAACTATATTTTTTCTTTCAGATTCAGGATCCTGGCGATCTCTTCCGCACTTGCCTTAATGAATTGGTCAAGGTCTTTACCTTGGAGCGGCCTACCGGCCTGTGGTAGTTTTCTGAGATCCTTTGGCTCAATTGTAATGGGAGTGTTTTTAAATTCCTCTCTTGGCTTGACCTCGAATTCCGGTGGAAATCTATTAGAAAGATACATCTCCTGGAAGGACGAGAATTTAAGGACATGGGCCGTTGCAGCAAGTACACCTATCTCTCCTTTGGAGATAAGGCCTTCCTTTTTAGCCTTTATAAATCCAGTCATAGACTCACCTCCCTGGGTGCAGGCAATATGACCATTCTTGTTTGCTATTATCATGGCATCCATTATCTCCTGTTCAGTTACCTGGACAACGAATATCCTTTTTTGACCGGCTGCCTGATTATATTCCCTAACTAAATCAATTACTCGTGGCATTGAGACAGGATTGCCGATCATAGCTGCCTGGGCAACACTCGGTTTTACCTTAACTGGTTCAAATTGCTGTTTAGAAGGGTCATCCTCCAAGTAATAGCGATATACAGGGTCAGCATGATCTGACTGGACGCCGATGATTTTGGGTAGTTCATGAATGATATTGGCCTTTAGAAATTTTAAAAAGCCGCTAATAATGGCAGTTATATTTCCTGCATTTCCAATTGGAACAACTACGATTTTATCAGCTACCTGATAATCAAAGTCCTGGGCTATTTCAAATGAATATGATTCCTGGCCAAGAATTCTCCAGCTATTTTTGGAATTCAAAAGGGCAACATTATATTTTTCACTCAACCCCTCTACTACCTTCATGCAGTCATCAAACACACCTGGCATTTCTAACACAGTTGCCCCGCTGCCAAGAGGTTGAGAGAGCTGCTGCATTGTAACCTTTCCTTTGGGAAGAAGAACGGCCGATTTTATAAGATTAGTTAGATATGCGGAATACAGTGCCCCAGAGGCTGAGGTATCACCAGTAGAGGCACATATAGTCAGTAGATCTTTTATATTTTTGTTTTTGGCTAAATAGGTTAGAAAGCTTAGGGCACAAGCCATGCCCCTATCTTTAAAAGACAGACTTGGGTTCAGTCCTTCATATTTAAAATAGAATGGAAGGCCTACCAATTTTTCGAGATTTTGGTTGGCCATAACTAAGGGGGTATGAGCCTCACCGAGATATATTATAGATTCTAATGGGATAATAGGGGCGATGAATTCATAATAGCGGAAGATACCCTTAAGGGGATTGAAATTAAGCATTCTCCTATAGTTAAAGAGCTTTCTCCATAATGCCCCCTCTATATCTTGTGTTTCTCCTGTTTCCTTGTGATGAAGCATTAATATCTCGCCACAAGATGGGCAGGTATAAAGAAGATCATCAATATCGAATTCACCCTTGCACCTCAGGCACCTGTAAAACATGCTGCCCGATGGTTCAGGTATCAGGTATTTTCTGACATCATCTGGAAATTCACTTAATTTCATCAAAATCTCCTATAAGACCTTCACCCTTCACCCGCCGGTGGAGCAACGAACAACAAACTTTAGGCACTTTTAACTTTAGGCACTTTAGGCACTTTCCTTAATCTGACCAACCGTGGACACCGATTAGATTAACAAAACGACATCCTCCTAAGCCCTTTTGATCCAGGTCTTTTCCCTTCTTGATAACCTTTATCAATTCCTGGCTGTATCTATCACCAACAGGGATAATTATCCGCCCGTTATCTGCCAGTTGATCTATAAGGGGCTTTGGTAAACTTGGTGAGCCAGCCGTTACCATGATAGCATCAAAAGGGGCGTATTCTTTCCAGCCCAGGGTTCCATCAAATGCCTTAAATAGGATATTATCATGTCCCAATTGGGCCAATAGTTTTCTGGCATTTACAAGTAATGATTTAATTCTCTCTACAGTATAGACCCTACTTGATAATTCAGCCAGAATAGCTGTCTGATAGCCAGAACCTGTTCCTATCTCAAGGGTTTTCTCTGTCCCCTTAAGCTCTAATGCCTCTGTCATCAGGGCCACAATGTAAGGCTGTGATATGGTCTGCTTTTCACCTATTGGAACTGGATGGTCATTATATGCCTCCCCAGCCAGGGCCTCTTCAATGAAAAGGTGCCTTGGGATTTTACCCATAACCTGGAGAACCCTTTCATCTTTAATACCCCGGGGTATTAACTGGTTTTTTACCATCCTTTCTCTTGCAAGCCTAAAATCATGCGACATGAAACGTTAAGACCCTTATATCTTCTCTTGTGAACATATCTCCCTTTACGGGTTGACTCCCCATGATAACATTCCTACCAATAAGATCTATATTTAATTGATCGGGGTTAAGTCCAACGATATTACCCATAACCCATGGACCCTGTTCAAGTTCAACAATGACTATAGCATAAGGAGGTGTCATGCCCTCGGGTGCAACCCTTATCACTGTAAACGTCCTGATTGTTCCCCTCTCTTCAATTTCCGTTACCTGCATACTACTGCTTCCGCAATTGCTACACACACCCAGGGGTGGAAAGGTATAGGCGCCGCAGTCATCACATTTAAGGCCAAGAAATTTTCCTTCTTTTAGCCCCTCATGGTATTGGGAAAATGTTAGTGTATATGACATCATGAGCTCCTTAAAATTATATTACATAGAGTACCAAAGTCTCCACCTAATGTATCTACCAGGCCTATCTTAGCCCCTTCTACCTGCCTGTCCCCGCACTCTCCTCTCAGTTGCTGGACTATCTCAGTAATCTGGGCAGTACCGGTTGCTCCAATAGGGTGACCTTTGGCCTTAAGGCCACCTGATGGATTGATAACTTTCTTACCCTTTAAGCCTGTTTCCCCAATGAGCGCAGCATCATAGCCTTTACCAAAATCATAGAAGCCAAAGCTTTCAATTGCAAGGATCTCAGCAATGGTAAAGCAGTCGTGTAATTCGCATACATCAATATCTTCTGGTCCCACGCCTGCTTCGTCGTAGGCATGTCTTATTGATGTTTCGCGGGCCCTCACCCTTGTCAGGTCTTTTTGAAGATAGAGTGCCCCTGCTGATGCCTGTCCCATGCCAGCAACATAGATAGGTTGTTTAACTAAATCCCCAACCTTATTTGCCTCAGCCACCACAACAGCGGAGGCGCCATCAGAAAATGGACAGCAATCAAAAAGTTGAAGAGGATCAGCCACCATCATGCCATTCAATACAGTATCAACCGTAATTTCTTTTTGAAAGTGGGCCTTGGGATTCAGGCTACCGTTGTAATGATTTTTTACCGCCACCTCAGCCATACACCTTTTAAGCTCCTCCAGGGGGATGTTATATTTTTTTGCATACATATGGGCTGCCATGGCAAATACTCCGGGGAAGGTTAAGCCAGCCGGGCTTTCATATTTTGACTGTGCTCCCATAGCAAATGTTCTTGTAGCCAGCGATGTTCCCATTGCCGCTGCCCGTTCAGTGCCACCCACCAGCACTATATCATATACACCGGCACCTACTAAATATGCAGCATGCCGAAAGGCTACAGTTGAAGTGGCGCAGGCTGCCTCAAATCTGGTAGCCGGAGCTGACATAGGAAGGCCGAGTTCCGAGGCTGCAAAAGGTGCCATATGAGCCTGACCCTCCTCGAATGGACCCAGGCAATTACCAAAAAAGAGTGCCTCAATATCCTTAGGCTCGACTCCGGAGCCTTCAATTGCCTCTAAGCCAGCCTCTGCAAACATCTCAAGGTTGCTTTTCTCCGAGATACCAAATTTTGTCATACCTACGCCGGCTATAGCAACTTCTCTCATGATCATCTCCTTTTTAAATTTAACTAGTATAGCGTTTCATTAAAAAGTTGTCATTGCGAGCGTTAGCGAAGCAATCTCGTGGCGTAGTTTGTGAGCCTTGTTGAGATTGCTTCGTCGCTTCGCTCCTCGCAATGACAGTGTAAAGGTTTTCATGAAACGCAATAACTAGCTCTACATTAAGCAATCACGGGCTATTGGGTGATGAGGGCATTTCTGAGGTGACTGGCGGGAGGGCGCCGTCTTTTCGCGACTTATCAGTGGGGGAAACCGCAGGTCCCGACATGTCGGGACAATGCGGAGGGGGTAAAAGTCCCCCGCAGATAAGTAGCTGAAAAGACCAGCCCGGGAGCCTCGGAACTGAAGAAAAGCTCTCATCACCCTCTAAAAACCCACACAGTTCAGAGAAACTGTGGCCATTTACGTTCTCCCCGTTATCTGATCGGCAAGCATGTTTCTCTGTATTTGTCCTGGTTCTAAAAAGAGATCCAGCACCTTTGCATCCCTGTAAAAGTGCTCAATATGGCTCTCTGTCATATAACCATATCCCCCGTGAATTTGTACAGCCTCATACGTAATCCTGTATGCTGTCTTTGAGGCAATCATTTTAGAGATAAGAATAGCTCGATTATCTGGCCTTCCCCTATCAAATGACCATGCTGCCTTATAGGTAATAAGCCGTGCCATTTCTGATTCCATATACATATCTGCCAGTTTGTTTCTTATGACATCAAAGTTTATAATTGCCTTACCAAACTGCTCCCTTTTTTTGCTATACTCCAGTGCCCTGTCCAGCCCTCCCTGAGCAATTCCTATTCCCATGGCACCGGTTTCAATCCTCATCTCATTGAAGAAATCCCTTAATTGAAAATGCCCAGTTTCTTCCTGGCCAATTGTATTTTCTTGTGGAACCCTGACATTCGTGAAAGAGACCTGGTCCACTGGAATGAGCCTCATACCCAGTTTTTCTCCCATGCTCGATACCTCTATACCACCCATCTGCCTTTCAAGCAAGATAACAGACTGTGCATGGGGGTTATCCAAGCTGGTTTGACAGACAACGACCATAAAATGAGCCTGGTTCCCAAGGGTAACAAAAGACTTCCTTCCATTAATGATGTATTCATTGTTGTTTCTTTGTGCAGTTGTTGCTAAGGGTGCGAGGCAATAACCTTCCTCTAAAAATGCACTGGTAGCTATGCCTTCCCCCTGGGCTATAAAAGGCAGGATCTTTCTCTTTTGATTCTCATTTCCATTTCTTAAGATCATCTCCGAGCCGAAATCTGAAAGGGCCAATGCCATCCCAATGCCAGAATCTTGCCGGCAAAAGGCCTCTGTTATCAGGACGTTCTCGAAAACGCCGCATCCCTGACCACCATACTCTTCAGGAAAATGTACTCCAATAAACCCAAGCCCGCATGCCTTTTCCCAGATAGGTAATGGAAATTGCTGATTACGGTCATATTCCAGTGCAGCATCCGGATCGAATTCGCCAGTGGCAAATTCTCTGGCTGCCTTTTGGATATCTATCTGCTCTGTAGTAAGATGAAAATCCATCAAATGCAATTTCTTAAAATAATGCTTGCCCTGTTAAATTTACCAAAGTGAACTCTATTTAACAGGGTGAAATTTGAACATATCGCACCTTCGGTGCGGACTTGTAGTGCAGAGCTTTAGCTCTGCCATTGAGATGCAGGGCTGAAGCCCTGCGCTACGTTCTATTATTTATCTGTTGGGAAGTGCATAGTACCTTAGCATGTGTGAGGCTGTCTGATCCTATGGACTCAATGCCCACAGCACCGGCCATCCAACTAAAAAGGATAGATATAGCTAACACCTTCAGAGGAAGGAGGTGAGTCTTCCTATTACCATGCGATGTCATTAGAGGGATTTTGGTTAGTTACTCGTTTTGAGGCAAAAGACCGCATAAAGAGGGCAACTTTCTGATGATGTCTTTAAAACCGAGTCAAGAATATTCACACGTGAAAGGCGTCTCCCTTTACGTGGCTTAATTAGGGCAAGACAAAAATGTGGTCTTTTCGTCTTGCCCTTTAGATGGCTTTTAAGAACTCTTCAGCGATAGCTATGAAGTGCATATGATTAAAGTATCAATACAATATGGTACACTCATTTCCCACTTTAATAATCACATAAAAACATATAGTTAAGGCGCAGGAACACTTACATCAAAATAGTGACTATCATTTACATTATTAATGAAACCCTCTTTTTGGGTTACACCACCAGCAACAAACGTCGCACCTCCGCCTAAAGTGATACAGTAAGTACCCACACCGGCATTCGGAGTGACGAATTTGATTTTTAATTGATTCACTCCAACTTCCAATCCCGCCACCTGTATTACTCCAGAGCTTCCGCCAATCGGGCTTCGCCCTAAATATCTGCCTGCGAACCATAGATCGAATGCGTCATCTGGCACCCAAGTTCCAGTTCCTCCTACTGGATAATCACCCCATTCCACAGTTGCATTGGGATTGGTTTGAAGGGTGGTCGTTGTAGTTGAAGTGGTTGGGGTAGTTGTTGTGGTTGTAGATGTTGTGGTTGTAGTTGTTGTGGTGGCTGTTGAGCCTCCTCCTCCACCACCACCGCCACCACTTGAAGCGGCCGCAACACCTGCTACAGCTATGGCACCCCCTGCTAAGTATGTCCCTAATCCAATACCAGCACCAGCCATGCTTCCAAGGGCAGGACCTGCTATAGTCAGGGCTTCAATTACAAGAGCAGCCATTACTGCAAGAGGTACAATGGGCGCCATGCCTGCAATAACCCTTGTGACTGACATGGATTCTACTATTACCTCAGTCTTGGCCTCATCTTCCCCAATAACACTCAACCTTGTTTCTTCTCCTGCCAAAATTGTGGTTGCTAAATTATTTACCTGAGCATGAGCTTCACTCACAAGGCTTAGCTTATTAAGCCAGTCCGACCTTGAAGCTGAAAGTTCCTCGACAGGTACAACAGAAATCGCAAAGTCAGACCCCCTTACTCCAGCATATGCTGTCGGTGTTTTAACTCTAAAATCATCATCCCGACTACCAATGAGCTTCGATGCAATGAATCTTGCCTTGCCAAACAACAGGCTCACGAAAGAATCTCTTGAGTCCTTCTCAGGATCATAAATAAATTTGTCGAGAATCATCTTGGAATAAGGAGCCAGGGAAAATACACTCTTGTCAATTAGTTTAGCATGAATACTTGAGTCCTCTCCTGAAATCAGCATATCGCCGGTAAAAAGATCCTGTCCCTTCTTAAGCTCATAGGCAACCTTGGCCCCCTTGTGGATTACCAATATCTTACCTTTTAACTTTTTGGCCGTACCGATTGATGCCCCTTCCCCAGGCTCAAAACCTTCCACAATCTCAACACCTTCAGGAAGTAAATCCACCGGAGGCTTCACATCCTTTTTGAAAATCTCTATTAGTTTATCCCCCGCTTCCTCCGCCAGAATGGGGGGTACAACCCATGTAAAGAAAAACATGACAGCAACAAGGATCGACACTATACGCATCTTTTTCATAGGACATTTCCTCCTTTAACCGGTTCACTACCACCCAATTCTGGGGGCATATTGGATAACAATAAAAAATCACCAAATAAAAGGTATTAAACCCCAGGGCAAGCCCTGGACCCGATTTCTAATCGGTAACCCCGCCGCAAGCGGTCGGGGTATCAAAAATTTAATAAAATTTAACCTTTTGCGATATTTTTTTCTATCTCCAAAACCTGAATCTGTCAATCTAATTTTTCATTTCTCAATGAGAAAGCTCCCATACGAGAATAACCTAAATTAACTTCCTCTGGTTTTTTCACTAACCACCTT
>JAUWNK010000066.1 GCA_030612685.1 Desulfobacteraceae bacterium
CTGTCACTTTATATTGCGGGCATTTATATGCTATCATGGCCATGGTAGGCCCGCCCACATAGCCTGCTCCGATACAGAGTATGTTTTTTTTGAATGTCATTTTTGTCTCCTAATTAGGTGCAAAGCTCATAGGTCTGAGACCTTTGCATAACCCAGTTCGCCGCGGCGAAATGGCCTTTTAAAATCAGGTATGGGTATCTTTTTTAAGGCACGAAGAGGCACATGCGCCTTTGCCGGCCAGTAGTGCAGATGAAGGCGGGCGGATAGCCACATCAATGATATCCACTATCTCTCAATTGCTGGTTTTAGACTTAGGCAGCCGCCCGCCTGGATCAGCGGTAAAGAGTATGCAAAGCAGGCTTCCCAGTTCGCTGCCTGAAAAAAGATACCCATACCTAATGAAAAATATTGGGTTATGCAAAGGTCTCAGGTCTATGCTCTTTACTCATACACAGCTCCGCCCCTTGAGTTACATGGCTTACCATAAGTAACTATCTGTTATTATTATAAAATATAAATTGTTAATGGAAAACTTGTCAAGAAAAAACACCAAAAATATATTCCAGATAAGTATAAAAAGTGACTTAACGTTTCTAAAACCATGGCCTTACTTTGCACGCATTGGTTCAGGAATTTCAATGATAACCCCTGAAAGGATTGTAGCGGGCACTTCTGTGACCATATGCTCTGCTTCCTCATAGTTGCCCATGATTTCTGCTGCGGCCTCAACCGCCTGGGATAAAATAGGTGGTCGGCTGTCGGAAGAATGGGCATCGCTGGCAATTATGTGAACTAATCGGTGCTTCAACAGCCTTTCAGAGCACTGCAAGGCCATCTCCCCAAAATCTCCGGTAATGCTCATTGCCGTCACCTGACTCAGTGCTCCCATGCGAATTAGTTCATACAAGATGTCTGTATCGTGCTGTATTGCCGAATTACGTTCCGGATGCGATATAATAGGGGTGATGCCATTGAGTTTCAGGGAAAAGATTTCATCCTTGACTCCGGGTGGAACAATCTGGGAGGGTAACTCCAGTAATATATATTTCCTGGAATCATTAATGGTGCCAGCATCCCCGCTTTCAATCCGCTCCAGCATATTCGGGCACAGATATACATCAGCACCCGCATATAGTTGAAGCTTAATATGGTTTTTTGACAGCGCCTCTTGAAGGGCAGCTACCCTTGAAGTGACTTCCTTAACAGGGTTTATGTATATGCCATTCAGGGTATGGGGTGTGGCCACTATGGTATAAATGCCGTCCTCGACCGCCTTTCTTGCCATGGAAAGGCTCTCATCTTGTGACTCTGGCCCGTCATCCACACCAGGGAGAATATGACAATGGAGATCTATCACTGATCACGCTTCTTCGCCATACTTGCTTTTAGGTTTTCTCTTCCTGCGGGACTTTCTCTTCTTTTCTTCGTCCTCACCGTAATAGTAGTAATAATACTGATAATAATAGTAACTGTCCCTGCCCATATTTACTCCATTCAGAACCGCTCCCAGAATATGGGCACCAACGTCCCCTAATTGGGCTATACCATTTTTTACAATTTCTCTTGCTGTATCACCTGCACGAATAACCAGTATTACGCCGTCTACGGATTTTGAGAGGACCACAGCATCGGTTACCGCTGTAGAGGGGGGAGAATCTATAAGAATATGGTTATATTGTTTCCGGAGGGCATTTAATAGAGCAGTCATTCGGGCCGATCCCAGTATCTCGGAAGGGTTTGGTGGTATTGGACCACAGGGGATAATATCCAGGTTAGGTATTTTTGTATGAATAATGGCCTCTTGTATACCGCTGCTGCCTACCAAGAGACTGGAGATCCCACAATCCCTTGCCATACCGAATACCTTATGCACCTTGGGCCTGCGCATGTCGCAGTCAAGGATAATGACCTTGCTACCTGCCTGGGCCATGGTGACTGCCAGATTTGCCGCTGTAATTGTTTTTCCTTCCCGAGGTCCCGCACTGGTGATCAGGATTGTCTGGGGTGCTGATTCAGCAGAAGAGAAAAGGATGCTGGTCCGGATGCCACGATATGATTCACTTGCAGTGGACTTGGGGGAATTTAGGGTCACCAGTTCGAGATCTGGATTACCGCTTGGATTCCCCTTGCTTTCTGTTTCAAAGAGAGGGGTAGGACCGAGATAAGGGATCTTGAGGTGTTGTTTCACATCTTCAGGAATCTTGATGGTATTGTCCAGATAATCAAAAAAGAAGGCCAATCCTATTCCTGTTACAAGACCCACAATAATAGCCAGGAGGATATTAAGCTTTTTCTTGGGTTTTACAGGATACTTTGGCACCTCTGCCCTATCAATGATCCGTATATTACCGGTCCTCATATCCTCGGTCAGGGAGGTCTCCTTAAAACGTTTGAACAACAATTCATACATCTGCCTGGCGCTTTCTGCCTCACGCCGCAAGACACCATACTCGATTGCCTTTTGATTGAGTTCCAGTGATTCCTTCTTTTGTTTTGCAAGGGCTGCCTTCAGGGAATTTTCCTTGGCCAGTGCCACCCTATATTCGTTTCCCAGGGAGTTGACTACCTGATTCACCTCTTGGGTCTTTCTTTTTTTAAGTGTCTTCAGCTCAGACTCTATGGCCAGCATCTGAGGATGTTTTTGCCCATACTTCTTAGACAGCTCGGACATGCGCTTGTATAACTCTACCTCCATTAACTTGATCTGCCGGATCACCTCGTTATTCAGCACCTCAGGTATGGAATCAAGCATGTCCGGAGTGCTCGCCAAGGCCATGGCCTGTTTGTAACGTGTTTCTGCCTCAACCCTTTTTGATTCTTCTTCCACTACCTTGGTATTGAGCTGGGCGAGTTTCTGGGCCGTAATATTTTCTACATCGCTTGAAAAATCGGTGACAATGCCATGCTTTTCTTTATACCGAAGAAGGGCCTGCTCTGCCTTTTCCACCATCTTGCGCTCATCATCGATCCTATTGTGCAGCCACCTGACTGCATCCTGGGCAGCTCTGAGTTTGATTTCAAGGTTTTGATCGATATAGGCATCGGCCAGGGTGTTAACGATCTTGGTGGCCAGTACAGAATCTTTTGCCTGAAAGTTGACATCCACAAGACGGCTATTACGGATCGGGCTAACTTTTAACCTGTCGATAAAATCGGATACCAAGGAAGACTCTTGCTCATATCCCTCCAATATTTTAGAAGTTGCTATGTCTCCAGTTCTTAGCAGGGAGGCAATGGAATCCTTCCAGAAAGTAATGGCCTCCTGAGCAGAACGTTTCAGGCTGGATATAAAGCCATCTTTTGGTTTGGGAAAAAACTCCTCGCTTCCTTCTAAATGGAGGCGCTTTATAGCCTCCCGGGCCACAGTACGGCTTTCGATTATCTTGTACTGAGTCTGATAGTAGTCGGTCCCGGAGGCATCAATGGCCATAACCTCCTGGATGGAAACCACGTTTGGATTTTCCTTGTCGATAATCAGGCGGGTAGTGGCCTCGTAGATTGGGGTAGCAGTAAAGGCGTGGATGGTAACAGTGATCACAATAATAGCAAAAAATGTGATGATAGTCCACTTGCGTTTCTGAATTACGCGGAGATAATCACGAAGGTCTATTTGCTCTTCCCTGTTTTCTTCCATCAAAAAAAGCTCTCTGGTACGACGATCACGTCGCTTGGTTTTATAAGGACATCCTGTATCTTTTTCCCTGCCTTGGTAATTGCATCCACCTTAACCTCTATGATTTTTTCTACCCCCTCTTCCACACGAATAATGCGTGTCCGGTTGCGGGCCGCAATGCGAGTAAATCCACCTGCCATGCTGATTGCTTCCACTAAACTAATCTCCCTTTCGGGCATGGCATAAGAGCCCGGATTTTTGACCTGACCTATGATGTAAAAATGCTCGGCTGTTGGGATGTAGAGGGCGTCCTTATCCACAAGGAATATATTGGAAATCTGATCTCTTCCCTTCAGGAGACCCTGGAGGTCTAAATTGATAACGATTTTATATTCCTTATCAGTATTTGGGCTCTCCGTGCGAATTAGCATTGCCTTTTTTCCCGCCTTCTCAGAATAAAACTCCCTTCCCCTCCTAATCCCTCCTGCCCTTGAAATGGCGTTCAAAACACGCTCCTGGGCCCGAAGAGAATAGCTACCAGGCTTTTCCACAGCCCCGAGGACCAAGAAACGCTTGCTATTGTATTCAGTCACCAAGACAGAGACATGTGCATCCAACAGATACTGCTCTTCAGCCAATTTACGGGATATCAGCTTTTCTATTT
Organism: Desulfobacteraceae bacterium; assembly: GCA_030612685.1. Taxonomy (GTDB): domain Bacteria; phylum Desulfobacterota; class DSM-4660; order Desulfatiglandales; family B25-G16; genus JAUWNK01. Next base: position 4,278 of record JAUWNK010000066.1, read on the forward strand.
CCGAGGTGTTAAGATTATCTACATTGATGCGTCCTACCAAGGGGAACGAAATCCGACCATCCGCCGATACCCGCACGGCCTCCCTGGAGAGGTCTTTTTCTTCATAAACGGTAATACTCATAACGTCATAGCCGCCTATCCTGTAGTCACCTCCTACAGGACCTCTTGCCTCAGGATGCTGCAAGAGGTATTGGGCAACAGAGAAATGCCTGGTCTCCTCTATGACGGTCTTAAGGCTTTCATCAATACCCTTATCGCCTCGTGTCTTCTTGATTTCATCAAGCTTTGCCAGATCTTCCTTTTTAAGCCCGGCATGATATCCCTCCTTAACAGTGGTGATCTTTACAACTTCGCCACCAACGCTACAGGCAGCAATAAAGAAGGTTGTTGCTAAAATCATGGTTAAGCTTTTCATAATATAAAATTCTTTTTCCCTATTTTTCATATAATACCAACTTGCATTCAAACGGCTACTATTTATAGAGGTCATTGCGAACGAATGTGAAGCAATCTCAATAGAATAGATTGCCACGTCGCTCGCCCACCTCGCCTGCCCCGCCCCGTTCCGGGTCGGGACGGGGAAGGCGAGGCCGATGGCGGGCAGGCTTCGCTCCTTGCAATGACATGATTGCAACTTGGTATAAAATCTTCTGCCTTCAAGAAATAGGGCAATATTTTAACTCTTCATTTTTAATATCTCTGAGGCAAAAATGCAAGGATAAATCACTTACTGCTCCTTGACACCTATGGGTTTATTTTCTGGTAAAAAATCTCTATGGGTCAAAAAAAAGGGGTCATTGACCCCTTTTTAACCAAGAAAATTTAAAAACCCACAATTAACAAGATCTATTCATGTCAAACGAATGCTGGCCTCTTCCTCCTTTTTAGTACACCGCACTCAATGAGATCATGAACTGATTATCAGTATACTCATTTTCCTCATAGTTTGAATCTTTCTTCTTGTATCTATAGCCCACACCTGCGGTCAGCCAATCCTGAATCATGTAATCAAAACTTAGATTGGCCCTGTAATTATCATCTTCCCTGGATTTGTTTGACGGTAGATTATAGTCATTACTGTTGTAAGCACCACCCACAGTCAGGGTGAATTTGGTCATGATCACTTGCGCCAGGTTTATCCCGATACCGGTGTCCTCAAAATATTCATTAGTATTGGAGTACCTCTCTCTGAGTGCCCTTGTAATACTTAAGGCAAGCGTTGTGGTGGGGGTCGCAATATAGGTAATCGATGTTGCAGCAATCCAGGTATCCTTATCTTCATATTTGTCGCCATTGACATCGGTTGGATTATCATATTCCTTCCACTGATAACCAAGGTTCAGCTCACCGCTCAGCTTGGCCCCGGTATCCCAGGTGAGTCCTGCGTTTACCCGATTCCAGTCAAAATCGGAATCATTTGCATCGGTTACGCCTGTTCCGGCAGGATGGGTAAAATAATCCCGCTTGCCAGAATAATATCGGAGAAATCCCCATGTCTTGGGGAGTAACCTCATCTGGAATCCGACACCAAATTCGTTGACATCGTAATCCTGGGTATAGTCCACTTCAAGATCATAGTCCTGTTTATAGAAGTTGTAGAAAGCCAGGATCTGAAATCTATTTCCAAAGTTATAGCCGAGCTTGGTTTTCAGATCGTTGTTCCATCGTTCAGTCAGTGGTATACCCAACTTGTATTCGTTTTCTGTGCTGTAAGGATCTTCGGCATCGGTGTATAGGTTATTGATACCAAAGATTATACCACCAGGTGCCTCATATATGAGATTAAATATACCTTTGTGGGTCTGCCAGTCGTTATCGTCATAATCACTGTAATAGGCAAGGTCACCAGCGTAGCCCAGGAACAAGCTCCCTCTTTCTGGAAAGCTATAATTGAAACCGAGAGCAGGCATTACATGGGTAATCCAATCAGACTCTTCGAGCTCGGTAGTGTCATTGTTTCCGTTACCAAGGTATATATTATCATCATGGACACCCTGAAGGGTAAGGCCAGGGATTATCTTTAGCTTGCCCATCTGGATCTTCCCCCCCTGGGCCATTACATGTGAAGATAGGAGTATCAAGATGCTTACTGCTAAACCAGTGATGAATATTACTCTTTTCATAGATCAACTCCTTTAGTTAGGCAAACATTGTTAGGTTATCATATCAACTAATGAGAAGGGCTGCCTTCTTCCTGGTGTGCCTCCTCTTCAGTGGTTGTTGTATCTGGTGGTGGTGGAGGAGGAGGAGGTGGTGGTGGTGGAGGAGGTGGAGGTGGTTCCTCTCCTGTTAGCTCCTGGTTAACCTTCTCAAGCGCTTTCTCCAGTGCCTCTCGCTGTTCAACTGACAAATTTTCGTTTTCTAAAAGAGTAACGAGGGTTTCCTTGATTGCCTCAAGTCTCAAAACTTCATTGCCTGGATGCTCATAGGCCTCTGATATTTTACTATAGACATTACTTTGAGTTGATGGATCTTTCCCCAGATCTTTGAAAAACCCTTCAATAACCGGCCCAAGAACATCAACTGCTCCTTCTATAGTATTCAAATAGTTGTTGACTAAATCATAACCGAATTCCAAAACTGAGCCACGTACCCCGCACACTGCTGTTGGTGATTGTATGTAATGCTTCCTCTTTGATGCTCCGCTTTTAAACCACAGCGAACCCACAAAACAGGTAATCCGGCGGGCTAATCTCTTGGTTTTGAAAACCCACCATCCGCTCTTCTCCTCTGTTTCATTAATCATGGTACTGCTGAAATGCCTGATCTTCAACACGGCCCCGTCATTAAAAGTGACTTCAGCCTCACCCTCCCTGGTTTGTATACGGTCTCCCTCATTCAGGGTCTGCCCTATCATGGTGACCTTTATAATTTTAGTACCAGACAGGATGATTACCTCGCCTTTAAAACTGGATATCTTGGCGATGGGCTTTGCAGCATAGGTTTGAGGGGCGAGTAAAAACACCCCCATAAATAAAGCCAAAAGCACGAGCAGGATTCTAAATCTTGGATTCATGATTGTGTCCTCCTTTTCAGGAAAAGATAATAAATGTTGAAAGGTCTTTTATAGGCAGGCATATTGATTAGCTTGTATCTTTTAGAGATATGTTAGATAAGTGATTTGTTCTGTTACAAGTAATCAGGGATAAATGTATTAAATTAAAAATTTAATGTCAATAGTTTTTTCAATTAAAAAAAATCAACATTTTTATTGTGGAAAAAATAGTGAGAAAAAATCCAAATCATTAGTCTAAACTTATCTTGCCAGCTTACCGGGTGCCAAGGGGATAGCCGATCGGCCAAGCATTCATTTTATCTCCTCCAGAAGAGTCAGGTTGTCAATGAGTAAGACCTTGCGGACAAAATCCTTGTCAGGATAGTATTTCCATACATATTTCACTATTCTTTCTGCCAATCCTTTACTTTTTTCCAGCCTCTGGGCTTTCTTATAATGCCGGCTGGCCTTAATCCAAGCAGCATCCCATTCTGGTTTAGCAGTGTACATTGTCTTTGAACGATATACCCAATAATTACCCAAATGTACATGTAGATAGGGATTCTTCTCACCGGCAAAGTAACCAGCCCTATCCATGGATATGTCTGCTGCCGGGAGCCATCTCTGATGGTAATCCGGATCTTTCCATAGATAGGCATATTCCCATCCAAGCCGCAGGTGATATTCCGCCTTAAAGGGATTCAACCGCACAGCCTCCTCCAGGGCCCTTATAATCTCTATCTGGCGTTTGCGTCGATCTTCAATATCCCAATCCGGATTTAAGACCTCTGAATTCCGAATCCTCATCAATTCACGGGCAAGTTTATACCGGTATGCTGCATTCCATCTATCCCACTCAATGGCCTCTTTAATCTCTTTTAGAGGCGGTCTCCGGTCTCTATTCAGGGTGGAATTGGTGACAGTATTGCAGTAGGCCTCAGCCATAAAATGCCGGATAGTCCAAAACCCACTCCAGATAACAAGCCCCAAGACAAGGAGCATAGCCAACATCCCTTTATATTTTAGAGGTATAGTATGATAACGATAAAGGGTTTTATCTCGCCCATGATGCCTTTCCAGATGAAGAGCGCTATAACCTACTGCCATAATAGCCGTAAGCATCAGGCAGTTAGCTGGGATATGAAGATTGAAATCAGTATAAGAATGGATCGCTATGGCAGTTATAACAGCTAAAGGGGCAACTCCAAGGCAGATTGCAAAAGGATCAGTCCTTTTTCTCCACAACCTTATTGTCCTGTAAATATAATAAAATATCCCGGCCAATAACAGGCAAAAACCTGTGATTCCCGCCTCAGCCAAAAATTGTGCCCAGTCATTATGGGCATGTCGTATAAAGATATTCTTGTCTTCAGCAGCCTGATATTTTGGATAGGCATACTGGAAATTACCCACCCCAATACCTGTTACTTTGTAGTCCTCAAACATATCCATGGTTTTTTGGGCATATCTGCTCCTGGTCTCGAAATCTCTATCAAGGTATGCAAACCGCCCGATAGGATACTCAACGCCAATATGAAGGGCATAGACCGAGGTGATAAGGAACAGAAAAAGAATGATTAACCCCTTTTGGCGATGATTTTTCCTGAGAATAAACAAAAAACTCATACACAACATTGCCCCTGCAGCAGAGATAAGGCCTCCTCTGGAGGCAGAAAAAACAAGCCCTATCCCTGTAATGGCACCAGAAAAGAGGATCAAGGTTCTTTTATTGAATCGTTGCTCCCCGGATAAATATCGTGAAAGCTTAGCCCTTAAGCTAATCTTATAGTCTGAGATGATCTTTCTTTTTTTCTTTCTACTGGAGAGTGCGGCTGCATAGGCAGCGGCCAATAACAAGCACATCTCCATCAATCCTGCAAAGTGATTTCGGTTTATATATGTCCCGGTTACATCCCTATAATAAGCCAATTTTTTGAACCACCAGATATGTCCAGATCCGGAATAGGTCTGTGCCAGGCCGTAGAGAGTCTCAAAGCAACCAGTTATCAATATCAAAAAGATTGTTAGCTCGATTCTCTTCTGGGAATTCAGTATCTGGCTTAAACCAAGAAAAAATAGCCCATAAACACTAAATCTGATTATGGACATACGTACAGGGTAATAATATGGTGAGAGAGGAAACCAGTCTCTGATAGGGCTTTCTGAGATTAGAGCGCTCGAGGCGGGTAATGATTTCTGCCCAACGACTCTGGCCTCAGGCGATAACAATTCTAAAAGAGACTCTGGTAATGAAACAGCCTGGAAAATGAGGAAGGCTAAAAGAACAACAAAGACAAAATTAAGGCTGGTTAGAGGAAATTGAAACTGATAAACGCCGCTTACATGGTCTTTTCTAATATCCTTTATTACCAATAAGAGAGTACCGGCTAACACCCCCAAGGCCATTAATGTGTAGGCATAGGTGTGGACAGCCCCAAAAAGCAGAGGACTTAAAATTAGAATGATAAGATAGAGTGTGAAGGCGGTCTTTTCCAAAATCTATCCGTTATTTGTTAATAGTTATTCGTTATTTGTTATTTGTTTGTAACTACTCAGGTTGTCAGGTTCACGCCTGCCCGCCATCCGGCAGGCGGGGTTCAGGCCCGCCCTGGCGCGATGGCCGTTATCAAGGAAATCGACTCCTGACTAATTAAAAGTATCTCTCTTAAATCCAACTTCTTGAAATCAGGTCTGGGACAGGGGTTCACGGTTGGTTACTTTGAGATCTTCATACCCGCCTGCCGGATGGCGGGCAGGCGTGAACCTCGGAACTTTGAACATTAATAGTAACAGATAATTAATATATTTTATATATGCGTTTAGCAAGGGGAGGATTAACGAATAACCAATAACGAATAACTATTTTAACTACTTGCCTCCTTTTCATTTATAAATGCCTTGGTCTCAAATGGCTTGAACATAACGCACCTTCGGTGCGGACTTGTAGTGCAGAGCTTTAGCTCTGCCATTGAGATGCAGGGCTGACCTGCCCGCCATGCGAGACGCAAGGCGAGGCGGGCGGGAGCCCTACGCTACATTTAACAAAAGGAAATTCCTATACTATAAATTTAGCCCGTATACATCCTTTGCTTACTGGATAACATACCATGGGGGAAACTTCCTTACATTTCCTTGCTCCGTGGAATGCATTTTCTATTATTTCATCAGGGCCAGCCCCAATCTAAAAGCGCCTTAAGCGGAAATAGCTAAAAATGCTTAGCAAACATCAGAAAGTGAAGGGAACTCAAAAAAGAACCGAGATAGTTTATTTGAGTTGAAACCTAATGGGTATCTCTACCCACATCTCAACTAACTCATCTCCTCTTTTAGCTGGCTGAAAAAGCCAATCTTTCACACCCGTTATAGCAGCCTTATCTAAGATTTCGTAGCCACTTGATCTGGCTAACCTAATAGATCCTGCCTTTCCATCTTTTTTAACCAAAACCTCAAGGAGCACCGTTCCTTGATAAGCCCTTCTCCTTGCCAATAAAGGGTATTGGGGAGGAATATTTCTCTTATAAATAGGTAGAGTGTGGGTAACAGCCGCAGTAGAAGTTGAATCAGGTATATCTTTTTTCTTTGGTATACCTATTGGTATGTCCACCATATCAGGCACAAACAAATCATCTTCCTCAAAAAAAACATCTTCTTTTTTGATGGGGGGAAGATTTACCGGTGAAAGGTGAGCAATTGATTTTTCTGCCTGCCCGCTAATGCTTGGCTGTGGCGGGCGGGGTTGAATTCTTTTTTTTTCCTTAATTTTCGGCCTAACTCTCTGTTGTGGCTTGACCTCTTTTTTTATCTCTTTTTTTCTGATGGGCTCTTTAACAACTATCGCCGGACTATTAATTAAAGGAGATTTCTTGACCGGTCTTGACTTGACTATATCAATGGTCATGGGCTTTGGTGGAACCTTAACAGAAAAAGGCCTCTTAAATGCGTTTAACTCCACCAATGCCAAAAGTGAATGCAGGATCAATGCACATAAGAAAGCAGGCAGAAGCGATCGGCTCAAGGCTTTTTCTCCATCATTGTCTGCAATGAAATCCTATTTAGTCCAGCCATCCTTATCTGATCCAGCACTTTGACCAGTAGCTGGCATGAAACCCTTTTATCAGCAAAAAGGAGGACTCCCGGGCTATCTTGCCCTTTAGCCCTGAGTTTTAAAAGCCGAGCAAGATCTTTTAAGTGTATCTGATTATTATCTAATAATATCTCGCCGCTATCCTTGATGGTTATGGACAATAATAACGCTCTTTCTATCCCTGCAGATGAAGAGGTAGGTAAATTGACAGGTAGGCCTCTGTGAACGGCCATGGAGAGCATTGCGTAGATAAAGAAAACAAGGAGGAGAAAAACGATATCAATCAGAGGGAGAATCTCTATCCTAGCCCTTCTTGGTGTTCCAAGATTAACCTTCATGGGATATTTCCTCTCTCATGTTAAAATATTGTAACTATTCAGGTTGTCTGGTTCACGGTTCAGGCCTGCCCGCCGGACGGCAGGCGGGGTTCACGGTTGGTCGATTTCCGCTCCTCATACCCGCCTGCCGGATGGCGGGCAGGTTTCTTGAGATAGTTGATGAAACCACGAACGGCAGCACGCCCTGTCAGAGTTACCTTTCTTTCGTTGACCTTGCGAATTAACTCCCGGGCCAACTGACAAGCCTCAATATCTTCATGTTTCTCTACGCCCTGATAGGCATTAAGGTTTCACGTTATTGTTCGACTGATTCAATTTCTCATGGACTATTTCCAGGCTTGTAGCATACTTTTCTATGGTTGCTGCTGCCTTCTCCACCCTGGAATTGAAATAGTTATAAGGAAAGAGTGAAAGGATGGCTATTCCCAATCCAGAGGCAGTTGTTATGAGGGCCTGGGCAATCCCGGCGGTTACTGCCTGCGGTTCCTCGATTCCTGCACTTCCCAGGAATTTAAAGGAAATAATAATCCCTATTACCGTACCAAAAATACCCAAGAGTGGAGAAACTGTGATTATGGTATCAAGTATGGGAAGATATATCCTCATCCTGTATAATTCATCCGAAGCAGCCGTCTCCATTGCCTTTGACATGCTAAACTCCCTATGGAGGATGCCTGCTACCAGGATCCTTATAATAAAATCCTTTGAATCTCCGATTTTTTCTCTAACCGCTTCCCAATCGCCTGTTTCAGCCAAAGATAGAATCTCATTAACCAGGGCCTGATTTCTCCTGTGATCCTCACCTATCCAGAAGATTGCCCTCTCAATTATCACAGTCAGCGCTATTATTGAGCAGATCAAAAGGGGATACATTATTGGGCCGCCTTTGATAAATAAATCAATCATAACCTATCCTTTTTTTGAAGTTACTATTCAGCCACAAAGGCACAAAGACACCAAGTTCAATTTTCAATTATTTGTGCCTTGGTGACTTAGTGGCCGAATAATGATTTTTTGAAAGAATTGTAACACGAGGGGTTTTGCTAATAGGATTTTTATCAACAAGCACCGGACATTGATAGACTGTGCTTATATTATCAGCGGTTATAACCTCAGCAGGCTCACCTGTTTTGAAAACACTGCCTTTATTCAAAAGAACCATCCTATGGCAGTATTGTGCGGCCAGACTGATATCATGGGAAACAATAATCACACTGAGTCCTTGTGCCCGGGCCAAGGATGAAATAAGTTCAAATATATCCACCTTGTGCCTTATATCAAGGAAAGATGTTGGTTCATCCAGCAAGATTATTTGAGCCCTCTGGGTCAATGCCCTGGCAATAAGCACCCGCTGTTTCTCTCCTCCTGACAATTCATATATGGAACGTGTTGCCAGATCAAGGGTGCCGGTGAGGTCCATAGATTGTTGAGCTATTTCCAGATCTTCTTTTCTCTCAAAAGGAAAGAGGCCTAAATGAGGAAAACGACCCATAAGCACCACTTCAGACACTGAAAAAGGAAATCTAAAGGTTGACTCCTGGGGCACCATGGCAATACGTCTGGCAATATCACCTCTTTTATAACTGGATAATGGTTTATTCAGAAGAAAAATCTCTCCTTTGTCTATCTTTAGAAGGCCATCTATAATCTTTAACAAGGTGCTTTTACCTGATCCGTTTGGACCTATCATCCCTAAAATTTCACCCTTTTGAAGCTCAAAATCTATCCCCTCAAGACACCATTGACTGTCATATGCGAAGTAGACACCTTTAAGGATCAGCTCTGAGTCCACTGGCTACCTCTCACCTTTAAAAGATATATAAAGAAAGGGGCCCCTAAAAAGGCGGTTATTACTCCTACCGGCAATTCACTTGGAGATATTATTGTCCGTGCCAATGTATCTGCCGCTATCAAAAAAACAGCACCTCCCAGGGCAGAAGCCGGTATCAATAGCCTGTGATCAGCGCCAAGACACATCCTCATCAGGTGTGGTACAATTAGACCAACAAAGCCTATTATTCCAGAAAAAGATACAACAATACCAGTGATTAATGATATTCCAAGGAATGATATCCACTTTAACGATTCTACCTCGACACCCATCTGAAGGGCAGACTCCTCCCCTCCTACTATAAGATTTAAATGGCGGGAAAAGACATAAATTATACCTGAGACAATGAGGATAATAGGAAGACTTATTGAAAGCTGAACATATTTGCTTTGTGAAAGGTCACCATAGAGCCAGAAAAGCATGGAATGAAGCCTGCTATCACTTGTGGTGGAAATGAAAAACATTATTACAGCAGTAAAAAAGGCATTAACAATTACCCCGGTCAGAAGTAACGTTGATGATTCCAATCCCCCATGACGGCTGCTTATGCCCATCACCAGTAAAATAGTAAACAAGGCGCCCATAAAGGATAAAAGGGGTACACCAAAGGTAAACCCAAGACCAAAAAAAATTCCTATAATGGCACCTACTGCGGCTCCACTTGAGACACCAAGAATAAAAGGTTCTGCCAGGGGGTTTCTAAGGAGGGCCTGGAATACAACCCCACCAAGAGAGAGTGTAAAACCAACCAGGCCAGCCAGCAAGATCCTCGGCAATCGTATCTTAAACAGGATCATCCATGCCGTTTGATCGACTGGTCTATAGCCAGTGACCCAAGCAAAAACATCCTTTATAGAAATCTTAGCAGGGCCCAAACTTAAAGAAACAAGGGCTATAGCGACAAGTATCCCTGTCAATATTAGCCCTGTGTATATCACCTTTAAAGGGGTTATCGACTGATTTTCATTGCTTTTCATGTCATTCTAGATGTCTATATAAGCTAAGATCTTAAAATTTATGTCAAGTTTGTGGTTAACTCAAGTCTGATGATTTTAAATTCGAAATCCGAAGCACGAAATCCTAAACAAACGTTCATGCCCATTCTGGGCACCACGAAGTATGAAAATTAATTGTAACAGATCAAAGGGGCCAGGGATCAAGCAGTAGAGGAAACCTTCAGGTTTCCAGAAATGGAAGGCTAAAGCCTTCCTCTACATGCTTTTGGCTTTAAATGCAAATACCTTAATGAAT
>JAUWNK010000188.1 GCA_030612685.1 Desulfobacteraceae bacterium
TAAGAGATGATTACAATCATCTCTATATAAAAGTATAGATAGACTAAAAATATGTATCACACCGATTCACAGTTATCGGTTTAAATTTCTCTATGATTTTACTCTTGAAAATAAAAAGCCGAACCTTTTGAACGTTACTAACCATTTGGATAGCTTTGTGCAGGCATCATGGTCAAGCAGATCCACATTTAATTCGCCTTGTAGGGAAAGACCGGAAAAGGTCAGGTTACTGCTGCCGAGATACCCTGTGGTTGGATTGACAGGATCAGGACGGAAAAGCAAATAGAGTTTTGCATGCAAAGGGTGTTTAAGGAAAAGCTTCACAATAACCTTCTTTGCTTTGATCTGAGCAGCAAGCCGGCGCAGACCTGCCTCGTCTTCATTGGTGGGCACTCCAACAGTGAGTTGCTCCCTGAACTCCTCGGCCAATTTTTTCTTAAGACGCAAGGCAGTCTGGTTATCCATGCCACTTACACTCTTTGAAAGCCTCATTGCTTGCCGTAATTCATCCTGGGGCAATCTGTGCATTCCTACAAGAAGACGGCAACAATGGCCTTCCCCTCCAGACCATTTATCGATATAAGAGTCTAATTGTTTCCAACCCCGAAGATTGAAATATCCTACACAAAAGTCTGCATGGTCAGATAATTCCAGGTTCTCCTGGAGAGCCGGAAGAAGGCTTAATTCTATGTTGTCGAAAATACGTGGCATTACAATATCCTTCTACTATCGTTAGTCTGCTAAATTTGGGTTCCCAATCGTAAAAACCCCGATCTCATTTTGAGATAACGGGTTTTCCGGGCAATCAGTTCATGGCTATCCTTCATAAAGATTAAACCTATTTTTGCTAAAGCTAATGAAATTTAGCCTAAAATCAGGTGAATGGTCAAGAAAAACACGCAACGATGGGTAAGTAGCATGGCGCATGGCGCTAGGTGCATGGGGCGGAGGCCAGAGGACGGAGAGCGGATTGCGACCCAGAGAAACATGCTTTGCGTTTCACGGGGCAGGGATTTTGGATTTGGTAAAAGTAAAGGGAAGAACACCCCAGTGAAATATGCTCGGCCCAGTTGAATAGTTACTGATTCCACCCCAGTACCATCTCCCGGAGCTACGGGGCAGGCGGGGTAAACATTGCACGGGGTATGTTCACCATATTTTAAGAGCTTTTCCCGCGGGCGGTCATTTTCTGACCATTCTCGAATTGGTATGGGGTATTTAGCTTCTTTTTTCTTCATCTTCACTACATGCTTTTATGCAACATTGTATTATTTCATTACCATCTCTGACAATTTAGCCATCATGTTTTTCCGATCCCCTTCTCAATCTGTCTGGCTGTTGGTAGCTCGCGCTTGAGTTTACGCGGGAGAACCCGGTAGGTGGCAACGCCCATGGGCCTTGTGGTGTCGCGCAGGGCGTATTCGACCACGAGCCGGTTGCGTTCCTTACAGAGGATCAGTCCGATAGAGGGTTGATCGTTGTGATGACGCAGCTGGTCATCCACGGCTGAAAGATAGAAGTTCATCTTCCCCGCGAACTCAGGCTTGAAAGGCACAACCTTAAGATCAATGACTACATAGCAGCGCAGGTGCAGGTGATAGAAAAGCAAATCGAGATAGTAATCCTCATCACCTACATCAAGGTGATATTGCTGTCCGACAAAGGCAAAGCCCTTTCCTAATTCAATCAGGAAATCCTTCAAACGCCCGATGAGCGACGCTTCGAGCTGTCGTTCTGAGATGTCCGGGCCGAGTCCGAGGAACTCGAAACTGTACGGGTCTTTAACGAGCTGCTGAGCTAGTTCGGATTGGGGGGCGGGCAGTGTGGTCTGAAAATTCGTCAGTGCCCTGCCTTGACGGCTATATAGGTCGGAATCGATCTGGTGAATGAGCACGGCGCGCGACCAACCGTACTCTATGGTCGCTCGGATATACCATTCACGCTGGACAGCATCTTGGACCTTGTCGAGGATCGCGCAGTTATGAAACCAGGGTATTTGTGCAGCAGCTTGCTGCACAATTTCCATGTCAGGATAGTTCTCTGCAAACTTACGCATATACTTCAGATTTCGTGCAGAGAAGCCCTTCTGGTCGGGAAACTCCCGGTTTAGGTCAACCGAAAGCCGGTCGATCACCTTAGCACCCCAGCCCTCGATCTCCTGGCGTTGTAAAATCAGGTGCCCGATCTCCCAATAGAGGATAATCAATTCGCGGTTGACGGAAAGGGATGCTCGAATGCGGGCCTCATGGACCCGCTTTTTAATGACTTCAAGGACTTCCAGGTAGCCCGATGGGAGCGGCAAATCGTTCGCGATGGCGACCTCTGCCTTTCGCGGGGGTCGTTGTGCCTTAGTTTTTGCTGTGGGCTTTCTTTTACTAGCCATACCCATAATCGGATCAAAACTCCGTTTGACTTTTGTTTTCCTTCTTGCCATATCCACGCCCTGCTCCGTGAATGCATGAATCAACGTCAACGAGTCAAATCTTCGTTTGACTGTTGTTCTTTTTTGATCGGCTCAAGCCCCATATCAGCTCGGCCTGGTTTTGTAAGTTTCCGTATCCTCGGCAACCCCTGATGGTTTTGCCCGTTTACCCCGTTGAATTTGGACTCGTACCGAGCCTCCCAGCACTTCAGCCACCCTACGGAGCATGCTCAGGGAATGGCCCTTATAACCCGGAGACTCCAGGCGGCTTATCTGCTGCTGAGAAGTTCCCGCGCGTTGAGCAAGTTCTTTTTGAGACAAACCGGATTCCTTACGCAGTGCAGTAAGCTGCATAGCCACGTCCCAGGCCTCACCAGCTTCTTTAAACCGCGCTGCAAAGGTGGGGTCCTTCAACTGTTCATCAAGATATCGATCAAAGTTTGTTTGTTTCCTCATGTGAGATTCCTCGTAAGCCAATCACTCTTTCTTTCCAGGGCAACCTGTCGATCCTGTGCCAGGAGAACTCTCGTCTTTTTCCTGATGCCACGGACAAGGATGATGCGTTGGCCTTTTGTAAAGAAGTACAATACCCTGGTATTCAGTTTGCCCACATGTCGTAACTCAAAAAGATCGTCTCCGATAGCTTTTGATAGAGGTGGTTTATGATATTCCCTGTTTCTGAGCTTTGCGAGGCCTGCCAGGACCGCTGCAAAATCATAAGGATTGGATTTCTTTAGCTCGTCGAGAAACTCATGGACAGGGAATCTGCCCGCACTTGTTTCATAAAATTCTATAGTAAATTCCATAGGAAGTCAACATCAATATTGATGTATAAGCAAGAAAAAACCACACTCTCTTTTGAGAAACGGGGTTTTTTTAGGCATTCCTTTCATGGCACCCCAGTGAAATATGGTTCCCATTTCACCCTGGTGCGATATTGCCTCCCTACAGGGCAGGTGCGGTAAAGATTGCACTCTGATACAATCATCCTTCCCTATATGGCAGGCAGGGTAAAATTTCACGGGGTAAATCCTTTTATAAAGATTAAACCTATTTAGCTAAGAACTAATGAAATTTAGCCTAAAATCAGGTGAATGGTCAAGAATTTTGCCAGTCTGTGGTGCCTTGAGTCTGGGTTTTTACGAAGCCATCATATTTTTACCCGTACAGAAATAATGTATGCCGGCAATGGGAAGAGGTGAGATAGCTTAATGAATAATGACTTATGAAGATTTGAATCTAAATCCTGGAAAATGGGTATGACCTCTTTTCAATTTTCAATTGTTTGCATTTTCGTAACAGCTCAATAATTAGGGGTAAGTGCCTTTGCATACAAACATACTGGATTCCCGCTTTCGCGGGAATCCATCAGCTATTACCCCTAATTATTGAGCTGTTACGCATTTTCTAACATTTCTTCCAATTTCGCCCTTTTTTCCTCAAGATCCCCTTCAGTCTTTTTAATATTCATCGGTTTCATTATATCGTATGTTCCATCTTCAAAAAATACAGGGACCTTCAGAAGGTAATCAATACTCTCAGGACATCCGGCAGCAAAAAAATGACCGGGCCTCCTGCCCTCTGTAACTTTTCCTTTTATCTTATCCAATGTCTTTCTTGAAATAACCAGACCAGGCTGGCCTGTAAAGCTCTTCACCAGATCTCCAGGTTCAAACAAGGTCTTCTTTTCCATGTTCATTCTCCCTATTATTGGGTTTGT
>JAUWNK010000116.1 GCA_030612685.1 Desulfobacteraceae bacterium
CTCGATAAACACACTGATCCCTGGGGGATCAAGGTCTCCAATGTAGAGGTAAAACATATTGATCTTCCTGCCGAGATGCAGAGGGCTATGGCAAAGCAGGCAGAGGCTGAAAGGGAGAGAAGGGCAAAGGTTATTAATGCATTAGGTGAGTTTCAGGCAGCTGACAAGCTGGCAGAGGCAGCCAAGAAGATAGAAGATTATCCATATGCCCTGCAGTTAAGATATCTTCAAACCCTGAGGGAGGTCGCGGCTGAGGGCAATTCAACTACACTATTTCCAATTCCAATCGATCTATTTAAACCATTTTTTAAGAAAGAGTAATTGCATTTTGCATTGATGCTTACCTCTCTTTTCAGATAGGTAAACTATGAAGAATAAAGTAAGGAGATAATCATGGGTGCAGAGGAAAAAAAGGAACATAAGGAAGAAAAAGATTTAGACCGGATGACTGTTAAGGAGTTGAAGGTGGTGGCCACTGAAATTCCCGACTTAGTTGGTATTCATGCAATGAAGAAGGCTGAGTTATTAGCGGCAATTAAAAAGGGAAAGGGAATTGAAGAAAAAAAGGCCCCAAAAGAAGAGATTGAAAAGGAAGCTATCACCGTAAAACAACTCAAAACAAAGATTATAGAGCTTAAGAAAAAAAGACAAGAGGCAAGAAACGCGAAAGATAAACGGATGGTTCATATATTGAGGAGGAAGATAAATAGGCTAAAGAAAGAAACGAGAAAGATATCCCAGGCTTAGACACTCAAACCACAGATACACACGGACAGACAGGTTTAGGAGTTTGGTCCTGACATTATATTATAAAATTCGAAATACGAAATTCGAAACAAACGTTCATGCCCATTCTGGGCACCACGAAGTATGAAAATTAATTATAACAGCTCAAAGGGGCCAGGGATCAAGCAGTAGAGGAAACCTTCAGGTTTCCAGAAATGGAAGGCTAAAGCCTTCCTCTACATGCTTCTGGAACGGTAACGTCAAAGTAGAAGCTAACTTGCTAACATTAGGGGATTATGGAAACTGCAAAATCCGAAATCCGAATATCGAAACTCGAAACAATATCAAAATTCAAACATCGAATGTTTAAAACCTTATTGCCTTTTGCTCAATCCGGCTCTAAATATATTTATATAAAAGTGTAGGGGCCGATGCCCTCATCGGCCCGTTCGGGGAACGGGCGCTACACTTTCATGCCTCGTTGTGACCGAAAGGCCATGGGAGCTCATAAGTTCCTTTGATTCTTTTATTAAATCTTTTCGAATATTTCCCATTGTTTTCCGCATTTTTACAAAGCATCTTACATTTTTGGCGAATACAAATACTATCTTCTTTAATCATATTGTTTCGAATTTCAGGTTTTCCTGTTTTTCGATCCACACATGGCGCCATAATTAAGGTCGGTAAGAAATGGAAATATACCAGGTAGTAGCAATTATTCCCGCTGCAGGCATTGGTGCCAGGATGGGTTTTGAAAAGGCAAAGCAATTTATGGATCTATGCGGGAAGCCAATCTTAGCAGTTACATTGAGTCATTTCCAGAAATGTAATTTGGTTGACAAGATTGTACTTGTGGTTTCTCAAGATGATGTTGATTATTGCAAACGGGAAATAGTGGATAGGTATAAACTGAGCAAGGTTTTTAAGGTTATTGTCGGAGGAAAAAGAAGGCAGGATTCTGTAAGGAATGGAGTTGAGGCGGTTGCTGATTCTTATAGGTGGGTGCTTATCCACGATGGTGTCAGGCCTTTAGTTACAAATGGGCTTATAGAGAGGGTAATCAAGGTCGCTAAAGATTTTAGGGCAGTGATTACAGGCCTTCCTGTTAAAGAAACGGTTAAAGAGATAGATGGCCAGGGAAGCGTCCTAAGATCAGTTGATCGAAGCCAGTTATGGTTAATTCAGACACCCCAGATCTTTAGATGGGAGGATATAAATCTGGCTCATCAGGAGGCAGTTAAACATGGCTGGGAAGAGGCAACGGATGATGCCTTCCTGATTGAAAAAATGGGGATCCCGGTAAAGATAATCGAAGGGGAGGGGAATAATATAAAGGTAACCACACCCCAGGACCTCGACATTGCGCGATTATTGATCTCAAAGAAAAGTGCCTAAAATTATAAGTGCCTAAAGTGAGCTAAAGTGCCTAAAATCTAAATTGATCGATTCTAATGTTTAAATCAGTAGGACAGGCGTCCCGCCTGTCGTAAGAAGTGAATCTCCCCGCCCTTCCAGGCGGGGCATTCTGGCATGTCTTCGTAAAATCCAAGGATAGCTCTCCGAGGCGTAGGCTCAACGAGCCGGAGGCCGAGATGGCTGTCCTACGGTTGTTTTGGTGTCTTGGGAGGCGAGAATCGCTCAATTTAGGTAAAGTTATTGATCGTGAATTATGAATTTAGGAAAAAGTTGAATAGCCTATTGGTTGAGTAGTTGAGTAGTTAAGTAGTTGAGCAGTTGAATGTTTTTAACGAATTAATGACTCAACCACTCAACAGACCGTTTCAGGTTGCGGATTGTTTACTGCTTACTGCTTATTTTAGGCACTTTAGCTCACTTTAAACTTTAGACACTTTAGGCACTTATAACTTTAGCTCACTTTCTGGCAATGACTATTAGAATCGGTACACGGGCAAGCCAGTTGGCACTTGCTCAAACGAAATGGGTAATTGATAGGCTATCGGCCAGATATCCTGATATCGAGGTTGATTTAATTAAGATCAGGACAAAAGGTGACAGGATAATTGATAGACCATTGAGTACTATTGGCGGGAAAGGGTTATTTGTAAAAGAGATAGAAGAGGCCCTAAAAAGAGGCGAGATAGATGTAGCTGTGCACAGTCTGAAGGATGTTCCTGCTGAACTACCAGATAATTTGTATATCGGAATTGTCCCTGAGAGGGAAGATCCGCATGATGTTATGATCTCTAAGGATAATATACTCCTTAAGGATCTACCAGAGGGATCCTGCATAGGCACCAGTAGTTTGAGGCGTTCTTCCCAGCTTCTCCATTATCGTTCAGATCTAAAGATTGTTCCTTTAAGGGGAAATTTAGACACCAGGCTTAAAAAACTGGATACAGTTAATATTCAGGCAATAGTTGTTGCTGCTGCCGGGTTAAAAAGGATAGGTTTTAAGGGTAAGATAACACAGACTTTTTCTTTTGATCTTATGCTGCCTGCAATTGGACAGGGTGCCTTAGGTCTTGAATTAAGACGGGATGATCAGGATACAAGGGATATATTCACATTTTTAGATCATTATCCAACAAGGGTGGCAATTGAAGCTGAACGATCCTTCATGATGGAGCTAAAGGGGGGCTGTCAGATCCCTGTTGCCGGCTTTGCAAGGCTAAAGGATGACTCTATCAATTTAGATGGTCTGGTGGCTGATCTTGATGGAAGCACTATATTTCGGGATGTGGTTATTGGACCACCGGAGAAGGCAAGCGAGCTTGGTGCAACACTGGCCCAAAGGCTTTTAGATGTGGGGGCAAAGAAGATCTTGGATGATATTTATGGTCAATAGCTTTGGGACTGATGTATAAAATTAGGGTCAGATTTTTTCCCTTGAGTGAGACCTTTGCATAACCCAATATTTTTCATTAGGTATGGGTATCTTTTTTCAGGCAGCGAACTGGGAAGCCTGCTTTGCATACTCTTTACCGCTGATCCAGGCGAGCGGCTGCCTAAGTCTAAAACCAGCAATTGAGAGATAGTGGATATGATTGATGTGGCTATCCGCCCGCCTTCATCTGCACTACTGGACGGCAAAGGCGCACGTGCTTCTTCGTGCCTTAAAAAAGATACCCATACCTGATTTTAAAAGGCCATTTCGCCGCGGCGAACTGGGTTATGCAAAGGTCTCTGACTGCTAACAGAAAAAGGTTGACAAGGGTTAAGATTAGGGGTATATGCCCCTATATGTCTTTATAGAAGATCGAAGACATCAAGAAAGAATCGCTTACGGGCAAATACTTCATATCGTAGAGAATTAGAAGCAAGGCATAACTGATGTCACTTAAACTCAAAGCACTGGATCAAAATCAAGCTATAGAAATGGGGAAAAGCTGTGTCTGTTTCATCACGCGGAAGGCTGCTCGCTGTATCACACAGTTCTACGATGAGATGCTGAGGCCGGTGGACCTCCGCTCGACACAGCTCATCCTGCTAAACTCGATCCGGATTCTGGGACCGGTGAGTATAAAAAGGCTGGCCAAAGCCGTTGTAATGGACCGGTCGGCACTGGCAAGGAATCTCAAACCTCTTGATAAGCAGGGTCTCATCAGGATTGAAAGTGGGGAGGATTTGCGTGAGCGAGTCGTGACGCTTACGAAGCTTGGACTTGAAAAGGCTACGGAAGCATTTCCACTATGGGAAAAAGCACAGGCAGAAGTTCAGAATAAATTGGGGCGTGAAGGTCTGGATACTCTCTTTGCAAGCCTATCAGGAGTAGTGTCACTAACTCGCAAGAAGTAATTTTTTTATATAAAAAAGGGTATATACGCCTATTTATAGCTTGACCGAAAACCCCGTTTTTTCGGTCAAAAATTCGAAATACGAAGCACGAAATCCGAAACAATGACCAAAATACCAATGTCCCAATGACAAAAACATCGTATTTCCAATGTATTAGTTTGAATAGGAGAAGGGAGGGTTAAGGAATGTATGGCGTGTACGAAAGATTGAGGGAGCACCTGGACAGTTTGCCCGGTGGCTTTCCAGCCACTGAGAGCGGAGTTGAATTGCGCATCCTTAAGCGATTGTTCAGCCCGGAGGATGCAGAATTAGCCCAGTATTTAACCATGAAGCTTGAGCCAGCTCAAGTAATAGCAGAGCGGGCCGGGATGAATGAGGATCAGGCAGCCTCAAGGCTGAGGGACATAGCAAGAAAAGGGCTGATCTTCAGCATCGAAACCCCTGAGCGGCCACCGGCGTATATGGCATCACAGTTTGTGGTTGGCATATGGGAGTACCATGTGAATGACTTGGATAAGGATTTCATAAAAGACATGGAAGAGTACTTACCCACGCTTGCCAGAGATGCCTTTGATTATTTACCCCAGCTTCGAACCATCCCGATTGGAAAAAGTATTCACGCTGGCATTGAGGTATTGCCTTATGAGCAAGCAGAGGTGATGGTTAGGAAACAGAAAAAATTCTTGGTGGCCCCGTGCATCTGTCGCCTGGAACATAAGCTCAAAGGAGGGGGCTGCGGCAAGCTAATGGAGGCCTGTCTCATCTTTGGCTGGGGTGCCGATTATTACGAGCGCAATGGATTAGGGCGAATCATTACCCTGGAGGAGACTTTGGATATCATCAAGAAGGCAGAGGAAGATGGCCTGGTACTTCAGCCCAGCAATTCCCAAGAGATTGTCAATATCTGCTGCTGCTGTGGAGACTGCTGCCAGGTTCTACTCAACCTCAAGAACTATCCTGTGCCCGCTTCTGTGGTTTCATCGCCGTTCGTTGTAGAGGCCGATACCGAAATATGTATAGGATGTGAGACGTGCCAGGAACGCTGCCAGATGGAGGCCCTCAGTATGCAGGACGAGAAGGTGGCCTTTAATGCTGATCGCTGCATAGGTTGCGGGCTGTGTGTGTCCACCTGCCCCAGCGGTGCACTGAGGCTTGTTCGTAAGCCTCAGGATCAGCAGCCCGAGATTCCAAAAAATCAGATGGAAGCCCATTCCATGCGTGCGGAGATCCGGGCAAGAGCAAGGACAGACCTGGCACAGAAACTCAAGCGACATAAAAAAGAGGGTGGATCTTAGGAGCGATTAACCCTGTTGCTTCGCTTTAGGGTTATTAATAAAAGAAACATTACGTTGAGCATGGAGGTGTCTTTTTTTACATTATGCCCTATAACAGGGGGCCTCAGCGTGCCGCTTCAAACTCTGCGCACAAGCAACTCGTCATTGTTTTCCAGGGACTTTGTCCGTGTGCGCTGGTTTGAAGCGGCCTACCGGATCGTCATTGTGAGGGCATGGTAAAAAAAGATACCTCCATGCTCTATTCTACATTTAGTTTCTCAGGAGGAATTCAGATGAAGGGTATTCATTCAGAGACAATCAAAACATTTATTTATGACTAAGAGATAAGAAAAGGAAAGAAGAGAAGAGAAGAGAAGAGAAGGCATTCACCTTCCGGAAGGTTTCAAAGAGATCTACTTTATCAAGTATGATAAGGGAGAAATGAGTGTAGATAATGAAACAAAGCGTGTTTCTATAGGAAAACAGCAGGCCTTTATATGCACGAGATGTCTATAGCTCAAAGCCTCATCGAAATCATTGAAGAGGAGATGCTAAAATACAATGCCAGGATCCTCAGATCCGTGCGCCTTAATATAGGTCAGATGTCAGCAATTGTTCCCAATGCCCTATCTTTTTGTTTTGAGGTGATCACTGCCGGGACTGAACTGGAAGGAGCAAGGTTGATCATGGAGATTATCCCCTTAAAAGGATATTGCCATGCCTGTGAGAGTGAATTCGAGATAAAAGATTATACCTTTATTTGCCCTGATTGCGGCAGCACTAAAATTGAGACCATTGAGGGCCAAAACCTATCTATTGTAGAAATAGAGGTGGCCTGATAGTAAAGAGGGGAATTAAGTTCATAAACATGTATTAAAGAATCCACACCCAGAGGACGTGATTTTGATTTATCCGCCAGAAGTATGGCGGATTTATCCCCAGAGGGGATCCATGATGCCTGCCCGCCATCGCGAGCTTAGGCGAGGCGGGCGGGCCTGTTATTTCAGGGTTTTTTTGGAATAATGGAGTAATGCTAAAAACAAAACATAAAAACATCATAATCTTCTGTTTTCATTCCAATACTCAAGTTCTCCAATACTCCCTTGTTGTATTTCCATGCATAGCCAAAGAACTCTGACCACGCCCAGAGGACGTAGTTTTTTAACTCGCAATAAGGAGCTTATCTATGAAGATTTCAGTAGTCAGAAATATACTGGAGGCCAATGATCGTATTGCTCAGCAAAATAGAGATTTGTTTAATGAAAATGGCTTGCTGGTGATAAACCTCATGAGTTCACCAGGAGCAGGTAAAACCAGTCTCCTTGAAAAAAGCATTGATGCCCTGAAGGGCGACTTAAGAATCGGGATCATAGAAGGAGATATTCAATCTTCACAGGATGCAGAGCGGATAGCCAAGAAAGGAGTGCCCGTTGTACAGATCAACACGGGTGGGGCATGTCACCTGGACGGGAATATGATCAGGGATACCTTTGGAGAATTTAATTTCAGGGAAATAGATCTTCTCGTGGTGGAGAATGTGGGAAACCTGGTCTGCCCTGCGGAGTTCAGGGTTGGAGAGGATTTCAAGGTTATGATACTCAGCGTGACTGAGGGTGATGATAAGCCAACCAAGTACCCGCTCATGTTCCATGAATCAAAAGTGCTTCTGATAAACAAAGTTGACCTTCTACCCTATGTGGACTGTAGTTTAGAAAAAATAAAAGAGGATTCATTGAAGATTAATCCGGATCTAACCATATTCCGGATATCCTGCAAAACGGGAGAGGGCCTTGAAGACTGGTATAACTGGCTGCGGAAACAGGTAAAAGCCAGGGAGGAGGACCGATAGAAGATGAATAAACGATCTAAAGGGGACACAAAAGGGATTGTAAGGTCCTTTTTAAGCTCTTTCTCTAAGGTCTACATGGATAATTTTTTTGGCTAAAAAATTTTTCATACAAAATAATTTAGGGTCCTCATAAAAATCTGTGGGCAAATATATAAAAAAAGAATAGCTGAGTAATAGTATTTATTAATATATTAGCAGGAAAAAGGGTTATGAAATCTTTTCTTCGATTCTGGGTCTCCCGGCCTGGTCATTTCATACAGTTACGGACGGGGGAAGCCGACCCCCTCCCTGTTCTTCGATCCTGCGGATCGAAGCCAGGGGGTCCCCCATTCCGTAACAATTTGAAATGACGAAGGCCTCCCGACAGTCACTCAGAAAAGACTCCATAACCCTTCTCCTTAATCAATCTTTACCCGCATATTTTTATGAGGAGCCAATGTTTAAAGGTCTATAGGAGGTGTTATGGACAAAGAACAAATCAGGCAATTCGGTTATGAGTTGGGGGCGGATGCAGTCGGATTTGCTGCGATCGAGGACTACCAATCTAAGAAATCGCCGGACCCTAAAACTATTCTGCCTAATGTAAAATCAATTATTGTTCTGGGATACAGAGAGCTCAACGGGGCTGTGGAGAAGTGAAATGAAAACGGAAAAACTGCTACCTGATCCCGGATCCTGGATTGAGAATATCATCCAAAATTTCATAGAGAACTCACTGGAAAACTCTCTCAAGAATGAGGCCAATGAACCGGCCTGGGAGGAAGCATTAGTAGGTTTTTGTTCAGGATCAGATCCGATTTTCGAGAGCTACAAAGAGCATGTGGGCCAGTTTCACTTCACCCCAGCTGAGATCTTCAATCTCACTTTTCCTGAGAGTCCGGCGGAGCCAGAAGAACTTTCCGTTATCTGCTGGATCCTGCCCCAGAGGGAGGCGACCAAGTCAGATAACAGGAGAGAGAAGATATATCCTTCCGAGCGGTGGGCCCGGGCACGGATCTATGGTGAGAAGGTCAATGTCAAACTTCGTAAGCACGTGGTGGCCACCCTTCAGGATGCAGGGTATGAGGCCGTGGCACCCATGCTCTCCCCACAGTGGGAGATGAAAAAATCAGAACGTTTTTCGATTGCTTCCACCTGGTCGGAGAGGCATGCGGCCTATGCCTCAGGTCTTGGGACCTTCGGGCTCTGTGAAGGCCTGATTACCCCCCGGGGGAAGGCGATGCGGACAGGCTCCGTAGTAGCCCATATACAGATTCCGCCCACTCCCAGACCTTACACGGATCACCCCGCATACTGTCTTTTCTTCAAGAAGGGGAGCTGTGGCGAGTGCATTTCACGCTGTCCTGTGGGAGCCATTACCGAAGCAGGTCATGACAAACTGAAGTGCCTGAGTCATCTTAGACTGACAACGGCGGACTACGTGAAATCCCATTACCACTTTGACGGCTATGGCTGCGGTCTCTGCCAGACGAAGGTGCCCTGTGAGAGTGGAATACCGGAAGGCACCTTAACATCTTAGAAACGGAGGTATGAAGTGATGGGAGAGGAAGTGTATAAAAAATTATACGAGACAATGGCCAGGTACAACTGATGTTTGCATTATTAAAGGGAATGGATTATTTATAGAAAAAGTATACAATGTTTATAAATATGAGTCGTTAGAAGGAAGTATAAACAGGTACAATATACATGATGGGCTGGCAGCTGTGATGTAGATGCCTGTGGACCTTGCCCTTCCAAGTAAACTTGAAGGATTTGAACCTTGATAGCCTCGTAAAAAGTTACATTTTCCCTCCCTCGGTGGGAGGGGGAAAATGGGAAAGGATTTTCACTCCCACCTTTTTCCTCCCCTCTCCGAGGCGGAGACTCTACGAGCCGGAGGCCATCCCCGCTAAAGACGGGATCTTCGACAAGGGGGAGGAGATTGTTTTTAAAGAAATTGGGAAGCCCCGCGCTGTGGGCGGAGTAATTCACTGAAAGGTTAAGGAGTTGAAAGACAAAGTTAAAGGAATGGTTTACCTTATAGGAGCTGGACC
>JAUWNK010000179.1 GCA_030612685.1 Desulfobacteraceae bacterium
AAAATACTTTTTTTGGGAAAAAAGATCAATTTGGACAGAACTATAAATATTTTAGTAAAAAGGGGAGATGCCTCTATTGTTTTTTGTGTTATACGTAGAAACTCTAACTACCGATATAAATTTATTGCAACTTCGTGGGAGGAAATGGCCAAACAATTCAATGGCTCAGTAAATATGTCGGCTGGAGCAGTGGTACTGAAATTTCTGGAGCAGTACATATACAAATACCCTGAAGAATGGTATCAATGGAAAAATTATCCTAATATAGGATATGCCACAGTCTCAACTATACGGGATAATAAAGAAGTATCTCCATCACTGTTGCAACCGGCAATGGGTAAAATTTCATGAGAGGGTATTAGTTTATAGTTTCAAAGATATCTGTTAATTTTTTAACTTTAAGTTACCTTAAAGAAAATGGAAAAAGAGACGAGTTGTATTAACGTCAAGGCTATCTTTGAATATGTAAAGGCTCATAACAATGGTGACTGCTCAGCCTTACTTGGAAATCTTGACCCTGAGATTGATGCCCTTGATGATCCAATTCCTTTTTTGACTGATCCAAACAACTGGATCTCCACCGCTGTGATTGTAAAACTGTACGAGAGGGCCAAGACCATACTTAATGATGATATGGTACCCTATAAAATAGCTAAATTTGCAGTGGAAAATGCATCACTCGGATATATTCAAAAGATATTTGTCAAGGCATTCTGGTCATCGAAAAAAGCCCTTAAATATGCCCAAAAAATCAATGATAAATTTAATCGGAGCAAAAAGATAGAACTGGTTGAGATAAAAAGAAACAGGTCCATTATACGTCTTCATTGGAACCCTAAAATGAAATTGTCAAAAGATTTATGCTTGTATAACCAAGCCACATATACTTATCTACATACTATATGGGGTGGTAAGCCACTGACACTTGAAGAAAAATGTTGTTACTTTGATGACGCACCTTATTGTGAGTACCATCTAAAATGGACTATCAAGAGCAAAATTCAGGAATACCTTTCCAGATTCTTCACCTCCAAGGCCATGCTTAAAGATATGATAGCCGAACAGGAGAAAGATAAAGAAATTATTGAAAAAAAATATGAGGAAGTTAACCGTCTAAACGTAGAGCTGAACTATAAAATCAAGCAACTCATAGCCATACAGGAGACTGGAAAGGCCATCCTCTCCGTGCTGGATTTGAATCAGCTCTTAAGTGTTATTATGGACATTCTCTCCAATGTATGCCGGATAAATCGTGCCATAATCATGCTTGTGAATGAAGAGGAAGAGAATCTTGAATATATATACGGTGTTGGCTTTGATGGTGAAGTCCCGGAAGAGATTAGAAATTACAGGGTTCCTCTCCGTCGGGTAAGTAACATCCTGGCAAGGGTTACCAATACAGGACGGCCAGAATATGTTCAAGAGGTAAAAAGTTCAAGCCTGAGAAAAGAAAACATTATCTTGACCCGTGGAAAACCTATATCAGTGTATGTGGTTCCTTTGATAACCAGATCTAAGGTTATCGGGGTTATTGCCACTGACGCTGTTGATGGAGGTGGTGTCCCAAAGGAAACCCGTGAAACACTGGAAATCTTTTCACCCCAGATTGCTATTGCCATTGATAACGCAAGACTTTACAGCAAGCTGCAAGAACAGGTGGAGGAGCTCAGAAGATCGCATGCCCTGTTGAGCAGGGCGGAAAAGTTCTCCTTTTTGGGCAACCTGGCTGCAAGACTGGCCCATGAGATCAAGAATCCCATGACAGCCATAGGTACATTCATACAGATGCTGCCACGGAAATACGACGATGAAGAATTCAGGGTGGAATTTTATAAAATTGCAATGGAGGAGACAAATCGGGTGAATAATCTGATTACAGAACTGCTGGATCTGGTCAAGACAAGAGAGTCACACTTTGAGTTGAATGATCTTCACAGCCTGATTAACAAAATGATTCTCCTCGTTTCGCCACAAAGCAACGATAAAAAAATTGATGTTGTCCGTCGATTTGATCCTGATATCGGGCAAGTATGGATAGATTCTGAAAAGATGAAACAGGTTATTTTAAATCTCCTCTCCAATGCTGTAGACTTTACCCCTGAAGGTGGAAAGATCGAAATTTTAACCGCAGACTCCTCCATGAATGGAAGGAGAAAAGGTATTCGGATAGAGGTTAAGGATAATGGGATCGGGATCCCTCAATATATGATTAATAAGATATTCGACCCTTATTTTACAACCAAACATAAAAGTAATATGCATAACGGTACTGGTCTCGGCCTGTTTATTGCTCATCAAAATATTCAAGATCATCAGGGGACGATTGAGGTCAAAAGTGAGGTCAACAAAGGGACAACATTTATTATAAACCTTCCCGCTGATCTTTCGGTGCGATTAAAAACTAAGGTGGGCAGTGTAAGATATGAAAATAGGTAAGATTAACATTTATAATATATTACTTTCTTTTTTAGGTGATTTTTCTCACTCTCTTAAAAAAGGTTCTACTGCTAATAATATAGTTGTGGAGATTATTGACGATATGGGGGAAATAAAAGGATACGGTGAGGGTTCACCCAGACCGTATGTCACAGGGGAATCACAAGAAAGCGCGACCAAAAGTATAAGCCATTTCCTAAAGAAGGATTCTTTTCCCTGGGAGCTGAATGATGTCTCCCGGATATGGGATTTCGTGGATAACCTTCCTAATGGTAAGGAACACAACTCAGCTATTTGCGCCCTTGAGATGGCTCTTTTGGATGCACTGGGAAAAAGCCAAGACACAGATATAATAGAATATTTTCCCAAAGATTTCTTCACAAGCACAATTTATTATGGAGCTACGATACCTCTCGCCAATAACCAGCGGATAATGGAAGTATGTCAGTTGATTAAGAAAATGAGAATTAATAAGCTACGGTTGAAGATGGGTCAAGATTTTAAACAAAATAAAGAGGTGATTGAAACAGTCAGACTGATGTTTGGAGATGATTACGATCTAAGGGTAGATCTCAATGGTGCATGGGATCATGAAACTGCCTCTAACCACGTATCGCTCATTAATAAATACAACGTTAAAGTTGTTGAGCAGCCAATGATTCCTGGCGATCCAGGCCTTACCGAATTTGCCAAGATAATGCAAAATTATGGTGTAATCCTGATGGCTGATGAGTCGGTATGCTCCTTAGAAGATTTGGAAGGAATTATAAAGGATGGAAATTATAAAATGATAAATATCAGACTGTCTAAATGTGGTGGCTTTCGAAGATCACTCAGGATAATTGACCATTTACGGATGAACGGACTTTCTTTCCAAATCGGCTGTCAACTTGGTGAATCAGGCATTCTTTCTGCTGCCGGCAGGGCACTAAGTCTCCTCTGTCGTGATGCTGTTTACTATGATGGCTCTTATGATAGATTTATGTTAAAGGAAAATATTACTACTCAGGATGTATCTTTTGGGCCGGGTGGTGAGGCAGGGCCCTTAGATGGCTACGGGCTTGGTGTAAAGATAAATAGGGAAAATTTACTACATTTAAGTAACGACTATCCCAGCCTATCGATCTCGAATCCACTATCCTAATAGGTGGTCAAAAGATTATAAAAATGAATGATAGTAAAAATGTAGGGGTTCGATTTATCGAACCCGTAGAAAGAATAAGATTTAAATAGTTCTACAAAAGTGGGTCGGATAAATCCGACCCCTACAAAAATTTACCTCCATTCCTAAAAAAAATGAAAGTATCATCTGCTTGTA
Organism: Desulfobacteraceae bacterium; assembly: GCA_030612685.1. Taxonomy (GTDB): domain Bacteria; phylum Desulfobacterota; class DSM-4660; order Desulfatiglandales; family B25-G16; genus JAUWNK01. The sequence goes on from JAUWNK010000179.1 coordinate 3,755, forward strand.
GCAATCAATTTTGAGTTTTGTGAAAGGCAGCTATCCTAATGGAAACAGGTATGAGTCCAGCTATAGACTATAACCAGTGGAAGGAAGAGCACCGATCTATACTGGAAGCCTTGTGCGACAAGAATGTGCTGATGTTATTTTCGGGGGGCAAGGATTCATCCCTTACCATGAATTTTCTCTTAAGGGCAAAGAGGGAGTTTAGATTTGATTTTAAAGCACATGCTGGAGCATACCCGGTTCACAGATACCCAGATAAAGAAAAGGAAAGGATCGAATCTTATTGGAATAAAAGAGGTATAAAAATACATTGGCATGATTTGGGTGAGACGGATGAGTATATAAAGAATGAGGTGAATCCGTGCCTCCGCTGTCAGAAACTAAGAAAACAGATGCTTAAGACTGTCTTGACCAATACGATCGATAGTTGGGAGAGTCTTGTCCTTGTAACCAGCTACAGTCTCTGGGATATTGTCAGCTATTCCATAGAACATATCCTGAACGATCTTTTTTCAAATTCTGTTAATGCTGAAAATAATAATAAAAGATTTATGGAAACAGCCCAGCGTTTTTATCCTTGTCTAAAGATGAAGGAAGGCTACACAGTCTTTAGGCCTATAATCAGGTATAACAGCGACGATATACTGAGAGTAATTAAGGAAGCCGATATTCCAACCCTTTCTATCCCATGTGAGTTTAAGGAATTCAGACCAAAGAGGGTTTTAGAAAGATACTATCAGAAGATAGGAATAAGCTTTGACTATGATAAGGTATTTGACTTTGCAAGAAGATCACTTAGCCTACTCGATATTACTACCTACACATCAATTGACAGGGATGAATACCTCCTGAATCTTTTTTAACCATAATCTTTTCCCCTGTTGACATTTTTTCAGATTCAAACAACTATCCCTATTTGGAAAACCTTGATCATCATTGACTTTGCTGATATCCTTGAATAGATTGAATGCCAATGTTTTACACCAAGTTGCAATCTTGTCATTGCGAGGAGCGAAGCCTGCCCGCCATCGGCCTCGCCTTCCCCGTCCCGACCCGGAACGGTGCGGGACAGGCGAGGCG
>JAUWNK010000160.1 GCA_030612685.1 Desulfobacteraceae bacterium
GCTATACTTCTTGCCACAGAAAAATACAACAAAAGCGCTCCCGTTAATATCGGGGCAGGTTTTGAAATATCGATCAAAGCCCTCGTTGAATTGATTGCCGAGTTAACAGGCTTTAAAGGAAAAATCATCTGGGACCATTCCAAACCCGACGGACAACCACGGAGAATGTTAGATACATCCAGGGCTGAAAAAGAGTTTGGCTTCAAAGCCAGAACAGACTTCAAGGAAGGACTTAAAAGAACAATTAATTGGCACAAGAAAGATTTAGAAAAGAACCGAAATTTCAGAAAAGCTTATCACGAAAACACGAAAGGACAAAAGCACGAAAAGGAAAATATTATTAATACAAGCGCATTAATTGAAATGTCATTGCGAGGAGCGGAGCGACGAAGCAATCTCAAGAGAACGAGATTGCCACGCCCTTCGGGCTCGCAATAACAATGTAAACCATCTTCGTGCGTTTGGATTAGTATAACAAGCCATGAATCGAGATCGCGAAAATTACCCATCCAACCATCCTGATGATAAGCGGATTCGGGTATTCCAAAATCCATCCGGAGAAAAAAATTTACAGGTCTTGGGGGAAGCAGGAAAATGGATTACCTGCTATAGTCACAGAGACATTTCACGTGAACTTGCTATTTTCTCCAGGAATATAAACATACCCAAAGATCATATAACCATTCTATTAGGCCTGGGGCTTGGCTATCATCTAAAAGAGATCGTAAAGAAGACAGATCAGCCTGTTATTGTAGTTGAGAGCAATGAAGATATCTTCAAAGTCGCTCTGACCATTGATGGCATGCCGGATGTGTTGAATGATCCAAACATTTTTCTGGTGATAGGAAACAGGCTCGAGAAAACTTTAGAAGAGATTTCCAGGATTCAATTACAATTCGGCCTCAGGGATATCTTTTTAGTTAAACATCCACCTTCTATCCGGGCATTTCCAGGGTTTTATAACCCTATTATTGAACGTCTGGAAATGGCTAAAAAAATCAGGATCGGGACTAAACTAAAATACGAAAAATTTAAAAGCGAGAAACTCCATATCCTGCTTATCAATTCACAGTATCTGATGATGGGGGAGCTGGTTAATGCTATTAGAATATTAGGGCACCAGCTAAAGACCATCCTCATCGAGAGGGAGGCGGAAATTGCCCGGAATGATTTTATTGAAAATCTATTAAGGGTGCTCATTGAGTTTAAACCGGATTTTATCTTAACAGTTAACCATCTGGGGTTTGATCGGGAAGGCATCGTCACCGACCTCCTGACTACCTTAAAGATTCCTTTTGCATCCTGGTATGTGGACAGCCCTATGCTAATTATCAAACACTATGAAAGGAATCTTTCCACTTATTGCACTATCTTTCTATGGGATGAGGATTATGTCACAGATATTCAGGCATTAGGATTTGATAAGGTCCATTATCTTCCTCTGGCCACCGATCCTCATATCTTCAGACCTTTAGACACCAATAAAAATCCGTTATTATCTCAGGCAAATGTGGTTTCCTTTGTTGGGAATTCCATGGTCAAGAAGATTCAGAAAAGGATGGAACGATTGGGAATGAGCAATGAGGATAAAAGTATGCTGGAGGAATTAGGAAAGGCCTATGCCTGGTCCGACTGCAGAAATGTAGGCGATATCCTTAATCAAGAGCCCTACGAAAGACATTCCCTTGTTCAAAAAATGACAAATGACAAGCGTGTTGATTTTGAAACCCTGATCATGTGGCAGGCTACTCAGATATATCGGATCAAATATATTCAAATGCTTGAACCATTTAATCCCATTATCCGTGGGGATGGTGGATGGCATAAGCTTCTGAATGGTTCATTTCAAATAGGACCAGAACTTTCTTATTACTATGATCTTAACTATTTTTATAATGTATCAAAGATTAATTTTAACATTACCAGCACTCAGATGAGAAATGCCGTCAATCAAAGGGTGTTTGATGTTCCGGCATCAGGAGGGTTTCTGCTCACCGATTACAAGAGGCAGATCGAAGGACTTCTGGAGATAGGAGAAGAGGTTGTCTGTTATCGGGAGAGAGAAGAGATCCCGGAATTAGTCAAATTCTATCTGAAACATGATAGCTTGAGAGAGAAAATAGTCCATCTGGGAAGAAAACGTATTTTGGAAGAGCATACTTATACTCAGAGATTGAGGGAGCTGTGTATATATATGAGGAAACAATTTGAATCGTAGGGCAAGGGCTTGTCCCTTGACATTTGAATAGCAACCCATAAAGGGTTGCCCTACGCTAGGGGGCAACATAGCAACTCCGTAGGGCAAGGGCTTGTCCCTTGCCATAGAATTTTGATAAAAGAACAATTGCTTATGCGCAAAAAGATTCGTCTTGATTCTTCCTTATATTCTGACACAAGCCAGATTTGTTCAATCACAATCTGTACTCAAGACAGTATACCAGTTTTCAATAGAATTGATTTTGGACAAGCCTGCATCGAAATCCTGACACAGTATTCAAGGGAAAAGGGAATTCCCATTTTTGCTTACTGTTTTATGCCTGAGCATGTTCATTTATTATTGAGTGCCTCTTCGAGATGTTCTATCCCATCTTTTATAGGTGGTTTCAAAAGTTTATGTGCAAGAGTTGGATGGGGTAGCTTTGCTCTGGGGACGTCGTTTTGGCAGAGGCGTTATTATGACCATTTCTTGAGGCAAGAAGAAGACATCGCTGTTGTGATAAGGTATATTCTTCATAATCCTGTGAGGAGAGGTTTATTGAAAGATTGGAGAGCGTATCCCTTATCTGGTTCATTGGTTTATGGATTGTAAATCATGGCCACCCCGTAGGGCAAGGGCTTGTCCCTTGTCATTTGAATAGCAACCCCGTAGGGCAAGGGCTTGTCCCTTGTCATTTGAATAGCAACCCATAAAGGGTTGCCCTACGGTATGTGAGGCGCTGCGATTTTTAAAAAGGAGAAAATGTAATGGAAATTTTGCTTGATCAAAAAACCATGGAAATCGAAGAATCTGATGTCCACAATCTGGAAGAGGTTTTGCTAAAGATAATGTCTGAACATGTAAGGCCCGAGAATGTAGTTATCACGGTGAAGCTCAATGGAGAGGTCTATTCTGAAAAAGACCCCCATGATGCCGCCAGGATACCGCTAAGTGACATCGAGACCCTTGAGATCGATACCATGACCACAGAGGAGATTGCCAGGAAATTCTTCGAAAATGGTGCAAGGCAATTGGGCATGATGATTCAGGCCGCAGAGAAGATATCTGAGCTTTTCCGTATTGCTGATGAAAATGAGGCCAATAAGCAGTATGCAGACTTTTTGGAAAACCTTCGCCTTTTTATGAAAATGCTTGCAGAGGTCAAGGAAATGTTGAATGGTACACTAGAAGATAGGCTTCAGAGGCTTTCAGAAATGATGGATCAGATGATCCATACCCAGGAACAAGAGGATTGGATCGTGCTGGCCGACCTGCTGGAATATGGATTGGTGCCTCTTTTAAAGGAGTGGCAGGAGATACTTCCGGCTCTGGGGGATCAGAGCCCTGCCTAATCGCAACTGGACTGTGCCCTAAAGAAAAAAAAGGGGAAGCATTTCTGCTTCCCCTTTCCTTATGTCGCCTTCAGCTTTGCTTGCCCCGCGAAATGCCTGCCCGCTCGTGCCTTGCAATGGCGGGCGGGCGAAGCATATTTCACCGGGGAGCTTTTAGCCACCTGACTATCCTCCAATCAACGTCAGTGCCAACTGAGGTATGGTGTTCGCCTGGGCAAGCATGGCAGTTGCCGCCTGCACCAGGATCTGGTTCTTGGTGAACTCTGTCATCTCCGTAGCAATATCCACATCTGAAATACGTGACTCAGCGGCCTGGGTATTCTCCGCCTGAATGGTCAGGTTGGTGATAGTGTTTTCAAGCCTGTTCTGCATAGCGCCAAGATTAGCACGGGTTGTTTCTTTAGTGGCAATAGCAGAATCTACCACACCAAGGGCAGATTGAGCCCCTGTTTGAGTATTCAGAACAACACCGGTCGCTGCGACGGATGCCTGAGAGGTCACCGCAGCCTGTGAGGTAACCGCAGCCTGGGAGGTAACCGCAGCCTGGGAGGACAACGCAGCCCCTGTTGAAGTTGATGCCCGAGATGCTAAGCTACCCACAGAAGCCTGGGATGCCACAGAAGCCTGGACTGCTACCGAGGCCTGGGATGCCACCGCAGCCTGGGACGCAATGGATGAATTAGTGCCTATAGCAGCTCGTGAGGCCATCGAAGCCTGTGAGGTAACCGCAGCCTGTGAGGTAACCGCAGCCTGTGAAGTGACCGCAGTCTGGGACGCTTGAGCGGCATAGGCTGTGCCTGAGGCCGCTGCCTGGGATGCCACAGAAGCCTGGACTGCTACCGAGGCCTGAGAACTCACCGAAGCCTGGACTGCTACCGCAGCCTGGGATCCGCCACCTATAGCTACATTCAGTTTCTCGGCGGTCATCTCATTGATGCTAATATAGTAATAGTCTTCCGCAGAACTGTTGCCGGTGCCAAAGTGAATCTTCATGCCCGTGCCAGAGATGGAGCCATCCAGCAGCTTTACACTGTTAAAATCAGTGGCATTGGCAATTCGGGTAATCTCCTTGGCCATCTCATCATACTCATCCTGCATAATCTGCCTCTGGGCTGTGGTGTATGTGCCGGTTGCAGCCTGTTCTGCCAGCTCCTTCATTCGAATCAGTTTCTCATCGATGACCTGTAAGGCGCCTTCCGCCGTCTGGATCATGGAGATTGCATCACCTGCGTTTCTAACACCCTGATTGATAACCGCGATGTCCGACCGCATACTTTCCCGTACAGCCAGACCGGCTGCATCATCAGCCGCAGTGTTAATTCTTAAGCCTGAGGAAAGTCTTTGGGTTGATATGGCCAATTGGTTATAGATCGCTCCCAGGTTTCTGGCAGCGGTCATGGCCATTAAATTGTTGTTAATTACTAGCGCCATGGTTTAATCCTCCTTGATTTGTTGGTTATTTGTTTCTGACCAATGGTTTTTTTGGCATCCTTGCCAAATAGTTTTAAGTTTTTTTATTTTGACAACCATATTGGATTGCCACATCTTGCCTACCCCGTTAAATGCCCTGGCAATTTAACAAGGGTTTACTCCTTTCTTCACCTCCTTTCATTATTTAATCATGTTTCAATGTATCTATCGGCACATTGTGAGAAAATCTTAAAAAAAATTTTTGAGCCATAAGCCATCATCGCCTGGCTTCTTACTTCTAATGAACTCCTATGGCCTTTCGGTCACAACGAAGCATGAAAGTGTAGCGCCCGTTCCCCGAACGGGCCGATGAGGGCATCGGCCCCTACACTTTCATATAAATCTATTAAAAGCATTCTCCCGCGAGCCCTTCGAGAGATTTAAGGCAGGTGCCTTGCCCCATTTGATCTGAGAAAAAAACGAATTAGCATATATATTTCCATTTAACCGTATTAAATGTGAATTCAACAGGGCGGGGCAAATGGCATAAGGCATTGAAATTTTGGCAAGCTTTTTCTATTAAAGATGTTAAGTTTTGGGAAATCTCTTCCGATACATAAATAAAGATCAGGTATATTTTAACAACTAAATTTCAGTAACCGATTTAAAGGGTAAAAGTTATAACATTAAGCAAAAATTTCCTCTTTTTTAATAAGAATAAATGTAACCACTTAGGTTCAAAGTTCCAGGGTTCACGCCTGCCCTCCGGCGGGCAGGCGGGGTTCAAGGTTAGAGAGTAATGAAAGACGTCTACGAACAAGCCAGACGAATCCCGCA
>JAUWNK010000052.1 GCA_030612685.1 Desulfobacteraceae bacterium
GATAAATAAAAAAATCATGTAAATCCAGTTAATCCCTGGCCCAGACCTGATTTGACGGGGCTTTGATCTATGGCATCTGTTTGAGGCACCTTACAGCGAAGACAATTTATTCCAAGGAAGTCGCGCCAGGGCGGGCCTGTCGAAAAAAAGCTCCGCCGTAGGCGGCTAAGTTCAAAATGAAAGGATTAAATGAAATAATTCCTTCTATAATCAACATTCCAATCTCCCATCATTCCATTATTCCCTGGCCCAGACCGGGTTTATGAGCTTAGTGGGCTGATTATATGGTCTAGACCTGACCTACATGCTTCATAGGAGCAATCAATCCCATCGCACCAGGGCAGGCCATGTGCGAGGCAAAAAATTCAGACCTTGAAAATAAATCTCTAATTTCAATAAGTTGTAGAATTTCCGCGACGTTTACTTGAGCTATGTAAGAGTGGAGAAAAATGATGGATAAAAAGAGGAGGAATTCAGGAATGTTAATTCCAACAATAGTAATGGGAGTACTTGCAATTATTTTGCTTACTTTAGGTTACTACAAAGGACAGGGACAACACATTAGTGGTGTGAAAGCAGGCCTGAATATGACCGTTGAAATCCTGCCATTACTGATTTTGGCGTTTATCGTGGCTGGCATGGTTCAGGTTCTTCTCCCTAATGAACTAATATCAAAATGGGTGGGTGTGGAATCTGGTATGCGAGGGATACTCATTGGTTCAGTGGCTGGAGGTTTGACCCCTGGAGGGCCTTATGTTAGCTTGCCTATCGTTGCTGGACTTTTGCGCACTGGTGCAGGCGTTGGAACCATGGTTGCTTTTCTAACAGGTTGGTCATTGTGGGCGGTTTCGCGATTACCGATGGAGGTGGGGATATTGGGCTGGAAATTTACGCTAATCCGTATTGCATGCACATTTTTCTTTCCACCCATTGCTGGATTGTTAGCCCAGGCGTTATTCTCAGGTGTTAAATGAATGTCGATAATGTAAAGAAAATGTAATATCGCCGAACGGTAAAGATTGTATCCGGAATTCTGCTGTATTCTACTCCGTATACAATCTGTAGGCGTTCACAGGTTCAGAGTTCACCCCTGCCCGACGCTGCCTGCCGTACTGCGGGCAGGGATGGCAGGCGGGGTTCAAGGTTACTTTATGTTTTGTTGGTTCAACGCTATGTAAAGCTCACCCCGCCCGCCACGCCTGAGCGAAAGCGATGGCGGGCAGGTCTGGACTTTGGGGCAAGACCGTTTTGCATACCGAAGAAAACCCAACAAACTCCCATATCCCACGAATCAGCGGTTCAGAGTTTCGTTGAACCCTGAACCTTGCCCGCCATACTTCTGGCGGGCGAGAACCTTTGAACCCGTGAACAGTTACTATAAACTTTATCATTATCTGAGATTTCGGCATTGCTAACAAAATCAAAGAGGAAAGGTTGTGGAGAAAAAAATATATAGAACTTAGCTCCACTTCGTTACGCAATTGGAATACTGGAATGGTGGAATGATGGGTTTAAAGGAAAAAATATAATTAAATATGATCTTTTCCGCTTTCACTACCCACTATTCCAAAATTCCAAAATTCCATCATTCCATGCGGATGGCATAAATCGAGTGTCACTTAAAGACATATGATTTCAAAAAGTTGTAGAAATCCTGATACATGTAATTATATTATTGACATAGGACCAATGGGGCCAATAGGTGAAGGAGAAGCGCTGATATTGAGGGTAACCCGGAACTGTCCTTGGAATAAATGTTTGTTTTGTCCAACTTATAAGGGAAACAAGTTTGGCCACAGAGATGTTGAGGAGATAAAGAGAGATATTAATGCAGTAAAAAGAATAGAAAACTTAATAAAGGCAACTTTTGAGAAAATTGGCTGGCCGGGGATAATAAAACCGGAAATAGTAAATATGATTATGATTCGAAGCTATCCGGAAATTTATAGTAAAGATGATCACAATCTAACTCCTGAAAATTATAATGCCAGATTAACTCTTAATAATGTTGTGAATTGGATTTTGTATGGCAAAAAAAGGGTGTTTTTGCAAGACGCAAATTCACTTTTTATGAGGCCTAATAAGTTGATTGAAGTGTTAGAATACTTAAAGGCAACTTTTCCAACCATTGAAACAGTCACTTCCTATGCCAGGTCAAAAACCTGTGCTCAAAGGTCTCTCGAGGAGTTAGAAGAATTACACAAAGCAGGTCTTTCTTGGCTCTTTGTTGGAATAGAGTCAGGCTGCGATGAAGTTTTAAAGTATATGAAAAAAGGAATAAATAGCAGAGAACATATTGAAGGTGGTCAAAAAGTTATGGCAGCTGGAATACATTTAGCTGCCTTTGTAATGCCGGGCCTGGCCGGCAAAAATGGGGAATTGACAGAAAGACATGTTTTGGAAACAAGTAGAGTTTTAAATGAGATAAAACCGACTGAGGTTAGAATAAGAAGTTTAGCAGTCCTTAGGGATTCGCCACTTTATCTTAGATGGGAATCAGGAGAATTTGAGGCCCCAACTGAAGATCAAATGATCGATGAAATAGGAATGATCATAGAGAATTTGAATTTTAACTGCATTATAGAAACACTCCAAATGACTAATGTTCTTTTTAATCTCAGAGGAGAGTTATCAGTAGAAAAAGAGAAAATACTGGCAAACATTGCCTCTTACAAAGTACTACCTCCATTAGAAAGATTAAGGTTTAAATTGAATAGATATTTATCCGATGGCTACCTTGAGTTTGTTAAAAGATGGGGAAAATTTGACTCTCAATTAAGTCAATTGATTGAAAAGGCAAAAGAAGGCCTTAGAGAAGAATCACCGGATGCAGAAACAAAAATAGAGCAGGCGATATTTGCTATCAAATCAAAGGGTATTCCTTAGAATTTTATATAAAATTATGGCCTAAAATTAAGAAATGGATGAGGATATGAGGCGACATAAAGTGATACTAGGTGATTCAAGGCGAATGAAACAAAAATATGGGTTATTGCTATTATTTCTCTTACTTATCGTTATATGGGTCTTTGTGGTTGAAGCTGACACCACCCACCCCCAGGGTTCCTATCAGAATAAAGAAGCTTATACTGTTTTGCAAGGAACGCAGAACACAGCCCTGGGCCAGGATCGACTTATTCAGGTAAAAGGAGATTCAGATATTGAGCAGAGTTCCCAGAAGCAAAGTGCAAGTGCAAGCATCTGGTTTACCCTGCTTGCAATCTTTCTTGGGGGCCTGGCCCTGAATCTTACGCCTTGTGTTTATCCCCTTATTCCCATAACCGTATCCTATTTCGGTGGAAAGAGTGAGAGGATACGAGGTCAAACTATAATTCATGGATTACTATATATGTTTGGCCTGTCAATGACCAATTCTTTGCTGGGCCTGTCAGCCGCTTTGTCAGGGGGTATGCTTGGCTATGCTCTTCAGAATCCTTTTGTTTTGATCTTTGTAGCCAGTGTAATGATTGCTATGGCTTTGAGTTTCTTCGGTTTGTGGGAAATCAGGCTACCTATAGGGCTCACACGGGTGGCATCGAAGAGCTACGCCGGCTTCTTAGGAACATTCTTTATGGGCCTGACCCTGGGGATAGTAGCCGCTCCCTGTCTCGGCCCATTTATACTGGGGCTTTTGGTCTATGTAGGGCAAATGGGAGATCCCTTTCTGGGTTTCCTTTATTTCTTTGTCCTCAGTATAGGCCTTGGTTTACCTCTTTCGGTTTTGGCCGTTTTCTCAGGAGCCATAGCCAGGTTACCCAAGTCAGGGGACTGGATGCTTTGGATAAGAAAGTTTATGGGCTGGGTTCTCCTCGGCATGGCAGCCTTTATGATAAGCCCTTTAATATCCCACCTTTTTGGAAAGCATTGGCTCTTGGCCGGAGTATCTGCAGCAGCAGGCATCCATCTTGGTTGGCTTGATAAGACAGGAGCTAAGCTCAGGATTTTTCCCTATCTCAAAAAGGTCATGGGAGTCGTCTTGGTGTGCGGTGGAATAGTCTACCTGGTGCTAACAAGCCAGCACGTGGGAGGGATCGAATGGATTCCATATGATCAATCCATTATTGTAAAGGCTGTGGAAGAAAAAAAACCAATGATTATAGATTTCTATGCTGAGTGGTGTGGGCCATGTGTGGCGATGGAGAAGGAAGTATTTACAGACCCTGAGGTGATAAAGTTAAGCCGTAATTTTATTACCATGCGATTAGACCTAACTAAGGTGAAACAATTTCATAATGAGGTAATGAGAGAGTATCAGATCAGGGGTATTCCAACAGCAGTTTTTATAAATGGAGAGGGCGTTGAAGAGATGAGCCTGAGGATCGTAGGCTTTATAGGTAAATCCGGGTTTCTCAATAGATTAACGTGGCTACTTAAAAAATCGCCTCCCGCCAAAGAATAGCTACTAACCACCTATCTAATATCATTTTCTACTTGAAATGATAAAAAAATAATGTAACGCGGGTCTTTAGACCCGCTAAAATGCGCAGCTAAAGCTACACACTACGTTTTATTGATGTCATATCAAGGTTAAAATGATATAAAAGGATGCGATGTGTTTACATTTTTTTCCCACAATCGGTTTAACTGAAAGTAGATATTTCCCAAGGCCATCAATTCCTCATGGGTACCTTGCTCAGCAATACGTCCATGGTGCATAACCAAAATCTTATCGGCATGCTGAATAGTTGAAGGCCTGTGGGCAATAATGAGGGTAGTTTGTCTTCTTGAGAGGGTAAAAATAGAGTCTTGAATTAGTCGCTCTGTCTCCGGATCTACACTGGAGGTGGCTTCATCAAAAACCAGAAGTATTGGATCATAAGCCAATGCCCGGCCCAGGGCCAGAAGTTGACGCTCTCCAGCAGATAGGGTTGCACCTTCCTCCATTACTTCATGATCAAAGTTCCCTGAAAGGCGTTTAATAAATTGATAGGCGTTTACCTGTTTGGAAACCTCTTCCAATGTTTCTCTTGTTATCTTTTTATCACCCAAGGATATGTTTTCTGCAATATTGCCCGCAAAGATAAAGACATCCTGCATAACGAGGCCTATCTGTGAACGTAGCTCACTTATCCGCCACTCCCTGATATCAAGGCTATCTAAAAGGATATTTCCCCTTTCAAATTCATAAAATCTCTCTAGAAGATTAATTATAGTTGTTTTTCCTGACCCGGTAATGCCAACAAGAGCAACCATCTGTCCTGGCTTAATCTCAAAGGAGACGTCAGTGAGGACAGGGAAGCCCTTCTCATAGGAGAAAGAGACATTTTTAAACTGAAGGTGGCCTTCAGCTCTCATTGGCTTTTTAGGTATCTTTGGCTCCTGAATCACCTCCTGTTGATCCATAAGCTCAAATATCCGCTCCATGGATGCCATGGCAGATTGCATTATATTATATTTTTCTGAGATATCCCTTAGTGGCTTGAAAAACATCTGGATATACCCGATAAAGGCTACAAGAGAGCCCAGGGTGAGCTGTTCTCCTATAACTTTACCCCCTCCCCACCAAAGCAGGAGACCTATACCCACAGAGGAAAAAACCTCCATTGATGGCATAAATACAGCAAAGATCCTGATCTGTCTCATGGCTGTGAGGTAATTTTTATGGTTGAGCTCTTTAAATCGTTCAAGCTGAGAGTTTTCCTGGACAAAAAGTTGAATAATCCGAATGCCAGGAAGCCTCTCCTGTAGAAATGCATTAATTGTGGCAAGGTTGGCTCGAATCTCCCGGAATACCTCCCTTGCCTGCCTGCTAAAAAACAATGCTAATCCAAATACAAAAGGCATAAGTATAAAAGAGATAAGTGCCAAGCGCCAGTTCAGATGCACCAGGACTACTATAATGCCTGACAAGAGAAATATATCCTTAAAGACTGTGATAAGAACCGATTTGAACATCTCATTCAAATTTTCTATGTCATTTGTTACCCTGGTAACCAATCTCCCTACTGGATTTCTGTCAAAAAATCGAACGGCCTGCCCCTGAATCCGGCTAAAAAGCTCCATCCTGATATCTTGCATAATATGCTGCCCGGATTTCTCCAAAAGATAATATTCCCAATAATTCAACAAGAGAGATCCCCCGATCAAAAAAAGCAAGAATAGCCCTATAAACAATACACCGTTAAGGTCTTTATGTCTCAATGCTAATATTGTATTAGGGGAGACATCCTTCAATTCTTTAACAGAGATATAAAGATAAGGGTCTTGTCCTTTTATTGCCTTTTCGGGTCTAAATAACCTATCTTGATTAATTGCCTCAGAAGGGATCCTGTAAAATCTTTCTCTGGAAATAAGGCTTTGCTCCTGGTAGCGTCTAAGGTCTACAGGGTCGATCTGTTTGAGCTTAGAGTTTGAGATAAACCCCAATCCGGCCTCTTTTGTGGTATTCGTAAGATGGCCATATCTCTGGTTAAACTCTTCGGCTAAGCCTATGGAAATTGCCTTCTGGTTAACTGGGTGCCAGCAGGATAATATGTATCTGTCTATGGCGATTTTGGGAAGGTATGGAATAGAAAGATTAAATAGGGTGATCAAAAGCGTTAAGGCCAGGGCAAGTAAAATAGGTTTTTTATATGGCCTTGCATATGGAATTAACCTTTTTAAAAGGCTTATATTGTAAGGCTTACCAAGTTTGCTATCTTCCATATATCCATAATCAAAATGCATTGCTATCTGCCTCTTTCGTAAACATTCACCGCTGAGATTCACCCTGTTAGATAAAACAGAAGGCTCCCACGCACTTTTCTTTATCAGACAAGAGAATGCGCATTTTATGCTATAGCATTATCAAGCTATCTAACAGGGCAAGGAGATCGCTGACCCGCCCGCCTCGCGTTGCGTATCATTGCGGGCAGGTGGCGGGCAGGGGTTTAATCTTTTTATTTCCTTTCATTCATCTCTGCGTCCTTTGCGTCTTTGCGGTGGACTATTACTCCCCTCCCAATTCCTCACTCAACTGCTGTCTTTCATAAAGCCTGGTATATTCCTTCTGCGCAGTTAGAAGGGCGGTGTGGTCACCTCCCTCTACCAGTCTACCGGCCTTAAGCACATAAATTATATCCGCCCTCCTAATGGTTGAGAGCCTATGAGAAACAATGATATTTGTTTTTCCATGTCTCATCTCCAGGATACTCTTTAATATAATAGCCTCAGTGCTGGTATCTACTTGAGAAAGGGCGTCATCCAGAATCAGGATTGGGGGGTTGGAAATAAGGGCCCTTGCTATGGTCAGCCTCTGTCTCTGTCCTCCTGATAAGGTTATTCCCCTTTCTCCCAACAGCGTGTGGATGCCTTTGGGAAAAGAATCGATATCGACTATCAATTGAGAGACCTCAAGGGCATTTCTGATGAGGTCCTTGCTGATTCCATGTCTACCGAAGATTATGTTGTTCAGTATGGTATCGGAAAAGATATGGGTCTCCTGCGTAACAAAACCAATAGATCCCCTTAAATTTTTTAGGTCTATATCATGGATAGGAATTCCATCAATTTGTACCATCCCTTTTTCTGTTTCCATCAAGCGGGGTATTGTCTGAAGGAGTGTGCTCTTGCCTGATCCAACTCTACCTACAATTGCCACAGTCTGTCCGGCCTCTATTGTGAGATCTATATGTTTCAGGGCGGGGTCTTTTTCCTTTGGATAATAAAATGTTACATTTTTTACCTCAATCTCTCCTCTAATAACTCCTTTAAATGGATTGTTCGGTTGATTGATAATTTCGGGAACCTCATCCAATATCCCGTTTATCCTCCTCATTGAGGCAGAAGCTCTCTGGATCAAGTTTGTAACCCAACCAAGTGCCATCAAGGGCCAGGTCAGAAGGTTAAGATAGCTGATAAAGGCTACAAAATCACCGGTTGTAATATTGCCCAGAATGGTCAGCCGCCCTCCAATCCAGATAACAATAGCAAGCCCGAGATTGGTAAATAATGTCATCATCGGGAAGAATATGGCGAGAGTCCTGGCAAGATCCAGATTATCGGAGATATATGTTTCCCCTTTCTCCTTAACTCTATCATAATCCCATGACTGACGGTTATAGGCCTTAATGACCCTGATTCCGGCTAATGCCTCCCTAACTGACTCTGTTACTTCAGAAAAGGTCTGTTGTACCCGCCTGAATTTTCTTCCAATCCTTCGGGTAATAATTAGGGTAAAATAGACGATAAAGGGTGTGGGTATGAGGGAGATTAGGGTTAATCTTATGTCTATGTATAACATAAAACCAATGGTTGCCAGACCGAGCACAACCCCGTCGGTCAGGGCCACTAATCCCATACCTGTAGCCATCCTTACAGCATCGATATCGTTTACGGCTCTTGCCATCAAGTCGCCTGTCTTGGTTCGCCAGTAAAAGGAAAGGGAAAGGGTCTGGAGATGCCCATAAATTCTATTTCTTAAGGCTTCTTCCACCTTCCTGGAGTGGCCAAATACGAGATATCGCCAGATGTATCTAAAGATTGCCATGGTAATGGCAATTCCCACTATAATCAGGGCATACTTGAGCAACAGCATCGAGGTTGCCTGGCCAGTGGTTAAGGCATCTATGGAGTTTTTAATGATCCGGGGGATAAAAAGTTGGAGAAAGTCTACAAACAAAAGGCTGGAGAGTCCCAGAATCAGGGCTATCCGGTTTTCGATAAAATAGGTTTTAAGGGGTTTAAAATCTTTTAGCATACTGTCTCAGCCTGCCCTGGCGCGACGTGATTAAATCAAACTATTAAGTCTATAAGGCGCTATGTGCTCTTATCAACATATTAAAATTATAGGCCAGGTCTGGGCCAGGGGACTGGGCTAGGGTTCAAAGTGAACTAAATCAGCCTCAGGCTGATAAAGTGTCTAAGGTTATAAAACCAATAAAATAAATTTAACTAATCAACTACTCAACAAGCGATCAACTCTCAACAAATAATCCCTAATTCAAAATCCTAAATATTTATCTGTTTAAAAAGCCCAACATCCCTTTGATACTGTTTTTAATAAAATATGTTTCCCTTTTTCTTATGTCGGATTCCAGTTGATGAAAAGAACTCAAATGGCTATCCCTGGCAAGGATGTCGCCAAGGATTTCCTTCACATCCATATTGAGGCCTTTATCCTGTCTCTCTTCTATTATGTTTAGCCAAAACCTTATCTGCTCTTTAGCTATTTTTAGCATACCAACTGCATCTCCCAAGAGACCATAATGGCCATAGCATATCTTTTTGGGCCTTCTCTCAGCAACAAGTGAGATTGAGTGCAAGGCAATTTCTGGCCTAAAGGGAGGCGGAGTAGCAGGCCTTATATAGGGTTTATTCCCTGAAGGGATATGGATTCCCGCAACCTCCCCGGCAAAAACAAGGTCATTCATAAGGAAACACAGATGATGGGATGCATGCCCTGGTGTTTCCAATGATTGGATTATATAATCTTTCCATTGGATATCAAGTTCTGAGCAAATCCTTTCCCTGCTCACAGATGAAGGTCGACCCCATACCCTTGCCAAATCTCCGAGAACATTCACCGAACCTTGCCAGAGCTTTGTTGGATGAGAAAGATGGAAAACTGCCTGAGGGTGGCAAACAATAAGAGCGTCTGGATAGCTCTTTATCAAATCTCCACATCCACCGGCATGATCAAGATGGATATGGGTAAGAAGAATATAATCAATCCCCCTGATTCCTATCTCTCTTAAGGCATTAAGTAATGTATTAATAGTAGTAGAAGGACCAGGATCAATTATTATAGCCCGATCCCCCTCTTTAATTATCCAGCTACTTATAAAACGGGTGAAACCTGGGATTGGTAAATCCAGATCAACAAGAAATAGATTCTCAAAAACCCTATGGATGGCCATTTTTTTCCATAGTACCTCAGCCATGAAATTTGTGTTTTTTCTATCAGAAAATTTTGTAATGCATTGAAAGATTCAAATTCGAAATCCCTGGCCCAGACCTGGCTTGCAAGGATTGAATTCTATATGTTCCACTTCCGAAGTACAACAGCGACAACATAGTGTTTCGCGGAAGTCGCGCCAGGGCAGGCCTAAATCCGAAATTCGAAACACTATCGAATGACAAAAACTCAAATCCCAAAACAAGGTGATTTTGCCAGTATCTGGATTTTTGATTATTATGTAAGAATCGATAATGTTTTGAATATTTGTTATTTTGATTTTGGATTTGATCCGAAAATAGAATTAACTGTAATAGTTCATGGTGTTCAGTTCACAGGGATCATTAAATAGATTGAATTCATTAAGGTATTTGCATTTAAAGCCAAAAGCATGTAGAGGAAGGCTTTAGCCTTCCATTTCTGGAAACCTGAAGGTTTCCTCTACTGCTTGATCCCTGTCCCTTTGAGCTGTTACAATTAATTTTCATCCTTCGTGGTGCCCAGAATGGGCATGAGTGTTTGTTTCGTATTTCGACCTGCCCGCCATCCGGCAGGCGGGTATTCGTATTTCGGATTTTATTCCGGCTTATCCTGGTTAGGCCGGAAAACCAAATGTGGCCACCTCCCCTAACTCCTCTTCGATTCTCAAGAGCCTGTTATACTTACATATCCTCTCGGATCGGCTGAGGGACCCTGTCTTTATCTGTCCGCTGCTTGTAGCCACACTAAGATCAGCAATAAAACTATCTTCTGTCTCTCCAGAGCGATGTGAGATAATTGTCTTCCAGCCGGCCCTGTGGGCCATCTCAATGGCCTGTAGTGTCTCTGTGAGGGTTCCTATCTGGTTAAGTTTTATCAAAACAGCATTGGCAGATCCCTCTTTTATACCCCTGGTGATTCTATCAGGATTTGTAACGAAGAGATCATCACCCACAATCTGAATCCGGTTTCCTAATCGTTGAGTCAAGATCTTCCAGCCATCCCAGTCATTTTCATCGAGGCCATCTTCAATGGAGAAGATAGGATAGCGATTAGCCCAGTCAGCGTAAAAATCTATCATCATCCCGGAGTCCCTTTTAGATTGGTCAGACACAAATTTATACATACCCTCTTCATAAAAAGAGCAGGCTGCTGCATCGATAGCCAGGACTACATCTTCACCAGGCCTATAACCGGCCTTTTCTATCCCATACAATACCATTTCTATTCCTTGATCGTTTGACTTGAGATCTGGGGCAAAGCCACCCTCATCACCAACGCCTGTTGATAGCCCCTTGTCTGAGAGAACCTTTGCAAGGGAGTGAAAGATCTCTGAGCCTATTCTTAGTGCCTCCTTGAAGGTCTTTCCCCCTTTGGGCACGATCATAAATTCCTGTAGGTCCAGATTGTTGGCAGCATGCATGCCTCCATTTAGAATATTCATCATGGGCATGGGGAGCCTGCATGCATTTGTCCCGCCTATGTGTCTATAAAGAGGGATACCTAAGGAATCTGCAGCAGCCCTCGCTACTGCAAGAGAGACACCCAGTATTGCATTTGCTCCCAGCTTCCCTTTGTTTGCTGTATCATCTAAATCGATCATGGTCTTGTCAATAATGGACTGGTCAAAGGGATCCATCCCTGTTATGGCTGGCCCAATAATATTGTTAACATTCTCTACTGCCTTCACTACTCCTTTACCTGAATATCTTTTTTTATCACCATCCCTTAACTCTAAGGCCTCAAACTTACCTGTTGATGCACCGGATGGAACAGCAGCCTGGCCCCATCCCCCATCAGATAGACACACCTCAACCTCAATAGTGGGATTTCCTCTGGAGTCCAGGATCTCCCTTGCAAAGACTATCTCGATCTTTTCCATAATAGTCCTCCCCAATCTAAATCCAAGATCATTGGATTTAGGGTTATTGTTTTGAGTTTCCTGTTTTGGTCATTCTCTTCTTTGAAAGTAGGCAGTATGCGCTAAGCAGTAAGCAGCGCCCTAAATTGCCTACTGCCTACTGCCTATTGCCTACTGCTTACTACTCCTTCCTCCCTTAATTTCCAACCGCTTCCAGTATATAGAGCCACATTAACATCTCTGGCGAGCATTCCGTTAGGATTAAAATATATGGGACCGGCAAGCCCTTGCATGGATCTATTTTTAGAATTCAGGCCGCGTAAAACTCCTCTAAGAGAATCAGGATCTATTCCTGACTTATTTATCGCCCATAGCAAAAGGTCAACCGCATCATAAGTCTGAATTGCCGGCCAGTCCATAATATATCTAAATTTTTTCTCATATCTATCTTTTATTTCTCTTCCTTTTTCAAAATCAGACCTCCAGACACATGGATGGGCTGCCAGAATCCCTTTATTATATTTCCCTGCCAATTCCGTAAATTCTTCTGATATCAACCTATATGTCCCAAAGATCAAAGGCCTGTCAATCTTTTTGGGCCATTTTCTGACTATCAGGGCTGCTAAACGGGGCCCTCCTGCCAAGAAAATAGCTCCAGGCCTTAATGTAGCGATTTTATTTATCCTTTGATTGAGATTAGAAAAGGGATTGTTTTCTACGGAAATATCTTTTACAGAAAGCCCTATCTCTTTACTTCTTAATAGAAAAGAATTTCTCAGCCGGTTACCCAAGGGAGAGCCCTCATAGATTAGGGCCACCTTTTTTCTATCTATTGTTCGGTAGATGTAATCTGCTAAGGATCTTGCCTGTTGGCTTTCAGAGAGAATGGTTCTGAAAGTATAAGGGGATTTGATGCCCTCCAGATCATCACCCGTAGCTACAGGGGTGATAAGGATCAATTTAGCCGAATTATAGACAGGGATTGCAGATAGGGTACACCCCGTTGTCAGATGCCCTATTATTGCCACTATTGATTGATGGCTTTTAAGGTTTTCGGCTAATCGAATAGCCTCTTTGGCATTTCCCCTATCATCTAATGCTAATATTTTTACCACCCTGCCATTAAGGAGAGTTTGATCTTTACCCTCCTCTATCCTCATCCTGCCACCCCTAAGCATTGACCAACCAAAGTCAGATAATGGTCCTGAAAATGGGGCGACAATAGCAATATAAACCGGTCTGGTATTTCCTTTATTTGCAGGCCCTTCGCCTGATGTGCATGATAGGAGAATAAATGATATAAAAATAACTTTTATTAGTTTCATCGTTACTACTCAGCAAATGACCCCGACGCTTCGCTTCAGGGTTATAAATGAAAGAAACTTATAAGTTTCATAGGCGACTATTTTAATTGCTAATTGCTAATTTTAAATTTATTGTATAGGAAATTCCTTTTTTGAGATTGCTTCGCCCCGCCTTCGCGGGACTCGCAATGACAAGATCGGCGACTCAATGTCATTGCGAGGAGCGATAGCGACGAAGCAATCTAAATTTAGTTTCTTAGGAGGTTGTCCGGTTCAGGCCTGCCCTGGCGCGACTTGATGTGCGTTCCTTGCACGATCGCACTGAATGCTACGCCAGGAGTTTCTACGCAATAGGACAGGGAAGCCAGGTCTGGGCCAGGGGTTCACGGTTAGTCATTTTGCGCTTTTCTTCATATCCCTACCCGCCATCGCTCTCGCTCAGGCCCTGCCCGACGGACGGCTGGCGGGTCAGTTGTCCGTTGTTTTGTGTTTGTTGCCTTAATTTTAGGCACTTTTACCCGCCAGAATTACGGCGGGTTAAATTTTATCAGCCTAAGGCTGATTTAGTCAATTTAGGCACTTAAATCATTTCATCTCTCTCTGAAGAATACTTTTATTGGGATATGATTTAATCCAAATTGCTCTCTAAGCTGGTTTACAAGGTACCTCTTGTAGGAAAGGTGAACGTCGTCTGGCCTATTAACAAAGATAATAAAAGTAGGCGGATGAATCGAGATCTGAGTGGCATAAAATAGTTTAAGCCTCCTTCCCCCAATTAATGGTGGAGGATGTTTTTTGACTATATTCTCTAATGCCCTGTTAATAGCAGGTGTTGGAAAATGAGAATTATATTGTGTCCAGACTGTATCTATCAATGTAAACAATTTATTTACCCTCTCTCCATAGAGGGCTGAAATATTTATCTTGGGTACAAAGGAGACGAATCCCAACTGCCTGTCAATAGAATCCTCTAAGGGCCTAATTAAAGAGGGATTATTTTTCACAAGATCCCATTTATTAAAGGCTATGATCATGCCGCAGCCACTCTCAAGTGCATATCCGCAGATTCTTAAATCCTGGTCATATACACCTGCAAAAGCATCAAGTAAGATAACGGAAATATGACACCTATTAATAGCCTTTAATGCCTTAATTATTGAAAATTTTTCAATTTTTTCCTTAACCCGACCCCTCCTTCTAATGCCCGCAGTATCTATTAATAGATAGGATTTACCCCCCTTTTCAAAGGATATATCCACAGAATCTCTGGTTGTGCCTGGCAGCTCACTAACTACTAATCTATCAGAGCCAATTATTTTATTAATGAGGGAAGATTTACCAACATTGGGACGACCAACAATTGCTATCTTTATCCGGTCCTCTTCTTCTTGGGGCTGCTCTATAGCAGGCAGATCCCTGATGAGTTGCTCCATCAGGGAGCTAATCCCGTATCCATGAGATGAAGATATGGGAAAAACCCTTTCCATACCAAGAGAATAGAACTCCATGCTTAAATGTTCATGTTCAGGGCCGTCAATCTTGTTTACTGCATACAATACCCTTTTCTCGGATCGCCTAAGAAGCATGAACAACTCCCCATCATCCAATACAGGACCAGCCCTCCCATCAAACAAGAGGATGATCAAATCTGCCTCCTCGATAGCCATCTCCACTTGTTTCTTTACCTTGTCTGATATTTCCCCCCTATGAGAGGGGTCAAAACCACCTGTATCAACAAGAACAAAATTTCTGCCATCCCACTCTATAGTGGCATACAGGCGATCCCTGGTTACACCTGGGATGTCATCAACAAGGGCATTTTTCTTTTTTGTTAAACGGTTGAAAAGGGTAGATTTACCAACATTGGGGCGACCAACTATGGTTACAATGGGAAGCATTTTGTGGGTATATATAAAAAGGTGAAGATTTCAAATTGATTAAGATCTAACTTTTTTCCTGGCTTCTGGCTTATCTTTAGCTGAAACTTTTGGTAAACCCCGTTAGAGATTTTGCAGAGGGATTTAAACTCCTCCCAAGTTTATTGGTTCTTTTAGTCTGCCATAAATGGCAAGGCCTTATTTCTTACGGGGTAAAATTACATAAAAGTCATTTCCATTCTCTCTTGGATTGCAACCTGCATGTCCTCCATGGAGCTGAACTATATTTTTAATAAAATGAAGACCATGCCCTGTACCTCCCTTACTGTTATCTTCAGGGATTTTATAACCATCTTCAAATATCAAGAGTGCCTCTTTTGTGGAAATCGGTTTGCCTGTGCTAAATAGATTAAATTTGAGGGCATTCCGGATTTCATAAGACTCCAGACCCTCTGTCTCTATATTGTAGGAGATATACTTTCTATAGTTACCGTTTTCATCCGGGGCTGGCTGACAATATCTCAAGGCATTGGATAGAAGATTGGCAAAGACCTGAGCCGTAAGACCAAGGTCAATAAATATCATCATATCATCATCTGAAGGTAAATGTAATGGCTCAATTATGTCTATTTCTCTATCAGTTAATCTTTTCTTATAGTGTACCAATTCTGGTAAAAATACATCCCTTAGGAGATTATAGTATCGTCTTTTGAGCACATAGCTTCCGGTCTTGAAATGTTCTCCCCGAAAGAGTGTTTCGATAAAGAGACTTAGGTGTTTAAAGTGGCTTTCAAATTCTTGCATCTTTTTATCCATATCCTGGTGGATACTGTTGAGGCTATCAACTGCTTGGATAATCTCTTCTCCTGATGAATTCTTATCGGCCTCAATCTTAGGAAGCACGGAGCTAATGCTTTCTAATTCGGCAAGATGCTTGTTTAGGTTCTTTTTCATATTGATCAGAAAGGCCTTATAATAGAGATTTGGTGTAATCACATTGTGTTCAATATCTGATACGAGCTGATTGATAAACCGGATATGTTCTATATTCTGTTCAACAACGAGCTTATTATGCATATTATAGCCGACCCTGTTGGCATATTTCTGGAAAAAGAGAGATTCATGTTCACTCATCCTTTTAACTGGGTATATCTCGAACATGCCTAAAATTTGATTATCCAAGAAAAGGGGGACCTTATCTGCTAATACCCTTTTTCCAATAATAGGAAAGATAAAAGAGGAGCCGGCTCTATAAGGGCTGTGATTAATGACAACATCTGCCCTGGCTGGCTTAGGAGGGTCCAAGAGACCTTCAGAAGTGCAGCAATGGAGCAAAAGAGCTTGATCTTCAGGCCTGATTGTATAAATGCAGCTTTCATAATTAAAAAAGAAATTTATTACGGCAACTGCTATTCTGTAAAGATTATTAAGAGTAGCAAATTCCTGGGCTAAATCAAAGAAGGCAAAGATAGCCATTGATTCCTTAGTTCTAAATCTATAAGCAATATAATCCTGCTCCTTCTTTTTTAAAAGCTCGAATGTCTGATCAAGATCGTTACCCAAGCGTTCCTCCCAGATAAGAAGTGCCTAAAATGAACTAAAGTGAGCTAAAGTGCCTAAAGTTATAAGTGAACAATATAAATACAACACATATAATGAATGATGGCTGATTGCTTACTTTTTTATGATAACAGATTGCACTGAGGTTGAAAAGCTAAACTTTATGATAAGATATTGATAAACTCGTAAAAAGTCCAATATACCCTTAATTGTCATTCCTGCGAAAGCAGGAATCTAGTTATTTTAAGTTATTATGGATTCCCGCTTTCGCGGGGGTGACTCGATTTTTGATTTTTTACGAGGTCATCAAACTTTATGATAAAATATTAAATATGATTAAAGAAGATAGATCCCCACAAAGGAAATGGGATGGGACTGCCTACGAGCCGGATCAATTCCTTTGGGCTCAATTAGAAAGAGAGATGCCCAAAGGGATTTGCTATAAGGCCATAGTGAGCTATGATCATGAAAAGGGCTTTTTGCTTCCTTTTCTGAACCAAACCTTTCAGATCCTACCAAAGACAAGGTCTATCGTTCCTTTATATGATCATGCCCCTAAAATCAAATCATTTGAACTCGATCTTATTATCATCACCTATCTACTTAGGGCACAGGCGGTAGATATAAGTGGAAAAATGGTAAATGAAAAGCAAATCCCTGGTGGAGAGACATTTTTCCGCGGGCCCCATTCTCTTAATACACACCCCATGGAGGGAATATTTGGGGAGAATATAGAGGCATTCCTGTCAGCCGGCAAGAGACTAAATGGTGAGGTGAGGAAATTGGGGGATGCAGCTATTTGTTTGCCTGTTTTTCCAAGGGTACCGGTGACCCTGATCCTCTGGGAAAAAGATGATGAATTTCCAGCAGAGATCAATGTAAATTTTGACAGCACCATATCGAGTCATCTCCCACTGGATATCATCTGGGCTCTGGTAAATGTGGTTTCTAAATGGATGACGCTATCTGTTTGA